>DATEGI010000312.1:0-6037 GCA_035280205.1 Terriglobales bacterium | reverse complement strand
GAATTAAAGCTTTAAATCGGTTGGGCATCATTACTTCGATCTTGGAAAGACCGTCCTTTGGCGAGAACTGACGTCATTATAACGCGTTTGATGCCGAATTCAGGCTCCCCGGTGCAACAAATGCCACCAAGGTAACCAGTGGCAGGACAGCATGTTAGCCATTGGACTGCGCAGCTGAAGCCGGGGTTGCACTCAGGCTAAGATTCAACAATCGCGTCCACCTCGATTTCCACCAGCATATCGGGAGAGACCAGGCCGGTAACGCCAACCATCGTGGCGGCGGGACGCACCTCACGGAAGAATTCCCCATGTGCCTTCCCTACCTTTTCCCAGTCCGCGATATTCACCAGGAAACTGCGGGTGCGCACCACATCCTTAAGGCCGGCGCCGGCCTGCTTCAGGGCCGATTCAACGATGCGGAAAATCTGCACCGCCTGGGCGTAGGCGTCGCCTTTGCCCACCACCTTGCCGTCTTTCACGGCAGTGGTGCCGGCCACGTGAATGTATGGGCCCACGCGCACCGCACGGGAGTAGCCGACGATGGGTTCCCACGGTGCGCCGCTGGAAATGTTCTGGCGTGACATTACGGAGTTCCTCCCCTTCCAGTGTGCCACAGCCTGTTTCTTCGCCCCGCATTAGCAGCCAGCGGACGAGACTGCCAACAGCTCCAAGCCCTTGTCCTGCAGTGGCAATGTGGCTGCTGCAACCATTGGTGAAACTGCGTTCTCCAAATAGGAGGCGCGGAAAGCCGCGCCTGGCGCGGTAAGGGACGAACACACGAATGGCTAACATCAAAAGTCACTTGCTTTCGCCTGCAGCTTGCGTTAAGTAAACGCCAAAAGCAGTAGTTTTGGCGCACGGAGCGAGGAGAAACAAGTGATTCCTGAATCGCATCCTTTGCGGGACTTGTTTGTGGAACTGGTTAACCGGCACTACGCCCACGAATTGGGCATCCGCGACCCGGAAGTGAGCGGTTACGTGGCCAATATGCTGGCCGAATTCTGCGAACTGGACCAGCTCTTCAAGTTGCGCAACGCCACCGGCAAGCCCCTGGACGATGTGGGCGAAATGCTGGTGGAATCCGACCCCGTCTATGGCCCCGCGCCCTCTTTCGACCGTGAACGCCAGGTGCGCAAGCACATCGGCGACTTTACCCTGTTTTTTACTGGCATGTTTCCCGAGAGTATCAACCACTTCCGCATGCGGCGGCAGCGGCTAGAGAATTTTGTGGACTTCATGAAAGCGGGCAAGGAGAGCTACTACATTGTCTCCAAGTTCGAATTCTTCGAGTATGCCAAAGTCGCACCCATGTTTGCCCGCCTCTCCGAGCACTTTGAGCAGTGCGTTTACGGCCTCAACCTGGTGAAGAACGAGCTGGCGGAGATGCAGCACCCGATTGCGTCCCAGGCGCGGGAAATCCTGATGTAGGTGTCAGGTCTCAGGCGTCATGTCCGGCCGCCAGCGCGAAGGACTGTGACTTGAGGACGCGGCTGTGTCGGTGGTCCACTCGTGTAACGAAATTCGTTTTGGCCCGTCTACCACTTGCGCGAGCAGCTTTATTTTGGGCCGCAATTCTTATGCGCTTTTGTGCGCGTGCCTTAGTTCATTAAATCCATGATCTTCAGCAGCAGAGCGACTCCGGCCCTGGTCCGCAACGTCATCGGCGTCTCCATTATCTCGATCGTGTTTTTTTGTGGCGTACGCGGCTCGTGCAGCGGTCAGGAAGCCCCGTCGGTCGCATCTGAAGCCGCCGATTTCCAGAAGTTGGAGCCGGCGCTCAAGTTCCTGCGCGGCCGCAACGCGCGAACCTACGCCATTACGTCTCCGAACGGAATCGACGAAGCCACCTATGTCAAGATAGGTGGAATTGAGCAATGGATCACGATTCGGGGCGAGGACCGCAATAACCCGGTGCTCCTGTTCCTGCATGGCGGACCGGGAGATGCCACCAATCCCTGGGGGTACGCAGCGTTTCGCAGCTGGCTGAAGTTTTTCACCGTTGTGCAATGGGACCAGCGCGGCGCCGGGAGAACGTTCGGGCGAAACCGGGCCTCTGCCTCCACGATTACACCGGACCGAATGGTCCAAGACGGTATTGAGCTCTCGGAATTGCTGAAGAAGAGGCTGCATAAGGACAAAATCCTTCTGGTCGGGCACTCCTGGGGCTCCATCCTCGGGTTTTTTATGGTGAAGGCGCGGCCGGACCTTTTCTATGCGTTCGTGGGGACTGGGCAGGTTGCTGCCGAGTTTTCGCGCTCCTCCGCCGTGGCGTACATAACCCTTTTGGAGCGAGCGTCTCGTCTAGGCAATTTGCAGGCTGTTCAAGAACTGAAGGAGATTGGCCCTCCTCCGTATAAGGACGGAAAGGGCTTCGGGGTTCTGCACAAGTGGGCGATGCTGTTTGAGCGGGCAGACGTCTTTCTGGCGTCGGCTCTGGGTTTCGCGTTCACCGCACCCGGATACTCGGTGGGCGACATCAACGACTGGTTTGACGGACAGAGCGTGAGTGGCGAGCACCTCGCACCATTTTTTGATGAACTCGACCGAAAGCTTCTCGGCGGTGAACTCGCCGTCCCGGTGTTCGTCATTCAGGGCGCTGAGGACTACACCACGCCGGTAAGTCTGGCCAAGAGCTACCTGGGTTCACTGCGTGCCCCTCACAAAGCTTTTGCCACCATCGAAGGCGGCGGGCATTTTGCCGTGTTCACCAACCAGGACGAGTTTCTGAAGGACCTCAGGGCGCAAGTGCTCCCTTTCCTGCGCTAGCCCCTCCGGAGCCGCCGAGGCGCCGGCCCTACAAATCGCGGCGCTGAGCCTGTCCCGAGCTTGCCGAAAGGGACCTTGCGTTTCGACTCGGTGTCGATCCTTACCCCTCACGGACTGCGGCGCCGGGACGGCCTCAGGACAGCCAGCGAGACGCCAGCGCTACCTCAAGGACCTTTGAGCCAAAATTCTCCAAAAAAATCCGTGCCGATCCGAGTAAATCCGTGGCCCAAGAAGTTCGCGGGCGCAAGCGCGCGCCACACTGACTCCTGACTACTCTCTCCTATAAAAGCTTAGCCCTGCGTCTCCCTGCTCCAGCTTGCGATAGCGTTCTAGCGATCCCACCTGCGCCGGAGAATCGAATTTGCGGTCATGCTCGGCAATTACCACGCTGCGGGGCTGCAGAAGACGAGATTGCGAGAGGAAGCCGAGGGTCTCGGCGTAGGCCTCGTGCAGGCGATAGGGTGGATCGAGAAAACAGAAATCACAGGCCACGGCCTGGGCCTCGAGGCGGCGCAAACCCGCCAGAACATCGCGCTCAATCACTTCAAAGCTGTCGGTTTCAATGCCAAGCCAGCCCAGGTTTTGCCGCACCAGTTTCACTGCCCGGGCTGACTCTTCCACGAAATAGACCATGCGGGCGCCGCGGCTCAGCGCCTCGATGCCGACGGCGCCAGTGCCCGCATAAAGATCCAGCCAGACCGTGTCAACCAGGCGTTCGGGATCGCCGCTGGTCAGCACGTTGAACAGGGTTTCGCGCAGGCGGTCGGAGGTGGGACGAATGTCGAGTCCGCGCAGGGAGCGCAGGGGACGGCTGCGGTATTTGCCGGCTATGACCCTCACCTTCGTGTCCGGGCCTGCCCAGGAAAATTCGCCTGCGCGGGCTGCTCAGTCTAAACTATATGCATTCACGGCGCGTTCTTCCCGGCGCCTTTCCTTACGCATGAGAAACTGGTCGCTTCCCGCAGGACGGATGTTCGGCGCCGATATCCGCATCCACGTCACCTTCCTGCTGGTGCTGGTGTTTGTCTGGTTCACTGAAGCGCCGCCGCAGGGTCCGGTGGGCGCGGGGCGCGGCCTGGCGCTGGTGGCCATCATCTTCGCTTCCGTGCTGGTTCACGAACTGGTGCAAGCGGCCGCGGGCCGCCGCCTGGGCGTTCCGCCGCGCGCCATCATTCTTCTGCCCATCGGCGGCGTCACGCTGCTGGATGAAAGCCAGCAGATAGACGCTGTCACCGGTACCGGAAGCATTCCCTTTTGGAAACGCGACCTGCGGGTGGCGGCTGCCGGTCTTCTGGCCACCTTGGCCGTGGCCGGCATCTCCGCCGCGGTGGTGTTGACCATGTTTCCCACAGTGGGGTTGTGGAAGCTGCCGCTGGTGCATTCCGGCCATCTGCTGCGCAGCCTGGTGTGGTGCAACTTGTTTTTGGTTGCTTTCAACCTGCTGCCCGCCTATCCGCTGGATGGCGGACGCGTGCTGCGCGCCCTCTTCGCCCGCCGCATGGATATGCTGCAGGCCACGCGCCAGGCCGTCAGCCTGGGCCAGGGCATCGCCATCCTCATGATGTTCGCCGGCATGGTGTGGAACACGTGGCTGGTAGTGGTAGGAGTCTGCCTGTTCCTGGGAGCGCAACTGGAGGAGCGTTCGGTGCTCTTTTACTCCGTGCTGGAGCAGGTGCGGCTGGAGGAAGTCATGCTCACCGACTTCGCCACTCTCTCGCCCGGCGACACGCTGGAAGACGCGTTGCATAAGGCGGTGCACTGCCTGCAGGATGACTTCCCCGTCATCCGCGGCAGCGATATGGTGGGCGTGATCTCCAAGCAGAAGATCTTGCAGGCCCTGCGGTCAAGCGGCAATTCCTACGTCCAGTCAGCCATGAACCAGGTATATGAAGTGGGGCAGAAGGGCGAATCGCTGGCCGGAACCTTCCACAAGATTACCCGGGGTGGCGTGACCCTGATTCCGGTGGTGGAGGACCAGCGCCTGGTGGGCATTGTCACGCTGCAAAACCTCATGCACAGCATGGCCATGCTGGCGGAGAGCCGGCGCCTGCGGCAGACCGAGTGATCCTCACCACAGAGGACACAGAGAGCACAGAGGGTTCCTAGTTCTGGCAATACCTCTGGGCGTCATGCTGAGGCACTTCAGTGCCGAAGCATCTGGCGGGTTCCACCACCTCTGTGCCGATCCACGCGAGACCCCTTCGGCAAGCTCAGGGCAGGCTCTTCGGGGCTGAAGCCCGCTCAGGGTGGCGCGCCAGATGAGTCGTTGCGGGTTGCTGATGCGCAGGAATCGAGGAAATTACCAATCTACAAATTTCTTCTCTGTGTCCTCCGTGTCCTCTGTGGTGAAAAAGAGGTTAGAGGCGGATGGCACGGGCAAGCTCCACCGCCCCTATCTTGCGCAACTCTGCCAGCACGTCCTCCGCCACCCGGCTATCTACGTGCACCACGGCGATGGCCTGCCGCACGCCGCCTTCCCCATCCTGAGCACGTCGCCCCAGCGAAAAGTTGGCAATGTTGATTTTGTGCTCGCCCAGGGTTGTGCCGATCTTGCCGATCACGCCGGGCACGTCGCGGTTACGCAAGAAAACGAGGTTGCGCTCCAGCGGCGCTTCCACGTCAATGTCGTCCACCGCCAGCAGGCGTGGCGAGGCGCTGTGTAGCACAGCGCCTTTCACCAGGCATTCCTGGGCCGCGGTCTTGAGCAGCAGCGAAATTACGTTTCCTGCACCGCCCACGCTTTTGCTCTTGCGAGCTTCGTGCACGCGCACGCCGCAGCTTTCCGCCAGTGCCGCCGCGTTCACCAGGTTGGCGTTCTCCGTTACCATCTGGTTAAGCACGCCCTTGATGGCGGCGTTGCGCACCAGTTCCGTCTTCCACTCGGCGATGGCTCCCGTGTAGCGCAGCGAGATCTCCTGCGGCGCGCCTTCCACAATCTGCGCCAGAAAACCGCCCAGCCGCTCAGCCAGAACTATGTAAGGCTGCATCTCCAGGTATTCGTCGTGGGAGACCGAGGGCACGTTCACGGCGTTCTGAATGACCCCGTGCTTCAGGTACTCCTTCACTTGCTGGGCGATCTGATAGCCGACCGCCTCCTGCGCTTCGTGAGTTGAGCCGCCAATATGCGGTGTGAGGACCACATTCGACATTTCGAGCAGGGGTGAGCCCTTGGGCGGCTCGTGCTCAAACACGTCGAGTCCGGCGCCGGCCAGGTGACCGGATTTGAGCGCCTCAGCCAGCGCCGCCGTGTCCACCAGTTCCCCGCGGGCGC
>DATEGI010000311.1:0-16678 GCA_035280205.1 Terriglobales bacterium | reverse complement strand
AAGACAATCCCGGAGCCGGATTTCAGGCCAGCATTTTCAAGCGTTTCTATTGGTGGGAGAGCGAATGTGCCGCGAGGCTGTCGGCGAAGTTCGGGATTAAGATTGTCGCGAAAAGCTTCAAGCAGCTTGGAGAGTCGGCCAAAAAGATCAGCTACGCGGAAGCGAAGGCCGTTGCCGATGCCCGCAAGATTCCGCTGGAGGGCGTGTCGTCTCATAGCTTGCTTAGCGCCCTGAAGATCTACTTGGCGGTGAAACGTGAACTGGATACCGATCCCTCCTTCCAGGCCGCGGGCATAAATTGTCTAAATGAGTCGCATTTTTCCGATACCACTCCCTGTCTGGCGTGGAATCTCCTATATGAAGAAGAGAAACTGATTTGGGGCTGCGAAGCCGATACGATGGCGATGCTGACCAAGCTGATCCTGCACCGTTCCTTGAACGTGCCGATTATGATGACAAATTTATATCCCTTCATTTTAGGGCAGGCGGCACTCAAACACGAGCGCATCCCGGCATTTCCCAGCGTGCGGGAGCCCGAGAACTGCATTTTGGTGGCGCATTGCGGTTACCTGGGAGTCCTGCCGCAATCGTTTTCCACGCAATGGAGTCTGAAGCCGAAAGTCCTGGCGATCGTGAACGACAACGCTACGGCCATTGACGCTCGCTTGCCGGAAGGGCCTGTGACCCTGGCCAAACTCCATCCCAAACTCGATCGGATGAGTGTGGCCGAGGGCGGTATCGAGGGCTACGTCCAATACCCCGGCTCCGACTGCAGGAACGGCGGAGTCATCCGTGTCAAGAATGGGCCCGCATTGGTGGAATCCCTAGCTTCTCATCATTACCTGATCACCACCGGGCACAATGAATCCGACATTCGCATGCTCGGAAAAGTCTTCGATTTTGCGGTGGAATCATTTTGAGGAGGTTGTCATGAAAGTGGGGATCGACAGCTATTGCTACCATCGGTTTTTCGGGGAGGTCTACCCACAGCAGTCAACCCCGGGAAAGGGGATGACGCTTGAAGACTTTCTGCACCGCGCAAAGCAACTTGACGTCGACGGCGTATCGCTGGAGTCCTGTTTTTTCCGCACTTTCGATTCGGAATACCTTGCGAGCATCAAGAAGATTCTCGACACATTGAAATTGGATCGGGTGTACGCCTGGGGGCACCCGGACGGTCTGGAAGGAGGAGCGAACTATGCGGCCTATGATGACATGGTGGCCAGCATCGAGCGAGCCCAGGCGATCGGAGCGGATGTTATGCGAGTCGTGGGTAGCAGCCTGATGTTTCGCAAGCAACCGCATGAACCGCAACTCGAGCGCCTGACGAAAATGTTCTCGGATGCAGTCAAAATTGCCCAGAAACACGACATCCGTTTGGCCGTCGAAAACCACATCGATTTCACGGCCGACGAAATGCTCCGTTTAATAACTGCGGTCAACTCTCCTTACCTTGGCATCAATTTTGATACCGGAAATTTCGTGCGACTTCTGGATGATCCCGTCAAAGGTATGGCGAAGCTGGCAAAGTATGTTTATGCCACGCATATTAAGGATTTGAAGCCTCAAAGAGGGGCGGCAGCGGATGATTGGTACTTTTTCTCGAGCACTCCCGTGGGGGATGGCATTGTTGACAACTTGCAGCTGGCCAGGATGCTCGCAGCAGCTGGATACCGAGGCTTTCTCGCGGTAGAAATCGATTTCCTCCATCCTGATTACCTTGGGAACGAGGACCAAGCAGTGGCGAAAAGCGTTCAGGAGTTGAAGAAGCTCGCTGCCGCGGTCGAGGTGGAAAGAGCGGGAGCGATCGCCTGATCAATTCGAGGCTGAATGCTATGAACCAGCTCAATGTGGCCATGATTGGCGCCAAGTTTATGGGCAGAGCGCATAGCAGCGCCTGGTCCCGTGTGCATCGTTTTTTCGATGTGCCTTTACGGCCGGTATTGAAAGTTGTCTGCAGCCGCCCCGGAGCATCGCTTCAGGCCTTTGCCGAACGTTGGGGTTGGGAGTCGAGTTCAACCGATTGGCAGGATACGGTGAATCGGCCGGATATTGACGTGGTTGATATCGCCGCCCCCACGTTTCTGCACCATGAAATCGCCATGGAAGCGGCGAAAGCCGGAAAGCACGTGTTTTGCGAGAAGCCGCTTTGCCTCACGTACGAGCAAGCGGTCAAAATGCACGCCGCCGCTGAAAAGGCTGGGATTATTCACTACCTGAACCACAATTACCGCAGGTGTCCAGCCGTCACACTGGCCAAGCAACTCATCCAGGAGGGCCGGGTTGGCCGCTTGTTTCACTGGCGTTCCGCATATCTTCAAAGCTGGATCGTGGAGCCGGAGTTCCCGTTGACATGGCACTTGCGGAAGGAAACGGCAGGATCTGGCCCACACGCAGACCTGAATTCCCATCTGATTGACTTGGCGCGTTTCCTGGTGGGCGAGATTAACCAGGTAACCGCCATGACGGCCCAGTTTGTCAAGAAGCGGCCGCTTCCAGTCGAGGGAAGCAGCGGCGCTTTCCAGGCTGGACAAAAGGCGGAAGAGCACAAAACGGGTGCCGTAACGGTCGAGGATGCTGCGTTCATGCTGGCTCGTTTCGAAAACGGGGCGCTGGGTTCATTTGAGGCTACACGCTTTGCCCCCGGACGCAAGAACTTCAACACCTTTGAAATTTACGGGAGCAAGGGAAGTATCACTTTCAACCTGGAGAGGATGAATGAGTTGAACTTCTTCTCAAACGAGGACTCGGTGGCCGCTCAGGGATTCCGCAATATTCTGGTGACCGAACCAGCGCACCCTTATTTGAATGCGTGGTGGCCTCCAGGCCACATCATCGGATACGAACACACCTTCGTAAACGCGGTAGCGGATTTTATTTCCGCCATCGCCTCCCTCTGGCCGAAACCAGTCGATTCTGGCCAGGAAAAGGCCATGCGAAAAATGCCCGCCAAACGGGCCTCTCGGCTCCCAGAATTGCGCCGGGTTTTTGGCCAGGGGTCTGGCCGGAGGAAAACTGCGTTTCGCGCTGGCTTGTACGCCCGCGTGTCCACCCACGACCAGCAGACCCTTCCGCTGCAAAACCGTGCCCTGCGCGAGTACACCGCGCGGCGAGGTTGGATGGTTGTGATGCAGGTCAAAGAGGTCGGCTCCGGCGCGGCGAAGCGCGAGGCTCGGGAGAAACTGCTGGAGGCTGCACGCCGCCGGGAGATCGACACCGTGCTGGTATGGCGACTGGATCGCTGGGGCAGGTCGGTGACCGACCTGCTCAGCACGTTGCAAGAACTGGAACACCTGGGCGTCGGGTTCGTCTCGCTGACCGAAGCGCTGGACCTTACCACGCCCGCCGGTCGTGCCATGGCCGGATTGCTGGCGGTGTTTGCCGAGTTCGAGCGCGAGATCCTGCGCGAAAGGGTGCGCGCCGGTCTGGCTCATGCCCGGCAGAACGGCAAGCGTCTGGGTCGGCCCGCCACGGCGGCCCTGCACGCGGATCGCGTCCGCAAGCTGCGCCACTCCGGCCTCAGCAAATCGGCCATCGCCCGCCGCCTACACATCGGTCGCACTTCGGTGCGGCGTATTCTGAAAGAAAGGATTTGCTCATGAGTAACACGTCCATGGAGTTTCACAAGATCTGGATCGAACAGTGTGCCGCCACCGAAGACATCCGCGAGCAGTTCGGAACGAAAAACGCGCTGGAGTATCTGATCGGGGAGAAGCTGTTCACCTTCGTGATGGCATCGGAGCAGGAGGCCGACTTTGCTCGGGAGTTGCCGGCGTTCGTGGCTGCCATCCAGCGGCTGTTTTCCGCCGAGGAGATTCGCACCTATCTTGACCATTTGGAGCGCGCGAAGTTCCTGGCTCCGCCCGAGCCGGAGATGGAGGATGAGGGTGAAGAAGTGGAGGATGAACCTTGGCCAGACAATCCCGTGCTGGGTGCACAGGAACTGTTGCGCTTCTCCCGCATCCGACAACTGCTGCAGCCCTAGCACCACCGAGCGCAGAAACATGGCCAAGCCCGGCAAAGTCCCACGTTACGAAGACCGCATCCGCAAACCCGTACTCCCCAGCCAAAAGGTTCCTCTGAAGCTGAGCGCTCGGGAACGCGAGTTGATTCTGGAGCACACCCTCGCCGACGACGAGCTGACCGCTCCTTTAGGCGCCGTCCCCACTTCCAACAAGACAGCGGTCTATGCCTTCACGCTGGATGATCTGGAGGAACTGGCGGGATGTGTCGCGTTCGAAGCCAATCACGCCCAAGACAAGAAACTGCAGAAGGAGTTGGACCACTTGTTCGCTCGCGTGGAAGCGGTGCTGGAATCCTACACGGACGCGGACCAGGGACCGGCAGATTGATTGATCATCGAATCGAGTGCCCTGTGCCCAAGCCGAGAAGGAATCGCATGCGCGAGGAACGAATCCACAACGAAGCCATCGTTGACGCCTACGGGCCCGAAGAACAGGCGCTCGGCTGGTATTACTACCTGGAAAACAAACTCCGCTTCCCCTTCTCTGCCCGCTGTAGGGCAGCCAAGGTCGTCTCTCCGCTTCGCAAGGGAGAAACGGTCGAAGTCCGCGGCTTGGCACCCGAAGATTCTTGCGCCCACGACATGCTGGTGTTGATTCGCTGGCACAGCCGTAATGTGGCGGTTCCGCTCTCCCAGTTGCTCGCCATCGACCCGGACGAGTCTACCCGCGAAGCCATCGGCGACTGGCAATACTGGTTGGCGCAAGGCTACTGTTTCTGAGTCAAGCAGCTGCGTTGAGAGTTACGCATGCGGGCATCGAAGACGCCTATGACTAAACGTGAGTCGAAATCGCAACCGACCTGGACCGACGTCAAAGCCAGGCTCATCGCTTTTGACCGGCCAGGGCTGCTGGACCTGCTTCACGATCTCTATGCCGCGCACAAAGACAACCAGGCGTTCTTTCATGCCCGCTTTGGCTTGGGCGAGGACGTGTTGGAGCCGTACAAGAAAACCATTGATCGCTGGCTCTGGCCTGACCCGTTTCGCAACCAGGACACGTCCGTCTCCAAAGCCAAGCAGGCCATCTCCCATTACAAAAAGGCGGTGGGCGATCCTGCGGGACTCACCGAGCTGATGGTTTTCTACTGCGAGCAAGCGGCGGGATACTGTCAGGATATCGGTTATCAAGAGGAAGGATTTTTCGACGCCCTGGTACGCATGTTCGAGCAGGCCCTCAAGTCGGCCAACAGGCTACCCGCGAACGGCCGGGACGGCCTGATCTCCCGACTCGACCGGGTGCGGGAAATCAGTCACGCCTTTGGCTACGGCGTCGGCGATGACATGGATTACCTCCTGGCCAAATACGCCAAGCATTCCGGTTGAACGGCTGTCAGTCGACGTGAAGACACCGAGTTGCGCACACCTGCCGAAAATTCACCTTGTTCCGTAGGATGAGAGCGAACAGCAGGGCAATCCGGCCAAGAAGACTTGGGACTAAAGATTGGGACTAACCGACGCGGGTTTTGGGGTGGATTTTTGTAGCTAAGCGACGCCGAATCAATGAATTTCCACCGTGTCCCGAACCAGGTGCTCTACCAGGCTGAGCCACTCCCCGACATGTTGGAAGGATACGGACAGCGGAACCTCAGAGAACTCCAGAATGCCCACCCCCAAAGCGCCGTGCAAACACGGCAAACGAATTTCTGAGAATTCCCGCTCGCCAAAATTATAACATTCACCCGCATGGGGTCACGCCCGCCGAACTAGCCAGCGGACACCCGCGAATGGCAACCAACCTGACGCGATTCCAGCGTTGCGGCTCCCCAATCAAAACTGCATACATCTGTGCGACTTCCCCCTGCATCTGCACATCAAATCGGGTTCGTTAGTGGCTGCCGCGGCTTTAGAAGCCGGGCTGCATCGCGCTCGCCGCAGCACTGTTTGCCTAAACCGTTTGGGGGCCGAAAACGGAGCTTGGCGCGTTCCACGCATCCGCCTGCCGGTAAGCATTCCAGAAATCAAGGCATAAGGCCTACACTGTTACGGACGAGGCACACCATAGTGAACGTTGATCTGAATGGGAATGCGGTGCTTTCGCCGTGGCGCGGCAGGAATCGGATCAGCCAACCAAGACCGGCAACCTTAGCGGCGGTACTCGCCCTGGGCGGCATAGTGCTGTTTTCCTCTCCGACATTGGGCCAGAACTCCAACATGGAAAACGGCGCTGCCCCGTCCGCGTTCTCTTTGCCGGCGGTGGGCACGGCCCGACTTCCGCCCTCCATCACCGGCAACAGCGCGCAGAATCCCTTCCTGGGCAGCACTCCGCAGAAAGCCGTGCCTGGGGTATTGAATCTTTCCCTCCAGGATGCTCTGCAGCGCGGCTTGCGTTACAACCTTGGGCTGCTGCTCTCCAATCAGGGCCAGCGGCAGGCGGAAGGCGCCCGCCTGGCGGCACTCAGTCGCTTGCTGCCCGATATCACAACTCGTACCAGCTATACGGCACAGCAGGTTGACCTGGCTACTTTCGGCATTCCGCCTATCCCCGGTGTTCCGCCTATTGTAGGGCCATTTGAAGTGTTCGATGCCCGCGGCTTTGTCAGCCAGCGCATTCTGGATTTTAATTCCCTGAATAGCCTGCGCGCCCAGTCGGACGCGACCAAGGCGGCACGCTACAGCTATCAGGATGCGCGCAACACAGTCGTGCTGGTGGTGGGCGGCTCCTATATGCAGGCAGTAGCCAGCGCAGCCCGCATCGAAACAGTGCGCGCCCAGCTGCAGACAGCGTCTGCCTTATACCAACAGTCGCTGGATATGAAGAACGCCGGCCTGGCTGCGGCCATTGATGTTCTGCGCAGCCAGGTGGAAATGCAGGCGCAGCAGCAACGGCTGCTGGCAGTGCAAAACGATTTTGAAAAACAGAAACTTGGCCTGGCGCGCACCATCGGCTTGCCTGCCGAACAGGCCTTTACATTGGCGGACACGATGCCTTTCACGCCTGCACCGCCCCTCACCTTACAGCAGGCGATTGACGAAGCTTTCCGCTCACGCGCCGACTACCGCAGCGCAGAGAGCCTCCTGCACGCGGCCGAAATGGCCAAGAAAGCAGCTAACGATGAGCGCTTGCCTTCCCTGAGCTTTAACGGCGATTATGGCGACATCGGCAATCGTCCTACCGCTTCGCACGGAACCTTCACGGCTGCTGCCGCGCTCAAAATTCCTATTTTCCAGGGCGGTAAGGTGCACGCTGATCAACTGCAGGCGGACGCACGTCTGCAGCAAAGGCGCTCGCAGCTGGAGGATATGCGCGGCCGGATTGAGTACGAGGTGCGCGCCGCTTTTCTAGATTTGAAAACCGCCGCCGACCAGGTGAACGTGGCTGGGAGCTCAGTGGACCTTGCTACGCAGCAATTGGGGCAGGCACGCGACCGCTTTGCCGCTGGAGTTACCGATACCATTGAGGTGGTGCAGGCGCAGGAGGCCCTGGCCGCGGCCAACGACAATTACATTTCCGCCTTGTTCGCGCACAATCTGGCCAAGCTCTCGCTGGCGCGCGCGTTGGGAGTTGCGGAACAGGCATCGCGGAAGTTCCTGGGAGGAAAGTAAGTGGCAGATCAGGAAACGACAACCCGGCCACCGGCGGAAGGCGAAGCGGCTCCGCGGGAGCCCTGGCCGGAAGAAGCGGGCCCCCCAACGCGGAGAGACCGTGCCCAGGGCTATTTTCGCGCCCACCCCCGAGCCAAGTGGGTGCTGCTCGCCCTGCTCATCATTATTGTTATTACCGGCTACGCCGTGTGGAGCTATTACGCCTCGCGGGAATCCACGGACGACGCCCAAATAGACGCGCACATAGTTCCCATCAGCGCTCGCGTCGGTGGAACCGTGGAGAAGGTAAATGTGGATGACAACCAGTACGTAGAGGGGGGAACTGTTCTGGTGCAACTCGACCCCACGGATTACCAGGTTGCGCTGGAGCGCGCGCGGGCAGAACTCCAGGACGCCATGGCCACGTTGCAGGCGGCGCGCACCGGCGTTCCGCTCACCCACACCACGACTTCCAGCACCCTGAGCAATGCCCAGGCCAGCCTGCGGGCAGCACAGGAGGAAGTGAGCGCCAGCCAGGCTCGGCTGCGGGAAGCACAGGCGGAGTACAAGCTGGCGTCCGATGACGTCCAGCGCTTTGCCCAATTGATCAAGAAAGACGAAATTCCGCAGCAGCGTTATGACGCGGCAGTCACGGCAGAACAGCAGGCCGCGGCCTCAGTAGATGCCGCGCGCGCCGCCGTCGCCAACGCGCAGAGCCACGTGGCTCAGGCCCAGGCGATGGTTCAGGGGGCCGAAACGGCGCCCCAGCAGGTGGCCATCACCCGTGCTAAGGCTGGCTCAGCCGAAGCCAACGTGGTCCGGCTCAAGGCGGCGCTGCAACAGGCAGAGCTCAATCTGCAATACACCGTGATTCGCGCTCCCGTGACTGGGGTCGTCAGTAAAAAGACAGTGGAGCCGGGGGAAGTCATCCAGCCCGGCCAGCCGGTTCTGGCGTTGGTGAACCTGGAGGACGTGTGGGTCACCGCCAACTTCAAAGAGACTCAACTGAAGAACATGCGCCCCGGGCAACCGGCCAAAATCGAGGTGGATGCCTACGGCCGCACCTATAACGGCCATGTGAACAGCATTGGCGGCGCCACCGGCGCGCGTTTCAGCCTGCTGCCGCCGGAAAATGCCACCGGCAATTATGTCAAGGTGGTGCAGCGCCTGCCGGTGAAGATCGTATTCGAGAAGGGACAGGACCCGCACCACCTGCTGCGGCCAGGAATGTCGGTGGTTCCCACCGTAGTCACCAAGTAGCGCATGGCCAACAGCAGCGAATCCCGAGCCCAGCCTTTCGTCAATCCCTGGCTGATCTCTGTCGCCGTGATGCTGGGCACTTTCATGGAGGTGCTGGACACGACCGTGGTCAACGTGTCCTTGCCCCACATTGCAGGAAATCTATCCGCCACCGTGGACGAAGCGACCTGGGTTCTGACGTCTTACCTTGTGGCCAACGCCATCGTTCTGCCGCTCACCGGTTGGCTCTCCAATCACTTCGGGCGCAAGCGCGTGCTCATGACCTCCATCGCCGGGTTCACTATCGCCTCGGTATTGTGCGGCATGGCGCCCAACCTGCCTGCATTGATTATCTTTCGCGTGGTGCAGGGAGCGTGCGGCGGCGGCCTCCAACCTCTCTCCCAGGCCATTATGCTGGAGGCGTTCCCGCCCGAGGAGCGCGGCAAGGCTATGGCGTTTTGGGGGCTGGGCATTGTAGTAGCGCCCATGCTGGGTCCAGTGATGGGCGGCTGGATTACCGACAGCTACAGCTGGCGCTGGATTTTCTACATCAACTTGCCGGTGGGTGCTGCCGGCCTGATTATGTCGAAGTTGTTCATCTTTGACCCGTCTTATATCAAGCGCCAGGCCGGCGGCGTTGATTACTGGGGCATTGGCTTGTTGGCGGTCGGCATCGGCGCACTGCAGGTGATGCTGGATAAGGGCCAGGAGGACGATTGGTTCGGCTCGCACTTCATCCTGATTTTGGCCATACTCGCAGCGGTTGGCTTGTCCGTGTTCGTCATTCACGAGCTGTTGGATTGGCACCCTGTAGTCAACCTGCGAATATTCAAGCAACGCACCTATGCCACAGGTGTGTTCCTGATGACCACTCTGGGGTTCGGCTTGTACGGAAGCATGGTCCTGATTCCCATCCTGCTGCAGACTCTGCTCGGCTATCCTGCCATGAATGCCGGCTTAGCTATGCTGCCCCGCGGATTGGGATCGTTCATTGCCATGCCCATTGTGGGCGCGCTGCTCTCGAAATTTGAAGCACGAAAGCTTTTGACTGGCGGCCTGCTGGGTGCCGCTTTCAGCATGTACGCCCTCTCCCACCTCAATTTGAATGCCGGTTATTGGGATATTGCCTGGCCCCAGTTCATCCAGGGCTTCGCTTTGGGCTTCATCTTTGTGCCCTTGACCACGGCCACACACGATCCCATTCCCAAGGAGCAGATGGGCAACGCCACCAGCATCTTTAATGTCATGCGTAACCTCGGGGGCAGCATGGGCATCGCCGGCGCCACTACTATCGTGGCGCGCAATACGCAGACTCACATCAACGATCTGGTTACGCACGTCACCGGCTATGACATGGCCACACGGCAGATGCTCAACGCGGCCCGCGCCGGATTCATGAGCAAGGGGATGGACTTCTCCACCGCGACCCATCAGGCATATGCCGCGGTCTTTGGCATGATTGCTCGCGAGTCGTCCATGATTTCCTTCAACGGCGCATTTTTCCTGCTGGGAGTTCTGTTTCTCGTGGTTACGCCACTCATCCTGCTGATGCGCAAGCCCAAGCACAAAGGCGCGGCCGTGGCAGCGCACTGAAGACTCCTGCATTTACAATTAGCGGCTGACATCATGATTGCACTCACCGCCGCCGCGCTGCTCACGCCTCGGGAACGCATCGAGCAACCGTTGCTTCTGCTGGATGATGGGAAGATCACGGAGGTGACCCCTCGTGCGGCTCGAGAGGTCCCAAAAGGCGCCCGCCACTTCGACTTTCCCGGCGCGGTGCTGGCTCCGGCTTACCTCGACATCCACATTCACGGCGGCATGGGGCATGACGTGATGGAACCCAATGCAGAGGGGCTCACCCGCTTCGAAGAGTCCCTCGCACAGCATGGCGTGGCCGCCTACTTGCCTACCACGGTGACCGCACCCGAAGAGAATATTCTGCGTGCCCTGGATTGGCTGGCAAAGAGCATCGAAAAAAGCGCAGCTGGAGTCGGCGCTCGGCCTCTCGGCATTCACCTGGAGGGACCTTTCATCAGTCATGCCCGGCACGGGGTTCATCCGCCCGAATTCCTGGTACCACCCACTCTCTCCCGATTTGAAAGTTATTGGCAGGCGGCCCGTGGACACATCAAGGTAATGACCATCGCCCCGGAAGTCGAAGGTGCCATGGAGGTAATTGCAGAGGCCTCGCGCCGCGGTGTGTGCTGCAGTCTCGGCCACTCCGATTCCGACCTGCAGACGGCGAGAGCGGCTGTAGCTGCGGGCGCGCGTCATGCGACTCACACTTTTAATGCCATGCGCCCGCTGGACCATCGCCAACCAGGCCTGTTGGGAACTGTACTCACTGACCCAGGCGTCACCGCCGACATCATTGCCGATGGCATCCACCTCGACCCTACTGTCGTCCAACTGTTCTTAAGAGCCAAGGGAGCTAAAGCAGCCGTGCTGATCACAGACGCAATTAGCGCTACCGGTATGCCCGAGGGCCGCTATCGCCTGGGCTCGTTCGAAGTTGAAGTCAGAGGCAATAAATGTACTCGAGGTGACACGCTGGCGGGCAGCGTTCTGCGCCTCGACCAGGCCGTGCGCAATGTCATGCAATTTGCTGGCTGGAGGCTGGAAGAAGCCGTTCAGTTAGCCAGTGCCAACCCGGCAGCAGTGATTGGGGAAAAGAGCAGAGGCGTTCTGGCGGCGGGAGCGGACGCCGATGTTGTGGTTCTCAGCCCTCGCGGCGAAGTGCAAAAGACTATCATCGCCGGCAGAATGGATTAGCGTCGCGCAAGCCTGGTACAACTTGGCTCAGCCTCTACTCGGATTTTGCAACGCGGCCGTGGCCCAAACATCAGAACGTTAAAACGGAGGAATGGAATGAGCACCCAAGGAACGTCTCGTATGCAGTATCGCCGGCTGGGCAGCACCTCGGTAATGGTTTCCGCCATTGGCTTGGGATGCATGGGCATGTCGGAATTCTACGGGCCGCGCAATGACCAGGAATCCCTTGACGTCATTCACCGCGCCCTGGAGCTTGGCCTGAATTTCCTCGATACCGCTGACGCCTATGGAATCGGTCACAACGAAAAACTGGTGGGCAATGCCATCCGCGACCGCCGCGACAAGGCCTTTCTGGCCACCAAGTTTGGCAACGTTCGCACCCCGGATGGCGGCTGGGCCGACATTAACGGCCGCCCGGAATACGTGCAGCAGGCCTGCGAGGCCAGCCTGCAACGCCTCGGCCTCGAAACCATTGATCTCTATTACCAGCACCGGGTTGACCCCAAAGTGCCCATTGAGGAAACGGTCGGCGCCATGGCGCGCCTGGTCGAACAGGGCAAAGTGCGTTATCTCGGTCTCTCGGAAGCGGCTCCGCAAACCATTCGCCGCGCTCACAAGGTGCACCCTATCGCCGCTTTGCAAACCGAATACTCCCTGTGGACGCGCGACCCGGAAGGGGATGTCATCCCGACTTGCCGCGAGTTGGGCATCACTTTTGTGGCCTACAGTCCGCTGGGACGCGGGTTCCTGACCGGCAAAATCCAGAATCTAAATGATCTTGCGCCCGATGACTGGCGCCGCCGCAATCCGCGTTTTGAGGAGCAGAACCTACAGCGAAATCTGGACCTCGCACAACGGGTTCAGAAGCTGGCCGGAGAGAAGAAATGCACGCCCGCGCAGCTGGCATTGGCCTGGTTGCTGGCGCAAGGTGAGGACATTATTCCCATTCCCGGCACCAAGCGGCAGAAGTACCTGGAGGAAGACATTGCGGCCGTCAATATCCGGCTCAGCCCAGAGGAGTTGGCCCGCATTGAGAAAGCCGCCCCCAAAGGTGTCGCCGCCGGCCAACGTTACCCGGAAGAAGGCATGCGCCGCGTCAATCTGTAAGGGAATTTCCTGATAGAAAACGGCGGCGGTCGTGCCCAGCAAATAGTGGCTACTGAAAAGCTCGAAATTGAAACTTTGAAACTAGACCCTTCTCATCACTGAACCGCCTCCAGCCATCATGTAATATGAGGTTTTTCCGGGCCCCGCTGGTCCGGGCTGGAGGCCTTCTTGACCACTCATAAAATCCGCGTCATTCAGTACGGAGTTGGACCCATCGGCGCCGGAATTGTGCGTCTGATGCTGCAAAAACCGGAAATTCAAATAGTTGCAGCTATTGATCTCGACGCGCAAAAGGCCGGCAAGGACCTGGGCCGCATTGTTGGCGCCGAGCGCGACCTGGGAGTAATCATCCGGAGCGATGCCCGCGACGTCTTGCGCGCTGGCGCCCACGTTGTAGTTCACACCACTTCGTCCTATCTCACCCAGGTCTCCGACCAGCTCATTGGCTGTTTGCAGGCCGGCAGTAACGTGGTCTCCACCTGCGAGGAACTGGCCTACCCTTTCCGCAAGCATCCCGATCTTTCCCAGCAACTGGACCGGGCGGCGCGCGAACATCGAGTTGCCCTGCTGGGTACCGGCGTGAATCCCGGCTTTGCCATGGATAAGCTGGTGCTCACGCTTTCCACCGCCTGCCAGGAAGTGCGGCAGGTGAAGGTGCGCCGGGTGGTGGACGCATCACGCCGCCGGCTTCCCCTGCAGAAAAAAGTAGGCGCCGGAATGACCGTGGAGGAATTCCGGGCGCAAGTCCAGGCTGGCGTCATCAAGCACCATGGGCTGCCGGAATCCGCGGCCATGATCGCCGACTCGCTGGGGCTCCGCGTGGACACCATCGAGGAAACCATCGAGCCGGTGGTGGCCCAGGATACGGTTCGCAGCGAGTTTCTCGAGGTCGCACCCGGCCGGGTCAAGGGAGTGCGCCAGGTGGCCCACGGCTCTGGCGACGGGCAGGAGAATGTGCGCCTGGAACTGGAGATGTACCTGGGTGCTCCCGAACCCGTGGATTCAATTGAGATTAGCGGTGTCCCGGACCTCAGACTGGCCATCCCCGGAGGCATCCACGGCGACCTGGCCACGGCTGCTATCGCGGTAAATTGCATTCCTGCACTGCTCGAGGCCAAGCCCGGCTTGCTCACATCGCGCGACATCCCCATGCGCTTCCTGCCAGGCGTCGCCCAATTGCAGACCGTGGGAGCGTGAAGAACTACCTCCGGTAGAGACGCTGCTGGCAACGTCTATGAGACCTAACGAGTTCCGTCTCTACAGAAGTTGCCAGAGGTTTGGGTATGGTTGGACTGGGTCCAATTTACCCAATTACTCAATTACACAATTTAGTTGGGTTTTTTCCCGTTCAGGCGATAACGGGAGAAGGCGCGGGTGGCAGCGCGTGCCAATTGGTCCAAGCTGGAAGCGGTCTCGCTCTCTTCATCCGCCTCGGGCCTCAAAGCCTGGCGCAGCTTTTCGCGTAGAGTGGAGTCCTGGTTCACAACCTGGCAATAGAACCACAGGAAATGACGCATCTGGTCCAGGGCCGACTTCAAGGTCTCCAGGGCTTCCACGCTGATTGGTTCTTCCTCGGGATCAGCCGGCGTCTGCATGGCCGCTAAATTGAGCTCCTGCTGGATGACCCTCAAGTCTTCGGCGACGCGCTCGATGCGAGCTGTGACTTCGTCCATGGCCCTTGTTCCCTTCTCCCGCACGTGTTCACACATGGTGCAAGAGGACAAGCCTACGTTCTCACCCGCAGGTTGCAGCATCCAGATGTCCTGTGTCCATGAGCCTTGGTAATGGAATGTTACTTCCGGCGGAAGCCGTTCCCAGCGGGCATTTCCGGGCAGCCTTCCAGCGTAAAAACAGACTCGGAAGTAACCGCTGTCCAGTCGCCGGCATGCCCGCCGGGAATCGTCACACCGTGGACCGCCGTGGACCACGCACAAAGTGAACAATCAACGAGATCACCGCCACTACCAGCAGCAGGTGAATGAGCCCGGAAGTAACGTGCACCGCCAACCAGAAGATCAGCCAAAGCACCAGCAGTACAAAGAACAACCACAGGAAAATTCCCATGGCAAAGCCTCCTTCGGCTTCCGCATAAGAAGCCGTATTGGGATTTAGAGGGAGCAGTGTAAGGAGCAGGTTGCACCTTGGTGCTTTACGAACAACCAGTTTCTGCGCGCCGTGGGCACTTCCTACAAGCCGTTTAGCTGATTTGTGTTACAAACCTTTCTGTGCAAAGCGCGAAGTCCGTGCGCGGAGGTCTGGTCCGAAGTATCGGGCGCTGGAGCCTGGCCGCGCTCATGGTCAACTCCATCATCGGGAGCGGCATTTTTGGCCTGCCTTCTCTGATTACCCGCCAACTTGGGGCCGCCGGGCCAGCGGCCTGGGTAGCGGCGGCAGCCTTCAGCGGCATCATCATGCTGTGCTTCGCGGAGGTGGCCTCACGCTTTACCGAAACTGGCGGCCCTTATCTATATGCGCGGGTTGCTTTTGGACGCTTCACCGGGATTCTGATGGGTTGGCTCACCTGGCTGGTTCGCTTGGCCTCAGCGGCGGCCAACGCCAACCTGTTCATCATTTACCTGGCAGAATTCTGGATACACGCCCAGTCGCCCCTCCCACGGGTAGTGGTGCTGACCGCGTTGATCGGCGTGCTGACCGCCATCAATTACTGGGGCGTGAATGCCGGCACACAACTCAGCAACGTATTCACCGTGGCCAAGTTGTTGCCGCTGTTGGTGTTCATCCTGCTGGGCGGCGTCTATCTGGCAACGCACCATCAGCTCGTCCAGGTTGGATTTGTCAACACCGGTCACGGCTCTTGGCTGGACGCCATGATCCTCATGGTTTTTGCTTATGGCGGGTTCGAAGGCGCGCTCCTGCCCATGGGCGAGGCCAAGGATCCTCGCCGCGATGCTCCTTTTGCCCTGATCGCAGCCCTGGTCATCTGCGCCGTGGTGTACACGCTGGTGCAGGTAGTGGTGATGGGCGTCCTGACAAACTCTGCGGCCAGCGATCGCCCGCTGGCTGCCGCCGCGCATGTGTTCATGGGCGAGGTTGGGACAACATTTATTTCTGTGGGAGCTCTGCTTTCCATTTATGGCTATCTGTCTTCCATGATTCTCAATACCCCTCGGCTGACCTTTGCTCTCGCCGAGCGGAGAGATTTTCCCCAAGTATTTGCCGCCATCCATCCCCGCTTCCGCACGCCTTATGTTTCCATCGTGGTGTTTGCAGCATTGCTGTGGGTTTTGGCATTCACGGGCAGCTTCCAATGGAATGTAGTGCTGTCGGCAGTTGCCCGGCTGTTTTACTACGGCATCGTATGCGCTGCCCTGATCGTTCTGCGGCGCCGCGCTCCCGGCGAGGCCCGCTTTCGCCTGCCGGCCGGGCCCGGGTTGGCCATAATTGGAATTGCGCTTTGCCTGGTATTTCTTACCGCCATGCAGCGCAGTTCCTTCTACATTATGGCCATTGTGGCATTCATTGCCTTTCTCAACTGGCTATGGGCGGGCCGGTGCGCGGAAAATCCTTTATAGATATCCGGGCCAAGAACACGTACGAAAGTTGCATTTGACACCGACATTCGCTTTCGCTCAGTTTGAGCGACGCATTGTGTGTTCATGCGCGCGAGTGTTACGCTACGCCCTTCCCATGAAACGGCTCTTGGGCATAGTGCTTCTGCTTTCATGTGCGGGCGCGCACGCCTTTGCCGCGCCTGCTGGCTACGTCCTGCAAAAAGATGTCGCCGTTCCCATGCGCGATGGTGTGGTGCTCCGTGCTGACATCCTGCTTCCCCGCCGTACTGGCCGCTTCCCCACCCTGGTCTATCGCACTCCCTACAACAAGGAAGAAGCGCTCAAGGGCTACACGACCTTTCAGCACGCGGTAGAGCGCGGCTACGCCGTTGTGGTGCAGGATGTGCGCGGGCGCTACGCCTCCAGCGGCGACTTTGCGGCCTATCAGAACGAAGGCCGCAATGGTTATGACACCATCGAGTGGGCGGCACGCCAGCCC
>DATEGI010000310.1:0-46684 GCA_035280205.1 Terriglobales bacterium | reverse complement strand
CTCCAGCGGCGCGTGGGCGATGTACTGCAGCGTGTAAGTAACGGCCAGCGTCTTGGCAGAGGCGGGCGGCTTCTGGCTCAACGAACCCGCCTCGTGCCGGAAACCTTCGTCGCTGGCGTCCACGTTCTTGCGCAGGTAATTAAACAGCTCGCGATTCGAAGGCTGCGCCGGGGCCTTCCATTGCGCCTGCATGGCCTTAATCGCCTGCTCGGCCGTATGCTGGTCGGGCCCGACCGCGCCGATGAAGCTGCCGTCGCGCACTACTTTGACTCCGGGAATCCCTTCGGCGGCTGAAGTATCCAGGGATGCCAGCGTGGCGTTGAAAGCCGTGGGCCGCAGCACTTTGCCATACATCATTCCCGGGCAGATCATGTCAGTGGCATACTTATGCTCGCCGGTGACGAAGGCTCGGCCGTCCACCTTCGCTACCGGCGTTCCTGCCACATGCCACTCTGTCGCCGGCGTCAGCGCGGGATCCTCCGGCAGCAGCTTCGTTATCTGCTGCCCGCGCGTCAGCTCGCCGTAGGTGAACGATTGCTTCGTCTTCGGATCCGTAATTTTGCCGTCGGAAGCAACCAGTGTAGCTGCGTCTGCATGCCAGCGCTCCGCCGCCATGGTGACCAGCACGTCGCGGGCGGTGGAGGCCACCTCGCGAAGGCGCGGCCCCATGGTCGGCGTGGTGCGGCTGCCAAAAGTGCCCATGTCCCAGGGCGTGAGGTCGGTATCGCCCATGACCATCGAGATGGCCGAAACCGGCACGCGCAGCTCTTCCGCTACCTGCTGCGCCAGCGAAGTGCGGATGTTCTGCCCCATCTCCGCCTTACCCGTATAGACGGTGACCACGCCGCTTTCGCCCACATGCAGCCAGGCGGAAATTTCCCGCGGCAGCTCGTGCTCTGAGCGCCCTCTGCCGGATTCCTGCGCGGCAACGCTGCCGGCACAGGCGCAGACCACCACGCCGCCGCCCAGCAGCTTGAAGAATTGCCGCCGGTCAAACTCGAAGGCGTAGCGTGCGCGCTCGATAGACTCGTGCTGCGTTCTCTCCAGGTCAGCCGGTGCAACCGTTTCTCTGTTCATCACCGTTCCGCCTTCCACTCGCGGGCCGCCTGCCGGATGGCAGCCATGGCCAGCCCATAAGTGCCACAGCGGCACATGTTGCCGTTCATGAAACGCACAATATCCTCGTCGCTCGGGCTGGGGTTGGAATTCAGCAGCCCCACCGTGGACATGACCATCCCCGAGGTGCAGTAACCGCACTGGAAAGCCTCCTGCTCCAGGAACGCTTGCTGCACCGGATTCAGCTTGCCGTTTTGTGCCAGGCCTTCAATGGTGGTGATCTTCTTTCCCGCCGCCTGCGAAACCGGCGTGCGACAGGAACGCACCGGCCTTCCGTCCAGCAGCACGGTGCAGGCGCCGCACTGGCCCTCGCCGCAACCATATTTGGTGCCGGTCATCTCCAGGTGCTCGCGCAGGGCGTAAAGGAGAGGAAGATCAGGCGGTAGGTCGAGACGGTGTTCGCTTCCGTTTACCAGCAGAACCACAGCGGCCATGGGCGCCTCCCAGGAGCTCGCTCACAAAAAGGAAACACCTATGTTAGCGCCAAATCAAAGCCGGAGTCAGCTATATGAGTTGTGTCCAGAGCCGTCCAGCCGATATAGTGTCCCAAATCGAAACTTGGCGGTTCCGCAGGGCCGCAGCCGGCCCTACACGGGAGAGTGCACGTGAAAGCATTCATCTTCGGGATTATTGTCGCGGTAATAGCGATTGCGGCTGGAGTCTATTTCTACTTCGATAGCGGCAACGCGCCAGTGGCGACTTCTGCTCAACCCATGCCTTTTGAAAAAATGCTGGCTAAAAAGGCGCAGCACGCCCGGATTGAGAAGGAGATGCCCAAGACGGTGCCTATTGCAGCCGATGCCGCAGCCTATGCTGCGGGCGCCCAGGTCTATCGCGACAATTGCGCCGTCTGCCACGGCCTTCCTAATCAGCCGCAGGGCCACATCGCTGCCGGCGAATATCCTCCGCCTCCCCAGCTATTCCAGGGTAAAGGCGTCACCGACGACCCCGCTGGCGAGACTTACTGGAAGGCGGACAATGGCCTTCGCCTGACCGGCATGCCCGCATTCGGCAAATCGCTGTCCACCACGCAACTGTGGCAAGTCAGCCTGTTGCTGGCCAATGCCGATAAGCTGCCGGCCGATGTGCAGCAGACGCTGGCGGCCCCTTTGCAGGCCGCTCCGGCTCAGCCCGCTCCAACCGAAACACCGGCTCCAAAACGCCGGGCTCGCCGCCGTTAAGAAAGCGAGATTTTGCGTAAGGGCTGAGTCCTGTCTGCTGACTGTTGCATGTGATCCATAGGAACTATGCCCAAGTACCTCTACGTTTTCATTCTCGCCTGCTCCTGTTCGCTTGCTTCCGCTCAGTCCGGCCAGTGGCTCACCTACGGCCACGACCTCCAGCGTTCTGGCGTAGCCGGCGACGAGCGCGCTTTCACTCCGGGCAATGTTTCACAAATGGGACTGGTGTGGAAGACGGTGGTGCCTAATCAGCCGCTTTTCATGAATGGCCTGACTGCTCCCCTTGTGGTTCGCGGGGTGGCCACGTCCTCCGGTCCGAAGAACCTGGTGCTGCTGGCGGGAAGCTCGGACCGTATCTATGCGCTCGATGCCGATACCGGCGAGCTGGCCTGGAAAATTGACTCCCCTCCCGAAGAACCCCGGCCTAAGGGCGGCGACTGGCTCTGCCCCAATGCGCTCAACGACACACCCGTGATTGACCCGGCCAAGGCGCGGCTGTTCGTGATTACCAGCGACGGACGCCTGCTTACGCTGGCGCTGGCGGATGGACACCAACTCATGCCGCCGGCCCGGTTCGTGCCCGCGTATTCCAAGATGTGGAGCCTGAATTACTCCGGCGGCATGCTTTACACCAGTCTGTCGCAGGATTGCAACAATGCGCGCTCCGGAATCGCGGCCATGAATCCCGATGCGCCAGGCAGGCCGGTGGTGTTTTTCTCTACGACCGGGGCTTGCAGCAAATCGTTTTGCGGCGCCGGCATCTGGGGCCGCGGCGGCCCGGCGGTGGATTTTGACGGCTTTGTCTACGGCGCCACCGGAGATGCTCCCTTCGACCCCGCCGCTAACATGTTTGGCGATACCGTGGTTAAGCTCGCGCCCGGCACCCTGAACCTGGCCGGCTATTACACGCCCGCCGACTGGGAGTATCTGACGCGCAAAGATCTGGATATGGGCACCACCACGCCTGCCATCTTCCGCTGGCACAATCACGTGCTGGTTGGAACCGGCGGCAAGGAAGGCGCGGTTTACCTGGCGAACGCGGCCACCATGTCCGGCCCGCAGCACCGCATTGCGGCCTACATCTCTCCCCGCTACACCAATCAGCAGCAGACCTTTGAGGCCAACGGCATCTGGGGCGCGATGACCGTGTGGCATGATTCGGTGGGAACGACCTGGCTGTATGTTCCATCATGGGGACAACCGACGCAGGCGGCGCAATTTCCGCAGAGCTACGGGCCTGTGAAGTCGGGCA
The DNA here is from genome assembly GCA_035280205.1 of Terriglobales bacterium. Lineage (GTDB taxonomy): Bacteria > Acidobacteriota > Terriglobia > Terriglobales > Acidobacteriaceae > JAICWP01. The sequence goes on along the minus strand of DATEGI010000310.1, from coordinate 43,135 downwards.
GCATAATGGCGTTCAAGGTAGTGAGCGCAAAGGATGGCGGCCCGACGTTGCAGCCGGCGTGGATTTCGGAGGATATTACCGTGCCCGACCCGGTGGCGATTGCCGGTGGCGTCGCTTTTGTTGTGGGCACCGGCGAAAATCCGCTGCAGGTGCAGAATGGCGATATCAACAAGCTCCTGCACAACCGCGAAGATTTGAACACCGGGCACGCTATTCTGTATGCGCTCGACGCGCGCACCGGACGGCAATTGTGGTCCAGCGGCGACACCATGACCGGCTGGACGCATTTTTCCGGGCTGGCCGTGGGCGACGGCAAGGTGTTCGCAAGCACGCACGATGGCGCGGTGTACGCTTTTGCGCTACGCTCGCCGGGCGCGCCACCCGCTAAGACTTGGAGCTATGCTGCTCCGGTTACCGAAACCCCGGCTGCGGCTACTTCCGCCCCGGCCCCTAGTGCCGCCGTGGTTCCGCAGTGCGGCGAAACTAAACAGCTCTTTGCCCAGCGCTGTGCCATGTGCCACGGCCCTGACGGTAAAGGCGTTGCCTCCAGGCATACTCCTGATTTCACCGATCCTTCATGGCAGCAGTCGCGGGCAGACAAAGACTTGCTCGGCGCAGTCACCAGCGGCACACAAAATGGCATGCCCGCTTTTGGTGAGCAGCTAACGCCCGCTCAAATTGATTCGCTGGTGCATTGCATGATTCGTGGCTTCGCTCAACCCGTTGGGCGGTAGCAGTCACGTTGTCGAACGCAAAGCAGGTGCTTCGCTTGCGCTCAGCATGACAAGATCAAACGAAGTTGTGTGTAGCGGAAGCAACGACGTTGCTGGCTCCTGAGTCGTAGCGCCGGCGTCCCGCCGGCAGTCGCGTGGGCGTCTTGTGCACGCCAACCGACTCCCGACTCCTGACTCCTGGTTTCTTATACCCAGCGAAACCATTTGAGGGCTAGCACAAACGATAACCCGCCCCAAATGGCCATGATGAGAATCCGGGAGCCTTGCGCGGTCAGCGGGGCGCCTTCCAGAATGGTGGCACGCAGCGCGTCGTTCAGCGCTGTCAACGGCAGCGCCTTGATGAACGGTTGCACCACAGCGGGAAAGCGCTCGTAGGAGAAGAAAACACCGGAAAAGACCCACATGGGCAGCATCACCAGGTTGATGAGTCCGCTGACGCTTTCAATTTTTTCGGCGCGGCAGGCGGTGAGCAGGCCGACTCCGGCGAACGACAGCGCACCTACCGTGCCCACCAGCAGAATCGTAGCCAGCGAGCCCAGCACCTTCATGTGGAACACGAGCACGCCGAAACCCAGCAGCAGCGCCACTTCGATCAGCATCAGCACCAGGCGGCTGCTGGTCAGCGCCAGCAGGAAATCGCTGCGCCGCATAGGCGTGGCCAGGTAACGTTTCAATAGCTTGCGCTGCCGCATCTCCACCAGCGCGAAGCCGATGCCCCACATGGCCGCGTTCATCACGTTCATGCCCAGCAGGCCGGGAATAAGAAAATCAATGTAGCGCGCGCCCGGCTCGCTGGAAATTCTGGCGCTGGTGGTCAGAGGATTGCGCCGGCCTGCGGCCGTCTGCAGCGCGTCGTCAATCTGGTCGAGCGCCAGCACGCTCTCCGGCCGCGCCGGGTCGTAGCGATATTGGAAACTGCCATCCGGCTTGGGCTGGATGACCAGCGCGTACTTGCCCAGGCGGAAACCCTTGAGCGCGAGCGCGTCGTCGAGCACGTCAGCATGAATAGCGGCATGCTGCGGCGAGGTCTGCAGCAGATTGAGCGCCCGCTGCGCTCCAGGCCCGGAGACCACGGCCACCGGCGCCACGTCCGCCGGCTTGTTGCGGAAAGCGATACCCAAACCCAGGGCCAGCAGCAGAGGAAAAACGAAGACCCAGAAGATCACTTCCGGCTCGCGCTTCAGCTCGCGCATGCGCGCCAGCAGCAGGTGCGCGTAGCCAGCCCAGCGCCCGTTCTGCCGCGCGGGCCTGGGCCGAGCCGGCAGAGGCCGGGTCTCCTTTATGCGTGGTTCAGTCTCGGAAGTTGTGGTTCGTGCGCTCTCCATCTTTTCCTCTTTCGCGCATCAACTGAGTACTGGATACCGGGTACTGGGTACTCAGCTAGTCTTCTCTCAAATGCCTGCCCGTCAAGTGCACGAACACGTCTTCCAAACTGGCCTGCCGGGTGGTCAGGTGCACCAGTTGCGATCCCTGTCCCTCCACCGCCGCCAGCAGCGCGGGAATGGTCTGGTGCGGCTCGCGCACGTGCAGCAGCAGCATGCCGTCATCCTCGTGTACGGAATCCACACCCGGTAGAGCTCGCCACAACTCTTTGTTACCGCCGCCGTCGCCGTTGCTGGTGGCAAATTCCACTACGTGGTGCCCGCCCAGCTGCGCAATGAGTTGCGCCGGCGTGCCCAGGGCGATGACCTGGCCGTGGTCCACAATGGCGATGCGGTCGCACAGGCGCTCGGCCTCATCCATGTAGTGGGTGGTGAGCAGCACCGTGCCTCCGCCGCGCTGAAAGGCGCGCACAATCTCCCACAGCTGCCGCCGGCTCTGCGGGTCCAGGCCGGTGGTGGGCTCGTCCAGAAACAGAATCTGCGGATTTCCCACCAGCGCGGTCGCTACCGCCAGCCGTTGTTTCTGCCCGCCGGAAAGCTTCCCCACCCAGCTGCTCGCCTTTTCCGTCAGCTCCATCTCCTGCATCACCTGCTCCACCGAACGCGGACGGCGGTAGAAGCTGGCAAAGAGCACCAGCGTTTCCTGCACGCTCAATTTCTCAGAGAAGCGCGTTTCCTGCAGCGAAATGCCCAGCAGCTCGCGCAGGTCCCGCGGATGTTCCTGCCAGGTGCGCCCGAGAATGGTCACCTGTCCGGCGGTCGGCGCCAGCAGACCCTCGAGAATTTCAATGGTTGTGGTTTTACCGGCGCCGTTGGGGCCCAGCAGCCCGAAGCACTCCCCGGTTTGGATTTCCAGGTCCAGGCCGCGCACGGCTTCCACTTTGCCGTCGTAAGTCTTTCGCAGGCCCCGGCACTCGATAGCGGCGGGCATCATGAAATGATACCCCAACCATCTCGCCGGGAAAGAAGCCGACTTGCCAAGGCAGGCAGAGCCACCGCAAGATGGTGGACATGGGCGGCGCCCTCATCAATGGCACACTCGCTTGTGTCAGGCAGCTTCGCGCCCAGCTAAGCGAGTGCGGCCAGAAATACGCCCAGGCACATGGATTGGCGCATCAGCTCAGTTATGGCGGCGTGCCAGCTGTGGTGTTTGAGTCCTGCGACGATGCTCGGCATGGGAACTTTCAGCCTGCCAGCTATCGCGCCATCCTGCGGAATCCGGAGTGGCGCCGGCGGCTGAGCAAACCCCATTCGCAATCCAAGTCACTGCCGCGCGCCGACCGCCGCTGGTGCGAGCTCGATTCCTGCAACAGCTCTGACGCGCTGCTCATGAACATTTTCTGCTATCCCGGCGTGGCTGAGGAGCGGCAGGTTCTGCATCTACTGGGAGCTGATGCCGATGGTCCGCCGCACTTCGGCTACAAGCCACGCGTGCCACTGCTCGCGGGTAAGTTCGACCGCACCGAGGTAGATATGCGGTTGGGCAATTTGCTGGTGGAAGCCAAGCTCACCGAAGGTGATTTCCAGAGGAAGCCCAAAATCGCCCTGGCTTGCTACCGCGACTTCGCCGGCGTGTTTTATCGTCGGCAATTGCCGCAGCAGTTAAAGCATTACTTGAGCTACCAGTTGATTCGCAATGTGCTGGCAGCGCAGGCTACCGGCTTCTCCTTCTGCGTTCTGACCGACGCCCGCCGCCCTGACCTGCTCGAAGCCTGGTTCCAGGTGATGCAGGCAATTCGGCCAGTTGAGCTGCGCGTGCGCTGCAAAGTGCTTACCTGGCAGGAGTTGACGGTTATCCTTCCACGGACACTTCAATGTTTTCTCGAAGAAAAATATGCCATCGTCCCGGCGAGCTGAGAGTATCAAAACGACGGGGACCGACTGGACGGTTGGCGTCATCTCCGATACGCACGGCCTGTTGCGTCCAGAAGCCCTCGCCGCGCTACAGGGCTCCGATTACATCATTCATGCCGGCGACGTGGGCGACCCGAATATTCTCGTTAAGTTAGCAGCTATTGCGCCGGTCACCGCAGTGCGCGGCAATGTGGACCGCGAGAAGTGGGCGCAGGACCTGCCGGAAACCAATGTCCTCGAAGTCGGCACGACTGCGATTTATGTGCTCCACGACGTGGGGAGGCTCGATTTGGATCCACGCTCGGCCAAGTTGGCGGCGGTCATCTTCGGCCACTCGCATCGCCCTTCCCAGGAGACCCGCAACGGCGTGCTGTTCTTCAATCCCGGCGCCGCCGGTCCGCGGCGGTTCACGTTGCCGGTGACGATTGGCCGCCTGCGCATTGCCGGTGCCCAGGTGTCCGCCGAAATCATTTCCCTGGTTCCGTAATTTGGCCCAGATGTAACGAGTTACGTCTCTACCACTGCCCGCCGTAGCGCCGGCTGTCGCGAGGGCGTCTCGCCCTCGCACTTCGCTCCTGGTGTAAATTGAATTGCCCATGCCTTCGGCGACCGACCTCACGGCCATGACGCTGCACGAAGCGTCGGAACTGGTTCGCAAGAAGTCGGTGTCGCCAGTCGAGCTCACCCGCGCCTGCCTGGAGCGCACCGCGCAACTCAACCCGGGACTCAACGCCTTCATCACGGTCACAGCCGACTCAGCCTTAGAAGAAGCGCGCCGCGCGGAACACGAGATTCAGCACGGCGAATGGAAGGGTCCGCTGCACGGCATTCCCATCTCTCTGAAGGACCTGGTGGACACCGCCGGCGTTCTCACCACCGCCGCCAGCGCCGTGTTCCGCGAGCGCGTCCCGCAGGAAGATGCCGAAATTGTCCGCCGCCTCAAGGTTGCCGGCGCTGTGCTGGTGGGCAAGACAAACCTGCACGAGTTCGCCTATGGAGGCAGCGGCATCATTGGCGCCTTCCCTGCTGCCCGCAATCCCCGCAATCCTGAGTTGATTACCGGCGGCTCGTCTTCCGGTTCGGCCGCCACCGTTGCCGGCGAGCTCTGCTATGCCGCTATTGGCACGGACACCGCCGGCTCCATCCGCCTGCCCGCCGCCTGCTGTGGCATCGTGGGCCTGAAGCCGACTTATGGCCGCGTGAGCGCCCGCGGCGTCATTCCGCTTTCCTGGTCCTATGACCACGTTGGCCCCATGACACGCACCGTTCGTGATGCGGCGCTGTTTCTGCAGGCCATCGCCGGCTATGATCCCGCTGACCTCGCCAGCCAGGATGTCCCGGTGCCCGACTACTCCACCGCGTTCAATAAGCAAGCGGTTGCCAAGTTGCGTCTGGGGATTCCACGCGCCGTTTTCTATGAGAATCTCGACGGCGAAGTGGCAGCGCGAATCGAAGCTGCCATCTCCCGCCTGAGCGCCCTGACCGCCGCTGTCCTGGAAATCTCCCTGCCAGTGGATAGCGACCGCACCGTCGCCACCTGCGAGAGCTGGGCTTACCACGCCAAGTACGTGGCTTCCGCGGCCAACCTTTATCAGCCGGAAACCCTGCGCCGCATCCGCGCCGGGCAGGACGTGACCGCTGCCGATTACATCGCCAAACGACACGAATTGGAGCTGATGCGGCGCCAGGCGGGCAGCATCTTCCACACGGTGGACCTGATGATCACCCCTACGATTCCCATCCCTGCCCCCACTTTCGCCGACCTCGAAGCCCATCCTGACCAGCTACGCCCTAAGGAACTCATGCTGCTGCGCAATACAAGGCCGTTCAATGTGTTCGGCCTGCCTGCCATCTCAGTTCCCTGCGGCTCCACTTCCGATGGCCGCTGCGTCGCCTTGCAGATTGCCGGCAAGCCCTGGGATGAAATTTCCGTGTTGCGCCTGGCCCACGCCTTCGAACAACAATCAGCATGACAATGAATGGACGTAACCAGTTACGTCTTTACCGTTAGTCGAGATTCATCCTTCACCGAATCAGCGCCGGAAAATGCACTCCGGTAGAGACGTTGCTGGCAACGTCTCACAAAAAGCAGGTGCTTCGCTGCGCTCAGCATGACGTGAAGACGTAACAAGTTACGTCTCTACTAGTAATCGAAGTTCGTCCAGCAGTGAATCAGCGCCGAAGGCGCGACATAGTAAAGCCCAGGACGGCAGTCCTGGGTAAGCTGCAGCTAAGAATTCGAGCCCCGTAGGGGCGACACCTTCCTTCCTCAGCGGCTAAAGCCGGCCTTCTGAGTTATACCGAAACGGCACTTCTGAAGACGTGCCCTGATACGAATCGAAGGCGCTGCGGTTCTCATTCTGCCTGGGGATACACGCCCAGTACCTTTACCCACTCCGCCACTTCCTCCAGGTGACGCAACCCCCGCTCACGGGCGGCTGCACCTTCGCCCACGATGTCCACGTAAAACACATATTCCCAGGGCTTGCCGCGCACTGGCCGTGATTCAATCTTGATCAGGTTCAGGTCGCGTAGGGCGAACACGCTGAGGGCTTTGAACAGCGACCCGGGAGTGTTCTTCAAGGAGAACGCTATGGAAGTCTTGTCGGCGTGCGGCAGAACGCGCCGCTTCCTGGAAACCAGAAAGAACCGCGTGAAATTCTGCCGGTCATCTTCCAAGTCGGACTGCAGGATGTGTCCCTTATACTCTGTAGCCGCCTGCCTCGGCCCGATGCCCGCCGCGTCACGCAGCCCTTCCTCCACCACGTGTTTCACGCTGCCCGCGGTGTCGTAGAACGGCTCGGGACGAATGTGTGGGTGCTTGCGGAAGAAGTCGCGGCACTGGTCCAGGGCCACAGGATGCGAGAATGCGCGCCGCAGATCCTTCAGCTTGACTCCAGGCGCACCGATGAGGTGATGGTTGATGCGCAACCGGTACTCGCGCTGCACAAACACATCGTGGCTCAGCAGCAGGTCAAAATGCTCCAGCACCGAGCCCGCCAGCGAGTTTTCGATAGGGATGACCGCGGCCGCCACAGCTCCGCGCTGCAGGCGATCAAAAACCTCCCGCGAGCGCGCGCAGGGCACCACCTGGCACTTCGGCACCAGCTTCAACGCGGCTTCATGGCTGAAGCAGCCGCGTTCCCCCTGGATGGAGACCTTCATTGCGCGCTGGCGCTCATCGCGCGGGCAATGGCGGGCAGGGGCGCATACAGCGCCTGCATGGTCTCAGCAAATCCCTTGAAGTCCAGCGACTGCGCGCCATCGGAGAGCGCGCGCTCCGGGCAAGGATGCACCTCGATGATCACGCCATCCGCACCCAGGGCGATAGCCGCGCGACACAGGGGCGCAATCAGGCTACGCCGCCCCGTGCCATGGGAAGGGTCGGCCAGCACCGGCAAATGCGAAAGCTCGCGCGCCAGTGCCACTGCCGCCAAGTCCAGGGTGTTGCGCATTTCGGTTTCGAAAGTTTTGATGCCGCGCTCGCACAGCACCACCTGCGCGTTGCCGCCCGCCAGCAGGTACTCTGCCGCCAGCAGCCACTCCTTCACCGTCGCCGATGGTCCGCGCTTGAGCAGCACCGGCTTGTTTACCGCAGCCAGCTTGCGCAGCAGAGCGAAGTTCTGCATGTTGCGCGCGCCCACCTGCAGCATGTCCGCGTGTTCGCAGATCAGGTCAATGTCTTCCATGCTCATGACCTCGGTGACCACCGGCATGCCGGTTTCGCGCCGCACCGCGCTAAGGATTTCGAGCGCCTCCAGGCCCAGCCCTTGGAAGTCATAGGGCGAGGTGCGCGGTTTGTAGGCGCCGCCACGCAGCATGACCGCGCCCGCCTCCTTCACCGCCCCTGCCGTGGCCATCATTTGCTCGCGTGACTCCACGGAACAGGGACCGGCGATGACCACGAACTCGCCCGCTCCGATGCGGACGCCGCCAACGTCCACCACCGTGCGGTGCGGCTTGGTCTGCCGGTTGACCAGCTTGAACGGTGTGGCAATGGCCACTACGGTTTCCACGCCCGGCGCCGCTTGCAGCGCCTCCAGTTCGTGACGCCGGCCGTTGGCGCCCACCGCGGCCACGATGGTTTTGGTTTCCCCTCGAGTCACGTGTGCCTGGAATCCGGCTTCGCGGATGCGGTCAATTACGTGCTCGATTTCCTGCTCACTTGCCCCTTCCACCATGTTCACAATCATGGAACTGCTCCTTTTATTCCCAATGTCACCGTGACTATTTGCAATGTCATCCTGAGCGAGAGTTTGCCGAGTACAACGAGGCAAACGCGAGTCGAAGGACCTTGCGTTTACAAATAAAAAGCCGCGATCTCTAAGAGAATCGCGGCTGCTTTGGCTAGAACCTTTGGGCTTGTCTAAGCTGCCCGGGCACACGGTCCGCCGGCGCCGCTACTCTCAAAGTAGTAGCGATAAAATCGCCGCCAGCTAAATCGCACCGCGTGCATGGTGAGTGAATATACCTGCCCAGCAGGTTGGTGTCAACGCCCTCACAAATTTCTGGCTGTCATCTTGAGCGAGGGCGCACGCCTGAGCCGAAAGACCCCTACGCTCGGAGGATCTGCCAAACTGCCAAAAGGAGTGTTTACCGTAACTAATTGCACGGTCCTTGCTATGCCGGCACCGCGCTGCGCTTGCTCTCCTGCTTCACCACCACCGGGTCGAGGAATTTCATCATGGCCCGCAGGCGGGCGCCCACTTCCTCGATCAGTTGTTCCTGCTCGCTGGCGCGCTTGGCATCGAACCACTCCCGCCCGGTTTTGTTTTCCTCAATCCAGTTGCGCGCGTAGGTGCCGTCCTGGATCTCGCGCAGCATCTGCCGCATGGTCTTCCGCGTCTCGTCAGTAATCACGCGCGGCCCGCCGGTGTAATCGCCGTGCTCAGCGGTGTCGCTCACCGAGTAGCGCATGTAGTTGAGCCCGCCGCGGTAGATGAGGTCCACAATCAGCTTCAGCTCGTGCAGGCACTCGAAGTAGGCGATCTCCGGCTGATAGCCTGCCTCCACCAGCGTGTTGAACCCGGCCTTGATCAGCTCGCTCACCCCGCCGCACAGCACCGTCTGCTCGCCGAACAGGTCGGTCTCGGTTTCTTCTTTGAACGTGGTCTCGAGCACTCCAGCGCGCGTTGCGCCAATGGCTTTGGCGTAGGAGAGCGCCTGCTCGCGCGCGTGGCCGCTGGCGTCCTGCTCCACCGCCAGCAAGGCCGGTGTGCCCCCGCCTTCCACGAAAACTTCCCGTACGCGGTGTCCCGGCGCCTTGGGCGCCACCATGCTCACGTCCACGCCTTTGGGGCAGGCAATCGTCCCGTAGCGGATATTGAAACCGTGGGCGAACATCAGCGTCTTGCCCGGGGTCAGGTGCGGGTGAATTTCCTTTTCGTAAACTTCCGGCTGGGTGGTGTCAGGAATCAGAATCATGACCACGTCGCCCCAGCGCGCCGCGTCGGAGACCGAGGTAACGGTCAGCCCCGCCGCCTGCGGCTTGGCGCGCGAGCGGCTGCCTTCGTGCAAGCCTACGCGCACGCTCACACCGCTGTCCTTCAGGTTGAGGGCGTGGGCGTGGCCTTGCGAGCCGTAGCCGATGATGGCGACCTTCTTGGTGCGAATCAGAGCAACATCCGCATCTTCGTCGTGATAAATCTTGGCCATGGAGGAGTGTCCTTTCGTCTACGTGAAATCTGTAGCGCCGCCGTCCCGGCGGCTGTCCTGCGGGCGTCCCGCCCGCAGCAGCGAGGGCAAGATGCCCTCGCGACAGCCGGCCAGAGGCCGGCGCTACTTAAACTGAATACGAAATCGTGCCCGGGGTCGGCGCCGCCTCCGCCGAATCCGCGCCCGCGCTGGCGCCGTTGGCGGCTTTACCGCCGCGCCGCATGGCCACCCGCCCGGTGCGCACCATTTCCAGCACGCCGTAACCTTCCAGAACGTGCAGCAGCCCGTCAATCTTGTCATCGGTGCCGGTAATTTCGATCACCATCGAGTCCGGCGAAACATCCACCACTTTGGCGCGAAACACTTCCACCAGGTCCATGATGTGCGAGCGCTGCGCCGCCGTCGCCTTCACCCGGATCATGGCCAGCTCGCGGTACACCGCCGCTTCCGCGGTCACGTTTTCCACCAGCAGCACGTTGATCAGTTTGTAGAGGTGCGCTTCCAGGCGCCGCGCGCCGGTCTCATCGGTATCTACCACGATGGTCATGCGCGAAACGCCCGGCTTCTCCGTGCGCCCCACGGTGAGCGAATCAATGTTGAAAGCGCGCCGCCGGAATAGCGACGCCACCCGCGTCAGCACGCCTGGCTTGTCTTCCACGTACACCACGAAGGTATTGAGCATGTTTGCCTTTTACTCGTCGGCGGCGGTCTCCACCAGCACGCCGGGCCGCCGGATCATCTGGTGCAGATCGGCGCCCGCCGCCACCATGGGATAGACCGAATCTTCCTGCTCGACCTGGAAATCAATCAGCATCGGCCCGTCGTGTTGCCGCCCGGCCTGGATGGCCGGTACCACCTGGGCGCGCTGCTTCACTGCCGTGCTGCGAATGCCGAACGCTTCCGCCAGCTTCACGAAGTCGGGATTAAGCAGCGGTGTGGACTCGTAGTTCCGATCGTAGAAAAACTCCTGCCACTGCCGCACCATGCCCAGGTAGCCGTTGTTGATGATGGCGATGTTCACCTTCAGCTTCTCCTGCACCATGGTGGCCAGTTCTCCCATGGTCATCTGGAAGCCGCCATCGCCCACCACCACCCAGACTTCAGCGTCGGGCCGCGCCACCTTGGCGCCAATTGCCGCCGGCAGCGCGAAGCCCATGGTGCCCAGCCCGCCGGAAGTGATCAGCGAGCGCGGATTCTCATGGTGGTAATACTGCGCCTCCCACATCTGGTGCTGACCGACGTCGGTCACCACCAGCGCCTTGCCCTCGGTGGTCCGCCACAGGTCGTTGATTACGTGCGCGGCGTAGAGGTGCCCGCTGTCGGGCAGGTTCTGAATATCCCGGACCGCGGAGTCGCCCTTCAGCTTCTTCAGGTAATCCAGCCACTCGCGGTGCTGGCAGGGCTCCAGTTCCCCCAGCAGTTCCTGCAAAACCGCGCGCAAGTCGCCGACCAGGGCCACATCCACGCGCACGTTCTTGTTGATCTCTGCCGGGTCAATCTCCACGTGAATCTTCTTGGCGTTGCGGGCGTAGGTTTTAATGTTCCCGGTCACGCGGTCGTCGAAGCGCATCCCCAGGGCGATCAGCAGATCGGCCTCCTGGATCATGGTGTTGACCCAGGCCTCGCCGTGCATGCCCATCATGCCCAGGTTGAGCTGGTGCGAGGCGGGAAACGCGCCCAAGCCCAGCAAAGTGAGCGCCACCGGAATCTGAGCCTTTTCTGCGAACTCGAGCAGTTCCCCGCCGGCTCCGGAAACCAGGATGCCGTGGCCGGCGAGGATCACCGGGCGCTTGGCTTGATGGATCAGCTCCATCGCCTGCTCGTACTCGTCAGGCGTGGGAGAAAGGTCGGGACGGTACCCGGGCAGCTGCGGCGCGGCGGTATCCCAGTCAAACTCGCAGCTGGATTGCTGCGCGTCCTTAGTCACGTCAATCAGCACCGGACCCGGGCGGCCCGATTTCGCAATGTAGAACGCTTCCCGGATGGTGCGCGCCACTTCGTTGGCGTGCGTCACCAGGTAATTGTGCTTGGTGATGGGCAGCGTGATGCCGGTAATGTCCGTTTCCTGAAACGCGTCTGAGCCAATCAGCTTGCTGCCTACCTGCCCCGTGATGCACACGATGGGCGAGGAATCCATCATGGCGGTGGCGATGCCGGTCACCATGTTGGTGGCGCCGGGGCCGGAAGTGGCAATGGCCACGCCCACGCCGCCGGAGGCCCGCGCATAGCCGTCGGCCATGTGCGTGGCGCCCTGCTCGTGCCGCACCAGCACGTGGTGAATCGAGCTGTGCTGCAGCGCGTCGTAAGCGGGAAGAATGGCGCCGCCGGGATAGCCGAAAACGTGCTTCACGCCTTCCCGCTCCAGGCACTTCCAGATGATTTCTGCTCCGGTTTTGTGTTCCTTGGTCATGACTAATATTTTGCGGTTGCCATTTCCACCGCCGCTGCCGGCGTGGTGATCGCACCTTCAGAGGCGGAGGAAACCTGGCTGGCGTACTTGGCGAACACGCCGCGGGTGTAGCGCGGCGCCGGCGCTGCCCACTTGCGCAAGCGCGCGGCCAACTCGCCCTGGCTGAGCTCCAGCGTCAATTCGCGACGGGCCAGATCAATGCTGATCATGTCGCCATCGCGCACCGCTGCGATGGGTCCGCCCACAAAAGCTTCCGGCGCAACATGGCCGATCATCAGCCCGCGCGTGGCCCCGGAAAAACGGCCGTCGGTGATCAGCGCCACCTGCTCGCCCAATCCCGCGCCCACAATCGCCGCCGTTACCACCAGCATCTCCCGCATGCCCGGACCGCCGCGCGGCCCTTCGTAGCGGATCACTACCACGTCGCCTTTGCGCAGCTCGTTCTTCTCGACTGCCGCGAACGCGGCTTCTTCGCTGTCGAATACGCGCGCCGGCCCGCGGAAGCTGTCGCCATGATGGTGCGCGATCTTAACCACGCAGCCCTCGGGCGCCAGATTGCCTTTCAGGATGGCCAGGCCGCCGGTCGGACTTAGCGGGTTGGAGGCCGGACGAACCACTTCCTGCCCGGAAGTCTCTTTGGCTTCCGCCGCCTCTTCGCCCAGCGTGCGGCCGGAAGTTGTCATGCACTTGGAACGGAGCAGCCCCGCCTCGTGCAGCCGCTTGGCCAGCAACTGCGTGCCGCCGGCGCGATACAAATCCGTCGCCATGAAGCGGCCAGCGGGCTTCAGGTCGGCCAGTAGAGGAACCTTCTTGCTGATCGGATTGAAGTCGTCAATGCTTAGCTCAATGCCCATTTCCGCGGCAATAGCCAGTAAATGCAATACCGCGTTGGTCGAGCCGCCCGAAGCGCACACGCTGGCGATCGCGTTCTCCAGCGCCTGCCGCGTGATGATCGCTTTAGGCCTCAGATCGCGCCGGTAAAGCTCCATCACCTGCTTCCCTGCCCGCCGACAAACTTCGTGCTTCGCCGGAGCAGTGGCCGGCACGCTGGCGCTCCCCAGTGGCGAAATTCCCAGGAACTCGGTGGCCATGGCCATGGTATTGGCGGTGAATTGTCCGCCGCAGGCGCCCGCACCCGGGCAAGCACTGTCTTCCAGGCAGGCCAGCCGCTCGTCGTTCATCGTGCCGTGCGCGTGCGCTCCCACCGCCTCAAACACGTCCTGAATGGAAACGTCTTTGCCTTCGAACTTTCCCGGCGCGATGGAGCCGCCATAAATCATCAGCGACGGAATATCCAGCCGGCACAGCGCCATCACCGTGCCCGGAATGGTTTTGTCGCAGCCGGATAGCGCCACCATGCCGTCGAACATGTTGCCCCGCCCGACCAGCTCGATGGAGTCGGCGATCACCTCGCGGCTCACCAGCGAGGCGCGCATGCCTTCGCTGCCCATGGTGATGCCGTCGGAAATGGAAACTGTGTTGAACTCCAGAGGTGTTCCCCCCGCTTCGCGAATACCCTGCTTCACGTGCTCGGCTAGCTCCCGCAGGTGCAGGTTGCAAGGGCCGATTTCAATCCAGGTGTTAGCCACTCCGATCAGCGGCTTTTCCAGGTCTTCACGGCTGAAGCCGGCAGCATGCAGCATGGCCCGGGCGGGCGCTCGGTTCCACCCCTGGACAAGGGGGGCGCTGCGGCGTTTTCCGTTGTGGCTGGACATCAGAACCTGTCTTGCGAGTGCTGGCCCGGCTGGAGCAGGCAAGGCGTATGGGGAACTATGGCAGGTCAGAAGTGATTAGTCAAGCTTATGATGTTTATGGAGTCCATAAGTAGAACTAATATCTGAGCCCGTCACGAATGCTGCTGGTGGCCGGGTAATGTACACCACGCTGGGTACGCGGCGGAAGCTCTTCCGCCTCCACTTCAGGTTGCACACAGCTTGCGCTGCCCAGCGGCAGGCAACTGCTAGAACCGGGAGCGGAGCAGGTCAAAGGGCTGCAGCCATTCCGCGATTGACGATGCCGCGACTGCGCCCCACAGCAACGGCATGAAACTGTGCCCACCATGGCCGTGATGTGTGTCCCGGACATACCTTGTTCTACTTTCGTTGCGCGCGTTGGAAAGTTGGAGTCTGGCGGATAAGCAAAGGTGCCTTCCCGGAGGGCGAAGAGGCGCGCCCAAGTAGAGAGCCGGTGAACTCTGCTTTAGCGACTCTGGTCAGCGACTCGGGACAGCATTAGCCAGCGAACCCCGGCAAGTGCCTGCTGGTGTAGTAGCCTGATAGCCTTCTACCGTGCCCTGGAGCTTACAGCAGCGCGTGTTTGGCTTGCTCTCTCGAACCTGCATTGCTGCTTACGGCCGCTTCCCTGTTTTCGGGGCGCTGCGCGGCTCGGCGGGGATCATCCGGCGCGGCAACCTGTTTCTGGTCGTCGAGCGAAGTGATGGACTGGGCCTGGCATTTCCCGGCGGCCTGGCTCATTTCTGGGAATCCGATGAGCAAGCTCTCGCCCGCGAGCTGCGCGAAGAGACTGGCCTGCGCCTGACCTCACATTCGCTTCTCCTGCGCTATGCCACGCGGGTTCCCTACCCTTCGCGCGTCTCCGTTTTTCTGGCGCAAGCCGAAGGTGAACTGCGTCCTTCCTGGGAAGGCATTCCCTGCTGGATTGATTTTCCCCAGGTGCAGCAGCGCCTCATGCCCAATCAGCGCCCCATCCTGGAGCAGAACGTGCTGGGTCCAAGGGATTCACCATACTGAGGGTCTTTTAAGTCAGACGCATGCCGCCTGCCGCTAGCAGTTTGTGGCAGGGTCGCCCACGCCGCATCGGCGCCGACAATGTGACGGAATCCTTCTGGTTGCAGCGATGTGGAAGCGTGCGGCTTCAGCCGCACGAAACACGGCACAGGCGTTAATGGGCTTCAGCCCCCGGCATGATTCCTCGCGGACTGAAGTCCGCTCGGAATGGAAGGCACTCAACTTTTCCACCCGGCTAAAGCCGGGTGCTTCCACGAAGGCGCAGGACGACTGCTCAAAACGACCGAAAAAAGGCGCGTCTTCCACGCAGACGGGAACGGACGCTCCAACGGAAGCGACAGACAGATGCGCTTCACTGCCCTGCGCCTCTCTATGGGCTTCAGCAAAGATTCCGATTGACTCCTGATGACTGCTTCCCGGTTTTACTCTGTGCCTCTGTGACTCTGTGGTGAAAATGCGCCAAAGATGACAAACCTTCCGCCCATTCGTTAACCTAGAAAACTGACGCCATGAAGACCGAAATTTCCTTCTCTGCTCCCAGCCAGATTGAAACCGAGTGCCTGGTCGCCGTAGTTCTCGACCGCAGCCAAAATGCCAAGCCCAATCCCAGCCTGGAAACCAGTGCCCAATCCGTTGTCGGCGCGGCCGCCGATCTGCTCGCCTCCGGTGAAGTTTCGGGCAAGATTTTCGAATCCACCCTGGTCCATCGCCCGCAAGGGCTCAAGGCCAAGCGCCTGCTCCTGGTGGGCGGCGGCAAAGCTGACAAGTTTTCCAGCTCCGAACTTCGCAAGCTGGCCGGCACCGCGGTGCGATTTCTCAAGCCCAAGAGCATCCGCCAATTTGCCTTCATTGCGCCGGAAGTGTTGCCCGGCGGCCTAGCTGAGGCCGTTAAGGCAGTGGCGGAAGGAGCATTCGTCGGCAATCTCGATCCCGACACCTACAAAAGCGACCGCAAGGACCAGAGCATCGAGCACATGACCGTCGTCGCACCCGCCAAACAGGACGAAGCCCGCCTGCGCCACGCTCTCGAAGAAGGCCGCATCATCGGCGAATCCCAGAACTTTACTCGCGACCTGGTCAACGAGCCCAGCAACCGGCTGACCCCCACCGTCCTCGCCGACCGCGCTCAGGAGATGGTGCGCGACATCGCCAAGAATGCCAACGGATTCCGCCTCTCGATTGAAACCCACGGCGCGGAGAAAATCCGCGAGCTGAAAATGGGCGCATTCTGGAGCGTGGCCCAAGGCTCCGACGAACCGCCTGCGCTCATCATCATCAAGTACGAGCCCGAGGGTGCGCCGCAAAAACCCGTGCTCGGCCTGGTGGGCAAAGGCATCACCTTCGATACCGGCGGCATTTCCATCAAGCCCGCCGACGGCATGGAGAAAATGAAGTACGACATGGCCGGTGGCGCCGCCATGCTGGGGGCCATGCGCGCCATCGCCCTGTTGCGGCCCAAAATCAAAGTCATCGCCATCGTGTGCGCTACCGAGAACATGCCCTCAGGGCATGCGCAGAAACCAGGCGACGTGCAGATTGCCATGTCAGGCAAGTCCATCGAGATCATCAATACCGATGCTGAAGGCCGCCTCGTTCTTGCCGACGGCCTGCACTATGCGAAGCAACTGGGCTGCACTCACCTGGTGGACGCCGCTACCCTCACCGGCGCCTGCGTAGTGGCGCTGGGCATGGTGAACGCCGGAGTCTTCGCCAACGACGAGGAAATTTTTCAGCGCTTCAACCGTGCCCTCGAGCGTTCCGGCGAAAAAATGTGGCGCCTGCCGCTGGACGAGGAATACAAGGAGCAGATCCGCTCCAGCATTGCCGACATAATGAACACCGGTGGCCGCTGGGGCGGCGCCGTTACCGCGGCCATGTTCCTCAAGGAATTTGCCGAAGAGACGCCCTGGATTCACCTCGACATCGCCGGCACCGCCTGGATGGACGACAACAAGGCCTGGATTGCCAAAGGCCCTTCGGGAATTGCCGTGCGCTCGCTGGTTGAGTTCGTTCGCGGTTTTGAAACGGATGGCCAGCGCTCCGGCGTATAGACCCTTCACCGCCGAGACGCGTTGATCCCTGCAAATGCGTGGCCCAAAAAAGAATGCCGGCTGATCGCTCAGCCGGCACTCTCCCCGATCACGAACTGATTAGCTTTTGGCTCCCACCCTCTCCAGCGCACTCTCCAGCTGCTGCATCAGCAGCGGGTTCGAACCGGTGAGCCCGTGCTTGGCCTCGGCCCGCCACAAATAGCTGCCGCCAAAGCCGTGTGCGTCATAGACAGCCAGCAGATCCGAGGAGCCGCGCGCCTGAACCGCCAGCACCATGTCTGCCATGTGCGGGTTGTAGACCACCACGTAGCCGGCATCGTGAATGGCGTTCTGCACGTTCGCAATTGCCGTCCTGTCCTCAGGGAACAGGTTCAGCGAAAATTGCGGGCCGTCGTAGCTGGTCACGTAAACGTAGCGCGCGTTGCGCACCACGCCCAGCGCGTTCCAGCCTTCGCTGCCCTTCTTCTCTGCCAGCGCGCCCAGCGAAAGCAACGCCAACATCGCTACCACACTCAATATCTTCTTCATGCTCTTACCCTCTTCTTTCCCTTCCTGCTGTTACCTATTCGATGAGGCAAGTAGCCTGGCGGTAGCGGCGCGCAGCCCGGTTTTACAAGGTTTTACCCATCTTTACGTAGCTTTACACAGAGACGAGATTCTCGAGGAGGAAGGGACAGAACCTTGAGGGCAAACCGCCAGCTACAGCACTATGGTGAATCCCCACATGGTCACATAGAGGTAAGCGGTGGCGATAGCGGAAATTGCCGCCAGGATCACGGCCGCGCGTTCCAGCCGGCGCCGGTGCAGCACCACCAGCGCCATCCACAACGCCAGCAGCACGGCGCAACTTGCGGTCAGCCCTACAAACAACTGCAGCTTACTGAAACCTAAATTGAACATCTGACTTACCCCACAGAATGTGAGGCATATCATGCCACAACTTACGACCCAGCGTTGCTGCCCAATGCGATATCACTTTTTATCACGTTATCCGACCGATTGCAGGGGAGGCTCCGACCGACGAACGCCTGCCCCTTGGCTGCAGCCAAACGCACCCTTTCTTGGGGAAATCTGCCGGCCTGTGGGGCTCCCGGCTTCCTTTCCTTTCTGGTTACTTCAGTAACACCAACATTTGTTTCAGAAAAATAAGCTAACGATGGTATACTTCGCGACGTTTTGGCCCGAGGTGAGTTGCACATGAAGCGTAGTGCCCTGGTGATGTTCCTTTGCTGTTCCAGCCTGCTTTTTGCTCAAAGCCCAAACCGCAACCCCAACAAAGCTGAGCCTCCTATTTTCGGTCCACACTGGACGCGGGAGACAGCGGCAAAAATCAAGCCTTCCGGCACCAGTAACAATCTCATCTATCATGGCGGGCCCATCCTGCCCAGCGCCACTATCAAGGCCATTTTCTGGGGCTCGAGCTGGGGAAGTTATACCGGCGACAAAATCACCGGCATGGATAAGTGGTACACCTACGTCGGCACCGTCAGCGGGGGCGCCGGCTCAGCCTATGAAGCTACCGTGAACGAATACACCGGCAGTGGCCAGCAGGTCACGAGCGCGATCATCTACCGGGGCCACGCGGTGGACTCTTCCAGCGTGCCCAAACACCTCAGCACCTCGGCGGTGCTGGCGGAGGCCTGCAAGGTGGTGGGCAGCAGTGCCACCGCCAACGGCTACTACCCGGTGTATGTGGACCGCAAGCGCGGCGGCGCCAACTACTGCGCTTACCATAGCTGGGGCTCATGTGGCGGCACGCCCGTGGAGTTCGGCTTTTTCTTCAACCTTGATGGCGATGCCGGCTGCGACCCGCAAAGCACCGTGAGCGGCGAGTCGCAGGGCCTGGCCGCCCTGGCCAACGTGAGCGGTCACGAACTTTCGGAAACACGTTCCGACCCTAACGGCAACGCCTGGTACTCCTCCAACGGGAGCGAGAACGGCGATCTGTGCGCCTGGACTTTTGGCGGGCCCTCCGTGACATTCCTCGACGGAACCAACTGGAAGATTCAGGGCAATTGGTCGAACGAAGCCAATGATGGCACCAGCCCCAACGGACCCGGGTACGGACCCACCGGCTGTGTGGACGGCACCAATAAAGCTGGGCCGTACACCAAGTAGGTGGTAGCTGGTGGTTGGTAGCGGTAGTTGGATTTCCTGAGCAGCTACTTTTCTTGATTGTCATCTTCGATTGTCATTCTGAGCTCGGACGCGGTACACGAGCGAAGAACCTGCTTTGTCTTCGAGGTCCTAGGGAGCAAGAATTCCCCTCGAATGCCATGTTGAGGCGCTGTGCCGTCGGAGCCGCCAGCCGAGATTCTGAGCGTAGCCGAAAGACCTCGCACCTCTGCTCGGTGGTCGCGCCGAAACGGCAAAGCGAATATTCAGGAATGTAGGGCAACGGGAGAACTCCCCTGGGCAGTTCCTCAGTAGCGAACAAGCACGAGGTCCTTCGACTCCGCAGACCGCTTCGCAAAGCGAACCGGTCTGCTGCGCTCAGGATGACAGTTTTGGGGAAAGCCAGGTTAGGGAAGAAACAGACGCCCGCGACTTGTCAAGGCCGCATATGGCTGCGCTGGTCGTAAATGCCTGAATTCAGAACAAAAGCAGGCGAACGCCAAGTGCACAGAATATACCCCGAATATTCCATACTTGAAATCAGGGCTCAGGAGTCAGGGCTCAGGAGTCAGGAGTAGCGGTCAGGACTGGGCGGGTGGTTCGACCACCGCCTCCTGAGACAGGTTAACTCCTGGCGTCTGAAGATTTTAGAGGTAAAATCTTGGAAACAAAGAATTTAAGTCTCTCTCTAAATTCTTCATTCCAAAGATTTTAGCGCAAGGGGGGGTGGGGGTACCCCATGCAGCGCCGCCCAGCTCCCAAATCGGAACTGTCCAGCTACCAGCTACCCGGCTACTCTTTTCTGACTCCTGACTCCTGACTCCTGACTCCTGCCGTCTACATCACCGGGGGCACGCTGATGCCCATCATGGCCAGCACACGGGTGAGCTCGCGGCGAACGACGGCGGCGGTGGCAAACAGGAATTTCTGGCGGCTCTCATCGGGCTCGCCGATAATGCGGTGCCGGTGGTAGAAGTTGTTGAACAGCTGCGCCAGCTGGAAGGCATGCTTGGCGGCATAGGCGGGCTCGGTAGTGGCGATGCACTGCTCCACCACCAGCGAGGTTTTGGCGGACGCCAGCCACAGCTCCCAGACTTCGTTACCCGCCTCGCCTTCCAAGTGTTTGGCGAAATCCACTTCTCCCGGCTTAACTTGCTCCGGCTCCACGCCCGCTTTGCGGAAGATATTGCTGGCGCGCACCACCGCGTACTGAGCGTAGGGTCCGGTATCACCTTCGAAGCTGAGCGCGTCTTTGAAGTCAAAAGCAATCACGGAATTTTTAGTGAATTTGAGCATGAAGTAGCGCAGAGCGCCCATGGCGATCTGGCGGGCGATGGTGTAGCGCTCTTCCCCGCTCAGTTCGGGGTGGCGCGCGTCCACCTCCTTGCGCGCCGAGGTGAGCAGCGCGTCCATCAGGTCGTCAGCCTTGACGCCGAAGCCGCGGCGGCCGGAAACTTCGATGTAGGCCTTGCCCCACTCATCTTCCGAGAGGGTGTAACCCAGTTCCTGGGCGCAGCGCGGAGTGAGCGCCACCATCTCGTAGGAGAAGTGGGTGTAGTGCTCCGCCTGCGTGGTATAGCCCATGCCGCGGAGGGCTTCCACCACGGTGTTCTGCGCCTCGGCCTGGCGGGCATCAATCACGTTGTAGATGGCGCTGACGTCGCCAAAGTGGGGGTGGCCGGGCTCGTTGTGCTCGTAGTCGCTGGAAACCCAGCACTCGTGCTGGTTGGGATAGCGATAGAACCTTTGGTAGCCGAAGTCGCGCCCCAGGAGGCCGAACTTCCAGAGGTGGTAGGCGATGTCCTTGCCCACGTAGCCCACCGTGCCGTTAGAGCGCACGATCACCTTGGTATCTTCGTCGGGAGGTGCGCCCTCCTCCTCCAACAAACGCGAGCGCAGCAGACGCAGTGCCTTCTCGCGATTGGCGCTCTGCGATTTTTCCTCCTTACAGTCCACCACCATGCCGGTGGGCACGTGCGTGATCCGAACCCCGGAGTGGGCTTCTGACTCCCCGGGCGCGATGTAGGTATCTACCCGAAGCTCCTTAGGATCAAGCTCGTCGTCGGACTTGCCGGCCCGCTTCATCACCCAGCAGCCGGCGTTCTTTCCCTGGGTTTCGTAGTAGAGCACGCCGTGCTCTTTCAGCTTCTGGAACGCCGCTTCCCAGAAGTGCAGGCGCAGGATTTCGCTCTCCCGGGGCAGGAAGTCGTACTCGATCTCCAGCCGCTCCATGGTCTCCAGGTGCAGCTTGATGATGGCGGTGGAGATAAGCTCGGCCATTTCCGCCAGCTCGTTGCCGCCCTGCTCGATGGCGTGCAGCGCCTTGCCCCGCGCTTCCAGGTTCTTCTTGTCCTGCTCATACCAGTGCGAGACGCGGGCGTAGAGGTCCCAGCAGGAGTAGTCGAAGCGCGGCTTGGGGGCGGCGATCAGGGCCTGCACGTCCTTTTTCGCCTTTTTCTCCAGGTGAGTAAAACCCACGACTACGTCGGCCACCTGCACGCCGGTATTGTCAATGTAGTTCTGGATGTCCACGGTGTTGCCAGCGGCCCGAAGGAGGCGGACAAAGGTATCGCCCAGGATAGCGTTGCGCAGGTGGCCGATGTGCGCCGCCTTGTTGGGGTTGATGCTGGTGTGCTCCACCAGAATCTTGCCCGGCTGGGCTCCGGGCCCCAGTCCCTTCCCTTCCGCGAGTGCCCGCGCCACCGCGCCCCGGTCCACCCGGGCGTTGATGTAGCCCGCCCCCGCCACTTCCAGCCTGGCAAAACCCTCGATCGGACCGATTCCAGCGACGATTTCTTCCGCGATTTTCCGAGGTGCCTTGCGCAGTTTTTTGGCTAATTCGAAGGCCAGGGGCAGGGCGTATTCGCCCAATTCCACCCGCGGCGGCTGCTCAACCACGATGCTGGAGAGTTCCAGGCCGTACTGGCGGCGCAAGAACGCCCGCACGTGCTCGGCGAGACGCTGCTGGAGCTGTTTGTACAAGTGAAGATGAGTCCGTAAATTGTTGAGGAAAAAAGCGATTATAGCAAAGCGTTTGTGCTGCCTCGGTTTGACGCCAACTGGGCCCTTCCCTATGATGAAGGTTTCGGTAATCTTCTCTATTTCCGATAGATAGCCATGCGCATTGCCTACCTTGACTGCTTCTCCGGCATCAGCGGCGACATGTTTTTAGGCGCGCTGGTGGACGCGGGAGTGCCGGCCGCGCTGCTGGAGAAAACGGTTGAGGCGCTGGGAGTGGGCGCGCGGCTGGAGGTTTCGCGAGTAAGCCGCAGCGGGATCTCGGCCACTAAAGTGGATGTTTATTCCCATGGCGAGAAGGACTTGCCGCGCGAAGAGTTTGAAAAAAGCAGGAGTCAGGAGTCAGGAGTCGGGAGTCAGTTGGCGTGGGCGAGACGCCCACGCGACAGCCGGCGAGACGCCGGCGCTACGGGTCAGGATTCAGGGATCGGGAGTCAGCGTGACGACCACGGCGGACATCCGCACCATGATGATCATGAACATCAGCATGCCGATGATCGTGTGGGGGCGGAGCTTCGCTCTGCCCAGGACGGGGCAGGGCCCCGTCCCCACACAAGCCATGCCGACACAAATCACACGGGTCATTCCCACACGGGCGATCTTGGTCCCTCGCGGGCGGGGGCGCCCGCGCCACAAGGGCATTCGCATGGGCGAGGGCTGAAGGAGATTCGGGAGGTTATCCGAGCGGCAAAAGGAATTTCGGAGACAGCTAAGAGCACGGCCATAGCTGCTTTTGAAAATCTGGGGACGGCAGAGGCCAAAATCCACCATGTGCCGGTGGAAAGCGTTCACTTCCACGAGGTAGGAGCGGTGGACGCGCTGGTGGACATCTGCTGCGCGGCCGTCGGAGCCGAGGCGCTGCAAATTGAGGAATGGATTTGTTCGCCGCTGAACGTGGGCGGCGGAACAGTGGTTTGCGCGCACGGGACTTTCCCCATTCCCGCCCCGGCGACGTTGGAACTGCTCAAAGATGCGCCGGTGTATTCTTCCGGACCGCAGAAGGAACTGGTAACACCTACGGGGGCGGCGATCGCCAAGACGCTGGCCACGCGTTTTGCCGCGTTTCCCAGTATGAAGGTGAAAGCCACCGGTTATGGCGCGGGGACGCGCGACTTCTCTGGCTATCCCAACGTGCTGCGGCTGACGGTAGGGGAATCGCAGGCGGAGGCTCATGCGGCGGCAGAAGAAGCTATCGTCGTGCTCGAAGCCAGCATTGACGACCTGAACCCGCAGGTGTTCGGCTACGTGATGGACCGGGCGCTGGCGGAAGGGGCGCTGGACGCTTTTGGCACGCAGTTGCAGATGAAGAAGAACCGTCCCGGCATGCTGCTGACGGTGCTGGCCAAGCCGAGCGATGCCGCACGCCTAGCCAAGCTGATCTTCGCTGAAACCTCTACCCTGGGCGTGCGTATCCGGCAGGAGCAGCGGCGGGCGCTTGGCCGGCGCTGGGTGAGTGTGCAGACGCGCTGGGGCGAGGTGCGCATGAAGGTGGCCAGCCTTAATGGGAGCATCACCAACTACGCCCCAGAGTATGAAGATTGCCGCAAGATCGCCGGCGAGCAGCACCTGCCGCTGAAGAGCGTGATGCAGGAGGCGATTCGTATTTACCTCGCAGGCGCGGAACCCCATCAGCATGGCTAACAAGTTCTACATCACCACCCCGATTTATTACGTCAACGCGCGCCCCCACATCGGACACGCCTACACCACCATTGTGTGCGACGCGCTGGCGCGGCGAAATCGCATGCTGGGTAAGGACGTCTTCTTCCTGACCGGCACAGATGAGCACGGGGTACACGTGGAGCGTGCCGCGCAGGCCGCGGGCAAACCGGCGCAGCAGTGGGCGGACGAAGTTTCCGCCAGCTTCCGCCAGCTGTGGGACCTGCTGGGACTGACCTACAACAAGTTCATCCGCACCACCGACGCCGAGCACAAGCGCGGGGTGCAGGAAATGTTCCGGCGCCTGCGCGACAACGGCTACATCTACAAGGGCAAGTACACCGGGCAGTATTGCGTGTTCGACGAGCTTTATGTGGATTCAGCAGGACCGGGCGCGCCCTGCCCCGAATGCGGCCGCCCCACGGAAACGGTGAGCGAGGAGAATTATTTCTTCAAGCTCTCAGCATTTGAGGAAAAGCTTCTAAAGCTTTACCGCGACCAGCCTGACTTTATACGGCCGGAAACAAGGAAGAACGAGGTAGTGTCGTTTGTGCGCTCCGGGTTGCGCGACCTTTCGGTGACGCGCAGCACCTTCCGCTGGGGCGTGCCCGTACCCGATGACCCCGGGCATGTGATTTACGTGTGGCTGGACGCGCTGAGCAATTACTGCACGGCGATAGGATTCGGCTCGCCGGATGCCGCCGACCAGGAGCGATTCCAGCGCTACTGGCCCGCGGACGTGCACATGATCGGTAAGGAAATTGTGCGCTTCCACTGCGTGTACTGGCCGGCCTTTCTGATGGCCGCCGGCCTGGCGCTGCCGAAAACGATTATTGCCCACGGTTGGCTGCTGTTTGAACACGACAAGATGTCGAAGTCGCGAGGCAACGTGGTGCGCGCTGAGACCATTGTAGAGGCGATGAGCCGCGATGCGCTACGCTACTTCCTGCTGCGCGAGATCGTGTTCGGTCAGGACGGGTCGTTTTCCTTCGATGCGCTGGTACAGCGCTACAACGCCGACCTGGCCAATGACCTGGGCAACCTGGCCAGCCGCACGCTGACCATGATTACGCGCTACTTTGCGGGGCAGGTGCCGTATCCCTCGCCCACGGAGGCGCGCAAGCCGGCAGATGATGAGATAGCGAACATCGCCCGCCGAACCATCGGCGAGTTCAGTTCCCATTTCGACAATTTTCAGTTCTCGCGCGCGCTGGAGGCGGCATGGTCGCTGGTGGGAGCGGTCAACAAATATCTGGTGGAGAATGAGCCCTGGACACTGGGCGAAAAGCAAGATGAAGTGAGCCGCGCGCGGCTGGGAACGATTCTTTACACCAGCGCCGAGGCGCTGCGCGTGGTGACCGCGCTGGTGCACCCAGTGATACCGGACTCCAGCGCGCGGATCTGGGCGCAACTTGGGCTGAGAGAGATTGGGAATTGCAAGCTGGCGGAGCTGAAATGGGGCCAGCTGCAGCTGGGAACGAAGATCGGCAAAGTTGAGCCCGTCTTCCCCCGCGCCGACAAAAGTGTTGTAGAGAAAATGCAGGCCATGGAATTGCAGCGAAGGACATCAACTGTGGAGACCGAGAAGAAACCAGCAGAAACACAGGCAGAACATCCGGCACGAGCTGTGGAAGTGAAACCAGCTCCGGCACCGGCGGCTTCGGCTGCGGGAGCCAGCGCAACTGTGCCCACAACAGCAGCCAAGCCTGGGATAGCAGCCGCGCCGGAAAGCAAAATCGGCATTGAGGATTTCGCTAAGGTGGAAATGCGGGTTGGGCAGGTGAAGGTGGCGGAGAAGGTGAAAGGCGCGGACAAGCTGCTGCGCCTGGAAGTGGACCTGGGCAGCGAAGTGCGGCAGGTGGTGGCGGGAATCGCCAAGGCTTACGCGCCGGAGCTGCTGATTGGGCGCAAGGTGGTGATCGTAGCCAACCTGGCGCCCCGCAAGCTGCGTGGCCTGGTGTCCGATGGCATGATTGTGGCTGCGTCAGTCGGTGAACAGGGCAAGCCGGTGCTGGCGGGGTTTCTGGAGGATGTGCCGGTAGGGGCGAGATTGAAATAGCCGTCGGCTACTTGCGTGGGCGGGACGCCCACGCGACAGCCGGCGAGTCACCCCAGCAGGCAAAAACCGCCTACTGGGGACCCCGGCGAGACGCCGGCGCTACGGTTTTCCGGGATGAGCGACGCTGATTGACGAAGACGCAAGGTCCCTCGACTCGCGCCTCTTCGCATTCGCTCAGACGGGCCCGCTCGGGATGACAGATCAAAACGTTATAGGAGCCAGGAGCTAGCAGCTTGTTTGTAGATTCGCACGCACATCTGGAGATGACGCAGTTTGATGGTGACCGCGCCCAGGTGCTGGAGCGGGCACGGGCGGCGGGGATCGAAACGATCGTCGCTATCGGGAGCGGCACGGGGCCGGGGTCGCTGGCCTGCGGCATCGAGCTGGCAGAAAAACACGATTGGATCCTGGCTACGATCGGCATTCATCCGCACGAAGCCAAGCTGGCCACGGACGCTGATTTCGCTGAAATGGAGCAACTGGCCAAACATTTCAAAGTGATTGCCTGGGGAGAAATCGGGCTGGATTATTTCTACGACCATTCGCCGCGCGAAGTGCAGCGCGAGGTGTTCACTCGGCAGATGGAGCTGGCACGAGGGGCCAAGTTGCCTATCGTGATCCACTGCCGGCCCTCGGATGGCAGCGACAATGCGTGGCAAGACTGCCTAAAGCTGTTGCGCGAACAGTGGGCCAGCACCGGGCTTGGCGGTGTGCTGCACTGCTTTACCGGGCAACTGGAGCACGCCCGGGCGGCGCTGGACATGGGTTTTATCATTTCCTTTGCGGGCAACGTAACCTTCGCCAAGGCGCAAAACATCCGTGACGCGGCCCGCGAAGTGCCGCTGGAGCGAATGTTTATTGAGACTGATTCGCCGTTCCTCGCCCCGGTTCCGCACCGCGGTAAGCGCAACGAGCCGTCTTTCGTGGTGGAGGTGGCCCGGCAAATCGCCGAAGTGAGGGGGCTTTCGCGGGAGCAGGTGGGGGAGCGCACCAGCCAGAATTTTTACGACTTCTTCAAATTGCATAGCTCTAATTTAAGTAGCACGCGATAATAGTGGGTTAACCCTATGCCGGAGAACTCATTCGATATCGTAAGCAAGGTGGACCTGCAGGAGGTTTCCAACGCCATCCAGCAGGCGCTGAAGGAAGTGCATACCCGCTTCGATCTGAAGGACTCGAAGTCGAATGTCGTGCTGGAAGGCAAGGACGCCATCATCCTTACCTCGCAGGACGACTACAAGCTGAAAGCAGTGAACGATGTGCTGCAACAGCGCCTGGTGAAGCGCGGCGTGCCGCTGAAAGCCCTTACCTACGGGGCAATCGAGCCGGCGGCGGGCTCCACGGTACGCCAGAAAATCTCCATGCAGCAGGGCATACCCACGGAGAAGGCGCGGGAGATCGTCAAGACCATCAAGAATTCCAAGCACAAGGTGCAGGCTTCGATCCAGGGCGACCTGGTGCGGGTGAGCGGTAAGGACCGCGACACGCTGCAGGCGGTGATCGCCCTTTTGCGCAACAGCGATTTCGGCATTGACATGCAGTTCACGAACTACCGGACGGTTTGAGTACAGCGCTGGAAGGCGCTGCGGCATCGCAGTGAAAGCAGTGAACGTGGCTACGACAGCTCCCATCACGCTACAGTCGGTATTTGAACTAGTGCGCGACGACCTGCTCGCGATTGAGCGCGAGTTCGGGGACGACACCGCCTCCGAAGTGGAGGTGATCACCGAAATCGGCGAATACCTGCGCAATGGCGGAGGCAAGCGCATCCGGCCGGCTCTGCTGCTGCTTTCCGCCAAGCTGTGCGGCTACGAAGGACAGGGCGCGATCCGCCTGGGCGCGGTGGTCGAAATCATCCACACGGCCACGCTGGTACACGACGACATTATTGATGAGGCGCAGATGCGCCGCGGCCGGCCCTCGGCCAACCACCAGTGGGGCAATTCGCGCTGCGTGCTGGCAGGCGACTGGCTTTACATGCAGGCGTTCAAGCTGGCCGTCCAGGAACGTAACTTCCGTGTTCTTGACGTCCTCATAGACCTCACGCAGCGCATGGTTGAGGGCGAGCTGTTGCAACTGGAAAAGCTGGGGCGCTGCATCACGCTCGACGAGCACCTGGAGCTGATTTACCGCAAGACGGCATGCCTGTTTTCTGTGTGCATGCGGCTAGGCGGGATTCTGGGCGGCGTCACGGCTGAGCAGGAAGAGCGACTGGCGGAGTATGGGCACAACCTGGGAATGGCCTTTCAGATTGCCGACGACGTGCTGGACCTGACCGCCACAGAAGACGTGCTGGGCAAGCCTGTGGCCAGCGATCTGCGCGAGGGCAAAGTAACGCTGCCCGTCATTCACGTTCTGGAACACTGCAGCCGGGAAGAGCGACAGAAGATCGAAGCCGTGCTGCGTGAACGCGCCTTCAACGGCTTTACCCACTCCGACATTCTGGCGATGCTGCAGCGCTATGGCTCCGTGGATGCCGCGACACGACATGCCCAGAAGTACGCGGAAGCCGCCCGCCAGGCGATTTGCAGTTTCCCCGACTCCGAAATCAAACGCGCCCTGCTCTGGGTGCCGGGCTTCGTAGTTTCCCGCGAAAAGTAACACCTCAACACAGAGGTCAAAGAGAAATTCCTTCCCCGCGAATGAAGGCAAATTTTCAGATTAATTTCTATAATTGAAATCGTGGTTTTCGAAGATGGAGATGTAACAAGTTACGTCTCTACCTGTACGCGTTAGCGTGAAGGCACCCAAGTGACATTAGCCGGCCAGGGGCAGACGAGATTCGACAGCAGGCTTGTTCCTTTAAGGCGTTGAGGAAACCAGAGCGCGGCGCCTGAAAAACTGCTCCTTGCTCATGCTCGCAGGGACGGCCACATCGAAGAAGCCCACCATCATCTCGTTCCAAGTCTGTTCCCCCCAAACCACCGTGGCGTTGGGGTCGGGATTATGCGGGTTGTTGGCAGAATTGTCATACCAGGCGATGGCCTGCAGCTTGCTCCCTGCCTTAAGAAGACGCGGCTCGGCCAGCCGGTAGCTGAGCTGCCAGTAAAAATCCCAATTCACATTAAGGAGGGTTTCAACCTGACCATCGGAGTGAACCAGGTTGTACTCAAAGCGCTTGCCGCGCAGGTGCATATGAGGGAAGAAGCTTAGCAGTGTGCAATCGTTAGGAAGCGTTCCTTGAACCTCTACTTCAAAGTGGTCGGCGTGCGGCGGAATCATGAGCCCATGGCGGTTCAACTGCAGCGTTAAGACGCGTTGCTGTGGCGTTTTTTTGGCGAAAACCAGCCCAATACTGGTCCCGTCGCTGGCCGCGTGCCCGTTTGTGGTGTAGTGCATTTGGAAAACGAGGTCGGAGCCCGCGGGTATGAACTTAGCCAGGCCCTCGGGCCATCGGTCAGGCGAACTGCCGGGAGCGTAGACCAGGAGCAGGTCGGCAGTGGTGAAGTGCGCGCCGCGGCGGTCTTCGGGATTGGTGAGAGTGCTGGCGGTAAAGGGCACTCCGACAGGCGCGCCTTGTAGCCATTGCGAATGAGGCGGGCGGATATAAACCACGGCGTGGTGGACATGATCGCGAGCGCTGGGGCGAACTTCTGCCATCTGCACCCAGCGGTCCTGGGTGAAGCCCGTAGGCACAATTTCGTAGGTGTACTCGACCGCGCCGTGCGCGGGGATCGGCACCGGCTTGGGCATGCGCAGCACGAGGTCAGGCCGGGCAATGTTCCAACCCTCGACCCAATGCGGGGGAGGAGGAGCGTCGTGCGGATTGCCCGCAGCCGCGCCGCCCTCCGCCCAGGCCGAGATAGTCGCGATTTGTCGGGCGCTCAGGGAAGAATCGTTGGCGAAGTGTCCGCAACAGGAATCGGCAAACCAGGGCGGCATTTTGCGGGTCGTGACCGCCTGCCGGATCGCCTCCGCAAGAGACCGGGTCTGCTGATAAGTCACCAAGGGCATGGGGGCAATTTCGCCCGGACGATGGCAGCTCTGGCAGTGCTGCTGCAGGATGGGCAGAACATCACGATAAAAGGTTGGAGGAGTTGATTGCGGGCGTTTGGCTGGCGCCAGAAGAGTTGCCGCAAAACCACACAGGCCCAGGAAGGTTGCCAGACGAAGCATTGCTTATCATTGTGCCATTGAGTATGGGTAAGAGATGTAACTTGAAGCTATCTCATAATGGGCCAAGCGCGTAAACATCGGTTCCCTCAGGGGCTAAAGCCCGCTGTTTATGCGATTCTGGACGGCACGGCTGAAGCCGTGCCCTTCCGAAAGCGATTTAGGAGATAGGCTCCTGTTACGTCTCCTTACCTCACTCTCTTTTTTTCATCCAGAGACTCTGGCTGCCACCGCCAGAGACAACATTCCCCCGGCCCGAATGGATCACAGTTTATGCGCCTCCTACGTCTCTGGGGCGTCCCCGGAGTCGAATGAGAATCGGGTTGATCGCTCCACCCTTCATCAGTGTTCCTCCCAAAGACTACGGCGGCACGGAGTTGTTTATTGCCCAGCTCGCCGAGGGCCTGAAGCAAAGCGGCCTGGAGGTGGTGGTCTACACCAACGGCGAGTCCACCGTGGACGTGGAGAAGCGCTGGATTTATCCTGCCGCCCAATGGCCTATCAAGGTTGATGGCCAGGCTTTTCTGAAAGACGCGGAGCATACCGCCTGGGCGATGCAGGACGGCGCCTCCTCCTGCGACCTGCTGCATGTGCACGCCACGTCCGCCCTCACCTACTCCCGGTTCGTGGACACTCCGATCGTGTGCACGCTGCATGGGCCGCACGAGGCGAAGCTCTCGGAAATCTACGCCCATTACCCCCAGGTGCACTACGTCTGCATCAGCGACTCCCAATGCCGCCAGGAATCTATGCCGCGCATGCGCACCATACATCACGGCATTGATTTGGGTGCATATGAACTGCGCACGCAGAAGCAGCAGTACCTAAGCTTTATTGGGCGCATCGCGCCCATTAAAGGAGTGCACCTGGCCATTGACGTAGCCAAGCGCGCCGGAATCCCTCTGAAGATCGCGGGCGACGTGCAGCCCGCCTACCGCGAGTACTTCGAGGCCAAGGTGAAGCCGCAAATTGACGGCCATTTCATCGAGTACATCGGCCTTGCCGATTTGCGCGCCAAAAATGAGCTGCTGGGGAATTCCCTGGCCATGCTGTTTCCCATCCAGTGGAACGAACCCTTCGGGCTGGTGATGGTGGAAGCCATGGCTTGCGGCACGCCGGTGCTCGCCCTGCCGGGCGGTTCAGTGGCTGAGGTGGTGCAGGACGGAGTTTCCGGTTATGTGTGCCGCTCGGTGCGGGAGCTGGCGAAACGGGTAACGCAACTGAATTTTGATCCTGCGGCCCTGCGTCGTTACGTGGAAGAGAATTTTTCCCTCGATCTGATGGTGGGGAAGTACGCCAAGCTTTACTCTCAGGCCGTCGCGGAAGCAACCGAGCACCGCGGCGCAGCCTAAATCGTGTATATCGCAACCGCTCGGCGCTCAGGAACGTAGTAGTGGCGCCGACTCCTGGGTAAAATTGATTAACTGCGCTTTTGAAACTGACCGCCCTGATGAAACTAACCGCCGCTTTGAAAGTGACGGCCTTTAGGTTGTCTGGTCCGGCCGATAATCCTTGCGGCTTTCGCCCTGAGAACCTGCCGCTTTACTTGTTCAGAATTTCTTTAGCCGCGACGCAGCGCCACTGTGGAGCAGTATCACCGGTCTTAGAGATAGAACAGAGGGATTGTCATGTCCCAAGTCCAACCCGATGCAGCAATTCACGGAATCTAGGGTCGGAGCGCAGGTTGTCAAATTGTGAGCTTTCCTTTAAAAACTCCACCATCGGGGACCGCTGCCGATATGCTTTCTCCAGCCAAAACATCGCCTGATCTTTTTCGCCGAGCTGTGAATAAAGCGACGCGATATTGAACCCATCGCCTCTCTTTTTAGATTCCTCGAGCCGCCTACGTAAAAAGCCTTTGACTCCACCCTCTTCAAAAGCTTTCCTGAGGCCGGCAATCTCCGCGGGAGGGCTCCCGGACAAGCTCGCCGCCTTTTCATACTCCTCAACTGCTTTCTCGTTCTTACCCATCGCCATATAGATGCCTACCAGGTTCACATGCGCATGGCTGAAATTCGGATCAAGCTCGAGTGCCTGCTGGCATTTCTCAACCGCTTCGGCATAACGTCGCGCGAGCCACAAATCCAGACAAAATGTCGTTCGTACAAACGGCGATAACGGATCGAGTTCCTGGGATCGTTGCGCCTCGGCGATTGCCTGCTCGAAACGACCCTGCAAAGCAAAAAACATCGCGTAATACTGGTGTCCAGCGACAAAGTTCTGATTGAGTTCGATAGCGCGCTTGTATTCTTTTTCCGCAGCCTCCCAATCCCAATCCCAGAATTCGCGGATTCCACCTAAGGAGCTGTGTGCCTCGGCCGAAGAAGGATCAAGTTCGATTGCCTTCTGTGCACTCCATGCGGCCTTCTCGCGTACCTTCTCCAAAGGCGTTCCAGTAAAAATTTCTCCCAACAGCGCGTCAGAAAGGCCGGAGTAGGCTGCAGCGTACCCCGGATCTTCAGCAATGGCCTGGTTGAAATATCCAATGGCACGATCAAAATCTGCGGCGTTTCGCTTTGTGGAAAAGTAGAGCCCTTTCAGGTACGCTTCGTAAGCCTCAGGAGCGACTTTTCTAGCGGTTGGCGGGCGCTGCTTCTGTGCAGGGTTGAGGTCCGACTGGATCTCGCGTACGATGTCACCCGCTGCCTCACTTTCGAGAGCCAGTGCATCTTTGAACTCGCGATCATAAGTCTGTGCCCAAAGGTGACGGTCGCTTGCCGCTTGGATGAGCTGCACCCGAATGCGTATCCGATTCCCCGAGCGTTCTACCGTTCCTTCGACCACCGCATCAACGGCCAATTCCCGTCCCACCTGCGCCACGGGTTCGTTGATTTTCTTGTAGCGCATGACGGAAGTCCTCGAGACCACCCGCACAGTGCCCATCTGGGCAAGCGTTGTGATCAGTTCATCGGTCATGCCATCGGCGAAATACTCCTGCTCGGGATCGCGCGACAGATTCTCTAACGGCAACACCGCAATCGAGCGAATTGGAGTGGTTCTGGTGCGCAGCCACTCGCGTGCGCCAGCAACGTCGAATGTGAATACGATTACAAGCAGGAGCGCGCCCCCAAGCAAGCCAGCCAGCAGGCTGGCTAACCATGTGCGAAACGAAGGGCGACGAAAGTCGTGCTGGTCCCGCTTCGTCGGTCTCGTAACCTCAACGGGGATCGGCGCCACGGGCGGGGAGACGGGTGCTATAAAGCGGTATCCCCGCCTTGCTACTGTCTCAATGAAACGGGGACTGTCGGAGGAATCTCCCAGCACATCGCGCAGCCGAGCCATCGCGCTATAGAGTCCCTGATCAAACTCGACGAACGTGTTGGCGGACCACACCCGCTGGCGAGGTTCATCTCGAGAAACAATTTGTCCGGGGTTTTCTAGAAGAACCTGCAGGATTTTTAGCGGCTGTTCCTGCAATTTGACTTTGACACCCTGCTTTCGCAGTTCCACCCTCTGCAGGTCGAGCTCAAAAACTCCAAACTGCACGATCTTCGAGGTGGACGCTGAGGCTGGCATCCGCGAAGTGAGGCTGAAAGAGTCTAGCATGGCTTTCGCGAGCCTCTTTGCATGGGCGCCAGATTCCAAGGTAAATCATTGCTGCCACAAAACTTAACGCGTTAGAAGCGCGTTAGTTGACTGGCCGAGTATTCACCCTTAAGTTCGCTCAGCTTGTCGGCCGCAGATTTGAAAGCGCGCAACTGACTTATGCGCTAAGGAGGACAAATCTGATGAGGACTGGGGTATTTCTTGCCGTATGTCTTACACTGCTCGGGATCTCAACCACTGCCCAGGCAAAGACCCACCGCCGGTTCACGCTCATCCTCGACTTTAACACCTGTGTTGCCGATCCCAGCAATCCGAACATCGTTACGTGCCAGGAGAAGGACGGAACCGGGAAGCCGGTTGGCCAAATCACGGTGACTTACCACGGTCCGATCGCCGACGACGGCACCTGTGCTACGAATTTCCTTTGTAATGGAACCTGGCATGAGGGCTATCTCTATACCCTCGGGGGAGGCACCGTCACGGTCGGTACGGCCACCGCTTATCAGGGGCAAGCGCCATTTAAAGACGAAAACGGATTCGCGCCCATCCTCGGCTTCTCCGTAGGCGAAATCACGGGCGGCTCAGGAAAATACAAAGACATCGCGGGGATCCTGACCATGCGGTGGGATGCGAACGTCTGCATCTGTCTGTTCGACATTATTGAGCCGTAACTGAAGAAAGGTAAGAGGCAAAGGGACAGTTTTTGAAGTAAGTCTAGCCAATCTTCCGGGTGGTCCCCAGGAGCTGCTGTTCCCTTCAGCACAGGGCTGCGGCTGCCCAATCCTGAGTTGGCAGGTATGACGGTCACGGGGTGGCGGGAGCTTGCATCCAATCTTGTTTGGATTTCTTCATGTCCACCCGCCAGCTTCGCCTCGACGACTTTCCTGCCACCCACAAATCTGGCCGGAAGAAATGGTTTTTAATCCCCTTCATTGTGCTGGCCGCAATAGTGGCGGCTGCGGCAGTGCTGCTGGCCCTGAAGTGGCCCTTCACGAAGGCACGGGTCGTCGAGCGCCTGCAACAGGCCACCGCTACCAGGGTGCAGATTGGCAGCTTCCACGAAGAGTACTTCCCTCACCCCGGCTGCGTCGCCAGGCAGGTCACGTTTCAGCAAGGGTCGCAGCCGCTGATGAGCATACAAGCCCTGACCATCCGCAGCAGCTTTTTCGGGCTGTTTACCAAGCACGTGGCTCGGGTTCGGGCGGATGGAACGCACATCGCGCTGCCGGCTTTGGGCGCCAGCTTGTCTCTGGGAGGCCACAACCAGAGTGGGACGGTAATTGATCAACTGGTGGCTGACGGCGCCGTGTTAGATATCCAGGCGAGAAATGCAGGCGGGCAGCCTACGCGTTTTCTGCTACGTCAATTCCGCCTGCGCGGTCTGGGCGGCGAGCGCGCGCTCAGCTTCCAGACAGTCTTCAACAATCCCAAGCCACCGGGAGTGGTAAGCGCTGAGGGCACCTTCGGTCCGTGGAAAACGGGAAGCGCGGCTTCCACCGCGGTGGCAGGCCGCTACGCCTTCCGCCATGCCGACCTGGGTGTGTTTCGGGGAATTGCGGGCACACTCTCGTCCAATGGAACCTTTCGCGGCACTTTTCAGCAGCTGCGAGTACAGGGGACAACTGACACTCCCGATTTCGAGGCGGCCGGGAGCGGCCACAAATTTCATCTGAGCGGCCAGTTTCAGGCGCTGGTGGACGCCACCAAAGGCGACGTCACGCTCGAGGATGCGGCGGCACTTGTGGGCCGTACCACCGTTGCAGCTGAAGGACGGATCGCGCCCGCGCAACCCAAGCAAGGTAAGACCGCGTCGCTGGACTTTCTGGTCCGGGATGGACGAATCGAAGATGTGCTGCTGCTTTTCATTAAAAACCCGCGCTCTCCCCTGATGGGAATGACCAGCTTTCGCGCCCACATCACTATTCCACCGGGGCGAGAGGACTTTGTTCGCAAAGTGAAACTCGAGGGCGAGTTCGGCATCGGGAGCGCGCGTTTCACCAGCCCCAATACTGAAAAATCGCTGACGGACCTCAGCCGCCGTGCCAGCGGCGAGAAGGACAAGGTCAATGAAGATCCGGAGCGGGTGCTCTCCGACCTTCGCGGCCAGGTCGCGCTGAACGATGGCGTTGCCAGCTTTACTCACCTCAGCTTCACCGTACCGGGAGCGCGGGCACAGATGCAGGGGACTTACAACCTTGTGAACGAGCGCATCAACCTTCATGGCCTGCTGCACATGGATAACAGCCTTGCCAATTCAACTTCGGGCATCAAGTCGTTTCTGCTGAAGGCGCTGGGGCCGTTTTTGAAGAGCAACCATCGCGGCGAGGTATTGCCGGTGAGCATCACCGGGACCTACAACCGCCCTTCCTATCACGTTTCGCCGCAATCGAAGAAGTAGATCCGGCGCCGAGGAAAGGCTTGGCACGGCTGTGAAATCTGCTAATCTCGCGGCATGCAGAATCCAGGGCAGAGCGCCGCCGCGCCTTCCGGACAGGCGGCAAGCCGGGGAAAGCTCAACGCCGCGCTGATTAAGGGCACCATCGTGGGCGCGCTGGGCGGGCTGTTGTTCGGCTTCGACACCGCCGTCATTTCCGGCACCACCACGGCACTTACCCGCGTCTATCAGCTCAGCCCCAAGCTGCTGGGCGTGACTGTGTTCAGCGCATTGGTGGGCACGATTTTTGGCGCGATGCTGGCCGGCTTCCCCGGCGAGCGCTACGGCCGCCGCGACAGCCTGCGCATCCTGGGCGTGCTCTATGTCGTTTCCGCGGTAGGCTGCGCCTTCGCCTGGAACTGGGACGCGCTGGTCGGCTTCCGCTTCATCGGCGGCCTGGGCATTGGCGGCTCCTCTGTGCTCGGCCCCATGTACATTGCGGAGATTGCGCCGGCTCGACTGCGCGGGCGCCTAGTGGCCCTGTTCCAGTTCTGCGTGGTGTTCGGCATCCTGCTGGCGTATTTTTCCAACTACCTCATCGGACTGGCGCAGTTTGGGGCGGCGGAGTGGCGCTGGATGTTCGGTGTAGCGGCCATTCCCGCCATCGTTTTTTTCTTGCTGCTGTTTGGCATCCCCCGCAGCCCGCGCTGGCTGGTGAAAATAGGCCGGGTCGAGGAGGCGCGTGCGGTCCTAAGTACTCTGGGAGACGAAAATTACGAACTGGACCTGCAGGAGATTGTCGAATCCGTGCATCTCGAGCAGCGCCAGACTCAGGAGCCGCTGTTCTCGCGCAAATTTAAACTGCCCATTTTTCTGGCCGTCACCATCGGCATGTTCAACCAGCTTTCCGGCATCAACGCCATTCTTTATTACCTGAACGACATTTTTGCCCACGCCGGCTACAGCCAGGCTTCGGCCAGCCTGCAGGCGGTGGCGGTGGGCTTTACCAACCTGGTCTTCACCGTCATTGCCATGTCGGTGATTGACAAGCTGGGGCGCAAGACCTTGCTGCTGGTGGGCGCGGTGGGCACCGCGCTTTGCCTGGCGGGCGTGTCA
The DNA here is from genome assembly GCA_035280205.1 of Terriglobales bacterium. GTDB lineage: Bacteria > Acidobacteriota > Terriglobia > Terriglobales > Acidobacteriaceae > JAICWP01. The sequence continues at coordinate 6,302 of DATEGI010000310.1, read as the reverse complement.
GCGATTTTCTTTACCGGCCAGCACGAAGACAAGCTGGTGTGGCTGCTGATCGGCTACATCGCCTTCTTCGCCTTCTCCCAAGGCGCGGTCATCTGGGTCTACCTGGCCGAAGTTTTCCCCAACACCGTGCGCGCTAAGGGCCAAAGCCTGGGCAGTTTCTCGCACTGGTTCATGAACGGGCTCATCTCCCTCGTCTTCCCCATGGTGGCGGCTCGCTCCGGCGCCTATCCCTTCGTGTTTTTCTCCGCCATGATGGTGCTGGAATTTTTTGTGGTGCTGCTGTTCTATCCGGAAACCAAAGGCGTAACCCTGGAAGCCATGCAGAAAAAGATGGGCATCGCCTAGGCGCATTTTCTGCAGTAGGCCCGCGCCTGCGTAGCCCACCCGAGCGCTTTCTCAAACAAGGCCGGCTTTTGAAGGACGGCGCCTATTGGGGATCACGCCGGGCCCGCGCGGAAGATGATTTTCCTGCGCAGGCCCAGCGCTCATTTAAGGCGTGACTTCGGTGAGGAAGGTTCCGAAGTTGGCCAGCAGCGCCCCCGGCGGAAGCTCGTTCTCCGGCGGCACCGGTGGATTAATGGACTCGGTTGCCATCCAGATATTGCCGGCTTCATCGGCGACCGCTGCCGAGTAGTCGCCCCAGCGACCGGCACGGCTGATGATGAAGGGGAAATATCCGCTGAAGCCATCATCCGGCGCGAAACCGGGCGCCGTGACGACGATAGGCCCGGTTCCCGTCCCGGCGTCCAGCGTTGCATAGGCGGCACTGGGGAAGAAACCCTCCCCGGCGATGGAGAATACTATTGCCGCCTTGCCCGCCGCGTTCACCCCAATCGCAGGAAAGAAAACACTGTTCTGCTGCGCCGACCGGATGGAGACGTATCCCTGGTTGACCATGGAAGCGGTGAGCGTCCCGCCCGAAACCGAGGGCGCCAGGATGAACCAGGCTGCGCCCGCACGCACCGGTCCCTGACTCGCAGGCTGTACGCGGGTAGGAACCGCCGTCCACAGCATGCCATTGGCGAAGACCACCTGCTGCATGCGGTCGTTATTGTCGGTTATAAGCTCTTCGTGGTTTTTGAAGCCAAGAGTGGCGAGAAAATCCCGGAATGGCGTTGGACCGTTAATCTGATCCGTGGCCGGCGGAACCCCATAGACCTCGGAACTAACAATGATGTTATTCAGTTGCAGCGCGGGCGTGCCGGTCAGCGAGCTGGTGTTGGTCAGCGTCCATACCGAAATCCGGTTGTCCACCGTGCGCGTCGGATCAAGCGCGTTGACGAAGTACTCCGTACCGCCCTGCCCGCTTTCAAATGTGCCACCGGGAGGAACAGTGGCCGGTTGAATGGAACGCGCTGCCTCGCCGGGGGCAACATCTATGTTGCCCAAGTGCACCGCCGGGATTGGACCGCCGCTGCCGGCCTCAAGCGCTGCCAGCGAGATGGCGTAAAGCTGCGCACCGCGAAACACTCCCGGAGGTAGGGTAAAAGCATTCGTGGAAACATAAAAGCCATTGGCGTCGGCGCCGATCAATGGCTGATCGCCGAAACAGCCGTTCGGACAGCCGCCAAAGCGCGCATCGCCGTCGTGGCTGATATCCACCGTGAAGATGTTCCACGAGCCCAGAGGATTATTTGTCTGGCTTACCGCGATCAGAAGTTCGGAAGTGCTGCCGAAGTTGCCGGAGACTGGGTCAATTCCAATTTCCAGCTCGGTCACAATGAAATGTCCATTGACCGAGTCGAAATACGCTCTGGGGTCGGACAAAAAGGGTCCGAACGGCGGGATGATATTCCCTTTACTGTCTACAAAAAACGTGGGCGCGAGATTGAAGAAAAAGCTGAGAGCTTCGAATCCAAAGGAGTTCCCTTTCGTGTCAAAAATCTCGATCGCGTTGTTAATAGGTTCGACCACAAACCCGTTGCCCACCGCCAGTCCCTGGTCGGGCGGTTCGAGTTGCCCATTAGCGGCGCCTGCGAAGCCCGTGAACGCCACCGCCTGCTGGAATTGATCGAGCCCTACAAAACCATTGAAGGTTGCGCTGCCGAAGGGTGTGCCGGTGGGAGTGGGAACAAGATTTGCCGGCAGGCGGGCCGGACTGTTATTCCCGTTGACGCCCGGAATATCGAAGGTCACATCTACCTCTGGCCCCTGTACCGCCTTATTGGCGGGAGTTTTCGCGGCTTTCCCCGGCGCGAAATGAGTGGTCCCGGCGAATTTAACAACTTTTGTGGAGGAAGAGGCCTGGGCCCACAAGCTGCCGGCCAACAGCTGCAGACCAATTCCCAGATACAGGATGGACCTACGCAATTTCATAGTGTTTTACTCCTGAAATCTTATGTGCCGTGCCTGGAACTCAGGGGAACCCGGAAGCCTGACCGTTGCGAGGCAAGAAAGATACAGGAATATTTTGCCTAGACGGGCACTCAGCCCGAGACAGGATAGGGTTAACGGAAAAGAATTGACGTTCAGAATATGCGACGCAGTTTGCGGTGGATATCGGGCCAGAATTCGGCCGCAGCGTTGTACAGAGCGGTATTGCCCAAGTCAATGGCCACGCGCGACACGCTGTGTCCCACTCCCCGGTCTTTCTGGGGATAGTACAAATTGGAAAGGCCGGCGGCGATGGCGGTTCCGGACAGCGCCGAGGTGTAGACCACGGTGCGGCCCGAGTCGTTGTAGGTAACGAATACGCGTGATACCGAATACCACAAGCGTTTGCCGAACGAGCCCTGCCCTAGACGGAAGTAGCGTGGATCCTGATGCAGCAGCGAAGTCAGGGCAAAGTCGCCGATGAAGCTGGAAACGTTGGCGTCCAGCTCCAGCGAGCCAAAGCACTTGCCGTAGCCGCCCCACCCCGGGCCGTAGCCGCAGAAGCCGTCCGTAGAGGAGTGTTCCAGCGTAGCCGCTTCAAACGCGCCCACGCTCAGACCAAGAGGGTCATAGGCGCCCTGTGCCCATTCCTGGAATTTTTCTTTGGTGGTTAGCGGTTTGAAGCCGTGCTGATAGTCCACCTTATAGGCGGGGACAACCCAGAAGATATGGCCGGGCGAACCGGTTGTGGCCGTCGGGCTATGCTGTTGTTTTTCTTTCTGATCTTGCGGCGGACTCTGCTGTGCTTGTGCCACACCGCCGTTAGCGGGAGGAGGCGCCGCTGACGATTGGCAATAGACGCGCCCCGGCAAGATGATCAGGATCAACCCAAGGCTGCATCTGCCAATGGCGCGCACGGCCATCGGGATCATCCAATTTGTACACCGGCAGAGAACAAGCACGTTCGTATTCACCTGCTGAAAATAGCCGCTCGATTCTTGGATGCTGGTCACTCTCGGGTGGTGGCCGTCAAAGGAGCTACTTACGCGGTCTTGCGGGCGTTGCAAGTGCGCGAACTAGGGCCTGAAAGTCGGCAGGAGGCGCGCAGTTGACGCTAAGTGCCTCCCCTGTCCGCGGATGTATACATTCGAGATGACCCGCATGCAGCGCGACGCGAGCAATTCGCCGCTCCGCTGCTTCCTCCGGATGATACTTGCGGTCGCCCACTACCGGGTGGCCAATGGCAGAGAACTGCACCCTGACCTGGTTCTGCAGCCCAGTCACCAGCGTCACTCGCACCAACGATGCGCCGCGCAGAGGGCGTTCCACCACATACTGAAGTTCAGCACGGGTGGCCTCCGGGTTTGTCGCGGGGGAGAGCTTCTGAAACATTCCTTGTCGCCGAAAGTAGTGAACCAGGGTTCCTTCCTGAGCGGAGAGATGGCCGCGAACCACGGCCAGATACTGCCTCACTGGAGTGTGGCTGAGAAATTGCCGGACCAGAATATCCCGGTCCGATTCGGTTTTTGCAAATAACAGAATCCCGGAAGTAAAACGATCAATCCGGTGGACCACAAAACCCCGTTGCTTCTTTCGTTTCAACTCCGCGGCAAGCAATGACCACGCGGAGGGCGTATCCGATCCTTTTACCGGCACTGCCGCCAGCCCTGGGGGCTTGTTGAGCGCTACTACAGCGTCGTCTTCGTAGAGGACGGCGACTTCCCGCGGAAACCGAGTCTGCCTTCCCTCCTTCCCTGCCCGACCGCCGCCCTTTGCTCGACGCTTTTTCATCTTATCTTTCTACCTGGGTGGCGCCGGCGCCCGCCCGTCAAGTTCATTCGAAATGCGCGTTTCGATAGAGACGTCGCTCGCAACGTCTCGAAATACAACGCACCAGTTTATCGTCGCTTGAGCGCTTCCAATTCATCCAGGGTGCGAGGCCAGTCCGCTCCCAGCAGACGCGACAGACTTCGGTCGGCGAGAACTTTGCCCCCGGTCTGGCAGCGGGCGCAATAGTTAGTTTCATTATCGGCATAGCGAATGCGCTGAATCTTTGCGCCACACCTTGGGCACGGTTTCCCGTAGCGACCATGAACCGCCATGCCCTCCCGAAACGCAGTCACTTTTTCCGGAAAGTTGGTCGCCACTTCCGCGCCCAAGCGGTCAATCCAGAGCCTGAGGACCTGCTGAGTAGCGGCGAACAGCCGCGCCCATTCATCTGGCTTAAGCTTTTGGATGAGTGCAATGGGAGACAACTGGGCAGCGTGCAGAATCTCGTCCGAGTACGCGTTGCCGATGCCGCTGAGTATGCGCGGGTCGGTAAGGGCTCGCTTCAAGGTGCGGTTCTCCGCCGTCAAAGCCTCACGAAAAGATTCTGGGGTACTGCTGAGGACCTCGATGCCGCCGGGATCGAGTGCGTGTAACCCCTCCTCTCCGCTGACGACGTGAAGTGAAGCACGATGCTTTGTGCCGGCCTCGGTGAGCACCAGCGAGCCATTAGGAAAGTCGAAGGCTGCCAGGCTCTGCCGGCCCGCCAGTTTGGCCCCCGCCGGCCTCCAGTGCAGGCGCCCGGCAATCATCAGGTGCAGCACTAGCCAGAGGTCGCCTTCTACTCCAATGGCAATCCGTTTGCCGATGCGCCGCAGCTCGCGGACTGGGCGCCCTTCCACGCTACTCAGCGGGGGCTGTGCGGTGCGCAGCAGAAAGGGGGTGGCCAGGCGTATGTGCTGGAGCGGCTGGCCCACGATCCGCGCCTCAAGCGCACTTATGTAGGCGGTAATGTCGGGCAGTTCAGGCATACCTTGCGGTGGACGCTTGCACAGCCGCTGCTGGCCGAGCTATTAAGATAGCTTATGGCCGGCGTTCGCATGGATAAATGGCTGTGGGCAGCGCGATTTTTCAAGACGCGCAGCCTGGCCGCACGGGCCTGTGAACTGGGCAGGATTCAAGCTCACAGCCAGGCGGTAAAGCCGGCGCGCGAAGTTCATGTCGGCGACCTGCTGCAAATCAAGACTGAGGGCGGCGACTTTGAAGTGGAAGTGCTGCTGCAGAGCGAGGTGCGCGGCCCGGCTGCGGTGGCTCAAACACTGTACCGGGAAACCGAGGCGAGCCGTGAGTTGCGGGCCAAGGTGGCAGCGGAACGCCGCGCGGGGATGATGTTCAACCCGGCGCCCGAAGGCAGACCCTCTAAACGCGACCGCAGAAGGATCATCCAGTTCCGCGAAGATCGCGGCAGGTAGGATTTGCGGCGGTTCGGAAGCGCAACTGCGGCGACTCTGCTGCGGCTGGCCAGATACACTTCCGCCGCAAGGCACTTCTCACCTCGGTGTTCTCGCGCGCTGGACCAACGTCTGGAAACGCGGATCGCCTCTCACCGCGGCAAAGTGCGAATCCTGGCTAATCCCGATCAGGTCGCTCACATGCGCCTCCTGGGCCCTCTCCAGCCAGAACAAGGCATTTTCTTTGTCCCTCAAGCCGGAAAATACCACGGCCAGGTCCAGAGCCGCATGCGTTTGTCCCGGCCACAGGGTTCTCAATTCATCAATCATCTTTTCCGCTTCGTTTCGGTTACCCGAGGCGGCATAGGCATATCCCAGGAGACCGCGCATCTCCCCAGGCGGCCCTCCCAGTTGTAACGCTCGCTTGTATTCGGCAATTGCTTCCGCGTAGCTGCCTTTGTCCTGATAGGCGATGCCGAGCACGGCGTGTGTCACCGCCGAGTCAGGCTCCAGGTCGAGCGTCTTCTTGGCTTGCTCGATGGCCTTATCATCCTGACCCGCTTCCTCCAGAATCTTGGCCAGGTTGGCGCCTACCACGGCCGACAGCGGATCCAACTCGCATGCTTTCCGAGCTTCAGCCAGCGCCGGTTCCTTGCGGCCCTGCACGGCTAAGAACATGGAGTACCAGTGGTGGGCGGGGGCATAGTTGCTGTCCAGTTCCAAAGCGCGCTTGAATTCCCTGTCCGCTCCCGGCCAATCTCCCTTAAAGAA
>DATEGI010000309.1:0-11249 GCA_035280205.1 Terriglobales bacterium | reverse complement strand
TATTGGGCCGCAGGAACCCGCCACTGAAGTGGCGGGCTACTTCCATTGCGTCCCTCCGGGACGCCCTCGTGCATCCTGGCACGGGAATGCCCGAACGTACGGCATTCACCTACCACACAAGCAAAAAGGCGCAGGAGCATTGCTCCTGCGCTCCAAGTGTGTCCGCGCTGAACCGGGTCTAGCTGTCGCCGCGCTTCTTCAGGGTCGGCCGGCCATCATCCTTTTTCTGGTCTTCAGGTCCGGTGGTGCGGCGCAGAGTGGGCCGGTTGTGTTTCGGATTCTGGATCTTGTGGCGATTCTCAATGGCCGCCAGCCGCGCCTTTACATCTTCAAACTCGGAAGTGTCTTCGACGTACTCCTGCCGCGGCGGCAACAAATGCGCGATCTCCGCCTGCGACTTCTCGATCCGGTCTGGCGTCTGGGGATGCGTGCTGAAGGCCTTGGAGAGGAATCCCGGTTTCTTCTTTTCCTGTGCCTTCAACTTTTCAAAAAATGCTATGAACGACAGGGGATCGTACCCCGATTTGTACAGGTACTGCAGGCCCAGGTAGTCGGCTTCCGTCTCGAATCCGCGGGAGAAGCGCAGGAAGGTCATGGGCAATGCGATGCTGGCCGCGCTGTATACCCCATAACCCAGGCCGCCGCCCACGAAAATCAAGGGGATGGAAGCCAAGTTGGCCAGCTGGCCGCGGGTCTGCTCGCGGGCGGCATGGCAGGCGGCAACGTGGGCGATCTCATGGGCCATCACGCCCGCCAGTTCAGCTTCATTGTCGGCGGCCAGCACCAATCCCGAGTTGACGTAGAAGAAGCCGCCCGGCAGGGCGAAGGCATTCACTTCGTCGGAATCGATCACCTTGATGGTGAAGGGAACCTTGGCGTCGGAGTTGCGCACCAGGTTCTGGCCAATGCGGTTCACATATTCGGTAACAGCCGGATCGTTAATGAGCTTTACGCTGGATTCCACCTGGGCCGCGAACTGCTTGCCCATCTGCACCTGTTTTTCAATGCTGTACCAGTTGCCTACGCCCTCGCCGCAACCCACATTGCGGTTGCCAATGGCGGAAATGTCGCGGAGGCCGCCGTCGTGGTAGGTCTTGACGCTGGAGTCATTGGCGGCCGCGAAGGAATACGTGCTGAACACGAAAACCAGTGCCGTAACCAGAGAGATTGCACGGCGAATCATAAATGTACCCCTGCTGAGCGCAAGCCCCTGAAGTGCGCCCAGAATGTTACTAGTGGCCGGTTTTCAGCTGGTCCTCAACCTGTTTAGAGGCGGGACCGCTTCACGGTAGTTGTCCGTCAGCCTCTTGTTGTCCTATCCATACCGGTTTTGGCTGGTTTGGTAGACAATCCAGGGCAGCTTGTTAAGGGCGACTATACCCCTCTCCCGGAACCCCGTCCAGCGCTGGAAGTAGCCGCTTTTCGAGGGTTTGCTGCTGTCTCCGGCACTTACCTATTAGACGGACGAAGGCGCTTGCCAGGGGCAGAAAATTTGCCGCTGCAATTCTTTCCAGGTGTGGGGTTTAAGGGCAACTCAGAGGGTGCGCCGAGGCAACACAACTCACGTCATGGGTTGGATAACAGAAGAATACTCGCGGCGTTCCCCGGCAGCGGCGCCCTCGCAAGCTCCTGATCAAGCGCGGCAGCACGCCATCGCTAACCTGTGGCTGGAGCTGCGCGACGGATTGCAGGCGGACGTCAACGAATATAACCGCTGGGGCGGCACCGCCTTTTTCGACGGGGACCAGGGGCAGGCTGTGGTCTCAGATCCCATCACCGGGTTGCAGGTCCGTATCCAGGCCGACCTTCCTGACCGTCATTTGCGTTACGAGTTCGAAGCCGCGCGGGAGAGCGTGCCTGCGCCGGACGGCGGCTTCTTCTCCATCCACATCTCTGCCGCCGATCAGCCGGAGCTGTTTTCCGCCGATCAGCCCCTGACCTGCGAGCAGGCGCGCCGCGTCCTGCTGCAGCCCGTGCTCTTCCCCAGTGACACTTCCACTCCGCTGCGGCAGTCGGCGTGACTTATCCTGATCAGCGCCCAGCATGAACTCCGAGCTCCCTAGCACCGCGCTGGCAGTATTGCTCCCCGCCGCGCTGGATTTCATTCGCAACGGGGTATTTATCGCCATTATTGCCAATGGGCTGATTGGGATTTCCCTGGTTTGGGACAAAGTATTGCTGCGGCAGCCGGAAACCACGAACCTGGTCTCCTACGTATTCTGGCTGGGCGCGATCAGCATCTTCGGGCTGCTGCTGGCGCCCTTTGGCTTCCACTGGCCGAAGCTCTCCATTTGCCTTCTGGCGTTTGCCACCGGAATACTCCACTTGGCTGCGGTGTGGTTCTATTACGCCGCGCTCAAACGCGGAGAAGCATCACAGACCTTGGCCGTAATGGGCGGCTTCTCCCCGGTGGCCACCGCCCTCATAGCCATTCCACTACTACGGCACCCCTACTTGACCCACGGCAACCTGCTGGCCTTTGTCCTGCTGGTAGCGGGCGGCTTTGTGATGTTCCTGTCGGAAAAGCTGAACCTGCGGCGGATTCTACCCGCCATCCTGCTGGCTTCCGGCCTATTTGGGCTGGTTAACGTGCTGCAGAAGGTGGTGTTTGACAACACCAACTTTGTAAGCGGGTACGTGATCTTTACGTTTGGCACCTTTGCTGGCGCCATGCTGCTGCTGGTGCGGCACAGGTGGCGGCGGCAGATTTTCGTTGATTCCGAAAAAGCTGAGCCCCGCAGCCGCTTCTGGTATTTCGCGAACCGCTTTGTCTCTGGCGTGGGCTCGTTCCTGATTTTTTACGCCATTGATCTGGCGCATCCTGCCGTGGTGGACGCCATCTCTGGGGTGCGCTACGCGATCATCTTCCTCGGCGCCTACGGCTTGACCCGGCTTTATCCGCGCTGGCTGCAGGAGAACTTTCGCGGCTGGACCCTGGTAGGAAAGAGCCTGGCTACGCTGCTGATAGTGTCCGGGCTGGTGTTTCTGGGCCTAAGCGGTAAGGGCCAGAATTCCAACCCCGCGGCCCGGCTACTAGCGCCGGAACCGCATGTAACGTCCCGTGGGCTTCTGGAAACTTGGAAACTCGAAACTCCGACACTGCCTTAAAACGAAATCAGCATCACGCCAATGGCCACCAGCGACGCTCCCGCCCAGCGTTTCCACCCCACCTCTTCCCCGAGCAGATACTTGGCCAGCGCCGTTTCCAGAAGATAGCTGGAGGCGGTGGCGGGGATAGCAAAGCTCAGCTTGGCGATAGAGAGCAGGTCCATGAGCGCAAAGAAAGAGATGGCCATGGCCACAATGCCTATGATGATGTAGAGATTGCGCGACAACTGCCAAAGCAGCCGCGCCAGGCCGGGGACCGTGAAGTCGTTGACCTCGCCATGGCGCTTCATGCCCGCAGTGGTCAGCAGGTCGCCCACCGTGCCCGGGCCCACAATCAACGCCACCAGGAGCCAGCGCATCATTCCTCCGCCAGTCCTCCCGTCTCGTCGGTGGTGCTGGGAAAGGTTTCTCCCACAAACACCGCGCCCACGGTGATCAGCACAATGCCTGCCCAGCGCAAGGCCGAGACTTCTTCCGCCAGGAAGAATTTTCCCAGCAGGGCGCTGAGGATATAAGAAGTAGAGGTCACGGTGATGACGTAGCTCAAATCGGCCCAGCTAAGCAGCGCCAGGCGGAAGATGAGCCAGGCAATCAGCAGGACCACCCCGGCAATGACCCAAGGGTCGGTGAAGGCCTGCAGGTAGGGGCCCGGCTGCCAAGTGACCAGGTGGCCCACCTCCTGCATACCCTTACCGAGAGCGTAATTGCCCACGGCATTGCTTACCACCACCACCGTCGTGATCGCGGCGGTCTTAGTGATGAACCGGGAAATCATGAGCCCACTTGTTGGCGGGAGAAATCTTCTCAGTTTGGCGTGCGACGAACAACTCTAAGATGCTCGATCAGGCCAGAGGGATTCCGCGTGCGGGCCGCAGCGCCAGGAGGGTCGGATGCAGCGAGCAGGAAACCAGCTGAAGAGGGTATACTCTTGCGGGTTTCACAGGCGCTGTCGTTCCGGGTGTGAGCAAGCCCGGCAAATCAACAGAGAATTTCAAATTTTCATCAGGACCCGTTCCACTCCTTCCACGGCAATTTTTTATCTGTCCGTGCAACCGTAACTCAAGCTGAGAAACTTCTGATCGCGAAGGAGCAGCCTAATGGCAAAGAAACAGATGCACACGAACACCGCCAGCAGACCCAGCGCCCAACCCCGCCTTCACCAACATGCCCGCGAAATCCAGGCTTACGGCACCGTGAACCACGCCCTTCCGCTTGAGCTCGAGGAGCCGGTACGCCTGGAAATGACGGAGCAACTCAACCAGGTACTTGCCGATACCATGACGCTGCGCGACCTGTACAAGAAGTCCCATTGGCAGGTTGCCGGCCCGACTTTCTATCAGCTGCACCTCTTGTTCGATAAGCATTATGACGAACAGGTAGAGCTGGTGGATGCGATTGCGGAACGGATTCAACTGCTGGGCGGCGTCAGCCTGGCCATGGCCGCGGATGTGGCTGAAACCACCCAAATCGAACGTCCGCCCCGCGGGCGCGAAGAGGTTCCCGTTCAATTATCGCGCCTGCTGGACGCTCACCAGGTGATCATTCGCCAGACGCGCACGCTGGCTCACCGCGCTTCTCAACTTGGAGATGATGGTACGAACGACCTTCTGATCAGCGAAGTGCTGCGCAGGAATGAACTGCAAGTCTGGTTTTTGAGCGAACACCTGGTCAACGTGCCGCTGGTGAAGGCGGAAGAGCCGTCAGCTGCTGCTTGAGCAAGGCGCCGGCTGCAAGCCCATAGGCAGCGGCAAGAGACGAGTCCCGCAGGGAATTTCCCTGCGGGACCTAAAAACTATTCCAGTGACTTGGGGTCGGACAGATTTTTCGGCGAGTGATGGTTGAGCAGCGACACCAGTTCCTGCCCGCTCGCCGGCACGCCTACGCGGTGCTCGCGCACAATTTCGCGAGCCGTGATCTTGCGCCCGTAGAGCTTCTCATTGGCACCATTATCTTGACGCAGAGTGGAGCCTTCCAGCGAGATGCCGGCAAACAGACCGCGCGAGCGTGAATAGGAAAGAATCTCCGCCCGCATGGCCACGTCCGTAGCCGCGGCTGCATCGCGGCCCTTAGGGCCAGCCGCAGCAGCCGCATCGGCGCCCAGTTTCACCTTGGTCTTGAGCAGCGACTCCGCCCCGTGGGGGTTCATTACCAGCAGCACAAAATCGGTGGCTTGGCCACCCAACTGGAAACCGATGTTTCCGCCCTCCAGCGCGTACATGGCAGGCGCGCTCCAGGGACCGGTGTAATGCTGGCCGGTGCGGCAGCTCATGACGCCGCGGCCATAGCTGCCGCCGATACCGATAGCGAGCTTCTTTACTGAGGGCAGAACGACGATGCATTCGGCACGATCGAAGAGGTCCTTGGGAATATCATCCGGGATGTTGATGATCTCTTTGAGCACCTGGCCGGCATCTTTGACCCGGTCCTGCTCTTTTTCATTGTCCTTGGCCGCCAGCAGAGGGGCGGCTAGTAACAGTACGGAAGTCAGTACCGCGACCAGCTTTTTCATGAAACCTCCAGGATGGAATTGACATCTTAACTCGTAATCACTGGTGTGTAACGAAAGTCTGTTCCCCGTTTGTAACTTGGCTTCCTTCCCGCCGTGACCTAGAGTTCCCCTTGGCATTGAAAGTGCATTAAATCATTTGGGTCTCGTTTGCGCCCCCGCAAAACGGCAGAAAATGCACGTTTTATGAAATTTTTGCTTCTCAGCCTCGCCGCCGCTCTTCTGTTGCCTTTTGCAGCTATGGGAGCTCATGCCCAGCTGCCTGCGGGCCAGGATCCTACCCAGCCTTACCTGAGCAGCGAAGCGACGGCTTCGGACACAGCCGCCTATCCGGAACAGGCAGGCGGTTCGGCCCTCATGACCATTCACAAACGGGTGGATGAGGTGAATGTGGTGTTTACCGCCACTAACGGGCGTGGCAAGTTTGTGCGTGACCTCTCGGAAGGCGACTTCCGGGTGCTGGACAACAACCAACCCCCGCAAAGCATCCTTGATTTTCGCCGCGAAACCAATCTGCCTTTGCGTGTTGGCCTGCTGGTGGATGACAGCGGTTCGGTAAAAAGCCGCTTCGGGTTTGAGCAGAACGCCGCCATATCATTTCTGCAGCAGGTGGTGCGACCGGTTATTGATCGCGCTTTCGTGATCGGCTTTAACAGCCACGCCAAGCTGATGAAGGATTTTACGGACAACAACGCGCAACTGTCTTCGGCAATTTACAACCTGAAGGCCGGGGGAGGTACGGCGCTGTACGACGCCATTTATCTGGCCTGCAAGGAAAAACTGCTTAAGACCGGAGACGAGCGGCCGGTGCGGCGCGCCATTATCGTCCTCAGCGACGGCGAAGATAACCAAAGCCAGATGAGCCTGGGAGCTGCCATCCAGATGGCGCAGCGCGCCGAGGTGGTCATCTACGCCATCAGCACCGACGACAGCGGCCTGGTCCTGCGCGGCGACGGCGTGCTCGAACAACTGGCCACTTACACCGGGGGACGCGCCTTCTTCCCCTACAAGATGAACGACATTACCAAGTCCTTCTCCGCCATTGAAGAGGAACTGCGCAGCCAGTACTCGCTGGCCTATAAGCCGGCAGATCTCTCGGCCGACGGCCGCTACCACTCCATCGAGATCTCCGTTCTGAACAAGAAGGTGCATGTCCGCGCCCGCCCGGGCTACTACGCTCCCACCCAGTAGCCGCCTTTCTCCTCAACCGCATTGTGCTGCTTGTGAATCGGGGCGGTAGTACCGCCTTCGTGGTGGTGGAGGCGCCGTAGAATTCATCTGAGCAACAACGGAGCCGTGAACGGTCAATACCTTTGGTCACCTAGGCACGAGTACTCCTCCTTTGAAACAATTCAAAGCTGGGCACAACGAAGCTTGCAGCACGCCTGTTCACGTTTGTGCCGGCCCTGAACGACATGACCCGAAAACTCAGTTGCGTCTTGCTGCTGCTTCTCCTGACAGGCATTTGTGGCGCGCCGCTGGCCGGGGCCAACCTGCCGGCCGAACATCATCCCACTCGCAAAGTGCTGAAGAAGGTTCTGCCTTCCTACCCCGAACTTGCACGCCAGCTCAATATCAAAGGCGCGGTCAAGCTGGTGGTAATTGTCGAGGCTAATGGCAAGGTCAAGTCGGCCAGACCGGTAGGCGGGAACCCCGCCTTCGTGGATGCGGCCATGCGGGTGATTGACAAATGGAAGTTTGAGCCGGCCGCAGACCCGACCACAGAAACAGTAGAGATACAATTTGAGCCCACGGAGTAGGGCCGGCAGCGGCCCTACTGAGCACTGGCTCCCTTGTTCGCCCCTGTGATAACTTGCCCTGTACGGGAGCCCGCAAAACCGAGTCTCTGGAGCCTGTGATGGCCCTGATCATCGTTCTGATCGTCATCGTCGTGGTGGTGGGATTCTTCATCGCCATGTACAACGGCCTGATCCGCCTGCGCGTGCGCGCCGATGCCTCCTGGTCCGACATTGACGTGCAGCTCAAGCGGCGGCACGACTTGATTCCCAACCTGGTGGAGACGGTGAAAGGTTACGCCGCCCACGAAAAAGGCACCTTCGAAAACATCGCGAAGTACCGCTCGGCGGCGATGTCGGCCACCAGCCCGGCAGACCGGGCGGCCGCCGAGGGACAACTGACGCAGGCTTTGCGCGGCCTGCTGGCGGTGGCGGAGAATTACCCGCAGCTGCGCGCCTCCGAAGAGTTCACCGCACTTCAGGGGCAGCTGACCCAGACCGAAGACAACATTCAGAACGCGCGCCGCTACTACAATGCCGTGGTGCGCGACTTCAATACCAAGCTGCAGACCTTCCCCACTAACGTCTTCGGCAGCATGCTGGGATTTCAGCCGCGCCAGTATTTCGAACTGGAAACGCCGGCTGACCGCGAGAACGTTGTAGTGAAGTTCTGATGTTGGGCAAGACCAAGTTCGCGGCGGCAACCCGCAGTCTTCTTGTTTTCTGCTGTCTCGCCCTGAGCCCGCTGCCGGCACTTGCCGACTGGCACATAACTGACTTCCGTTCCACTGTCAACCTCGATCAACAGGGCAGGGCCTCCGTAAGCGAGCACATTACGGTGGAATTCAACGGCGTATACCACGGTATCTACCGCGACATCCCCATCGAGTACCCCGGTCCGCATGGCACTGACTACCGCCTTTTTTTGAAGATCACCGGGGTTAAGGATGACGCTGGCAACAAGCTGAAATACGAATCCAGCGTCCGCAACGGGTATCGCCATCTGAAGATCTACATTCCCGGAGCCGAGGACACCACCAAAACGGTGGAGATTGACTACACCACTCCCAACGCGGTCCGTTACTTTCCCAGCTACGACGAGTTTTACTGGAACGTGACCGGCAACGACTGGCCGGTGCCCATTGACCACGCATCCGCCTTCGTGCAGCTGCCGCAAAATGCCGCCGGCAGTCTGAAGGCCCAGGCATTTACCGGGGTGTACGGGTCTGCGAGTCACGACGCCACCGCTGAGATCAATGGCGCCAGCGCGCATTTTGAGACCACCAGTTCGCTGCCCATGAGTGGCGGCCTGACCATTGACATTTACATTCCCAAAGGCATTTTGCAGGAGCCCAGCACCCTGACCCGGGCGAGTTGGTTCTTGCGCAGCAATCCCCTGGCGCTGCTGCCGCCCTGGGCTCTCGTGGTGATGTTTTGCCTGTGGTGGTTCAAAGGGCGCGATCCCAAACCCGGGCTTTCCGTTGCTCCCATGTACGAGCCGCCCACGGACATGACGCCGGCTGAGGTGGGCTCGCTGATTGACGACAAGGTCAATCCCCGCGACATTACCTCCACCATCGTGGATCTGGCGGTGCGCGGCTTTATCAAAATTGAAGAGACGCTGGATAAGGGCCTGCTCTTCCACCACAAGGACTACCTTTTTCACTTGCTTATCCCGCGGCAGAAGTGGACGGGCCTGGCCCCGCATGAACGGGTGATGCTGGAGAACATCTTTGCCGGTGACGCTACTGAGACGCGGCTCTCTAGCCTGAAGAACCGCTTCTACACCGCTGTTCCGGTGATTCGCGACGACGTCATGTCTGCGTTGCGGCGCAAAGGCATGTACCTGATTGACCCTGACTCCGCCAACGCCTACATGTTCGGTGGAGCAGTTCTGGTGGCAGCGCCCTTCATCCTGCTGGCGGTAACCGGGGCGGCGGATGTATTCGGCTCGGTGCCGCTGGCGGTCATCACGATCGCCATCGCCGCGGTCATCATCTGGCTATTCGGGCGGCAGATGACCTGCAAGACCGTTAAGGGCGCCCGCACCCGCGTGGCCATCCTGGGATTTGAGGAGTTCATGAACCGGGTGGACGCCGACCGCATCAAGCGCATGCCTCCCAACACCTTTGAGAAGTTCCTGCCCTTCGCCATGGCCCTGGGCGTGGAGCACCACTGGGCCCAGGCTTTCGCCGGCATCGTGCAGAATCAGCCCAGCTGGTATGTCTCGCCCAATGGCGTCATGTTTAATCCCATCCTGTTCTCCAACAGCATGCACAGCATGGCTTACGACATGAACCAGGTATTCGTCTCCGCGCCCCGGGCCAGCTCCAGCGGCTCAGGCTGGAGTGGCGGCGGGTTTGGGGGAGGAGGCGGCTTCTCCGGCGGCGGCTTTGGCGGCGGGGGCGGAGGCGCATTCTGACCGGAAGAGTGCCCAATACCAGGCGCGCGATGAGTTCGTGCTGCGTCTGTGACCTGCTGCCTTGACTGAGCAGCCCCGAAGGTGAGTCCAACCTGAATCCTGAGTACCCCATTCCCGCTCGGCACTCACCAGCCCTGTAAACACGGCGTCCCATATTCACATCCAACGTAAAGCAGGACGAAAGAAGGTTCTAGGCAGGAAGGATTTCTATGGCTGAAACCAGAAGATCAGAACAGACGCTCCCGCCGGACATTCCGGCCATGGACCCGGAGCGGGAACTTCCAGCAGCGACTACCCGCTCCAACCCTCGCCTGAATGAGGCGGCAGAGGCCATTGGCAGCGCTCTGGGCAGCGCCACGCGCCAGGTACAGAACGCACGCGACCGCTTCACGGTGATTCCGGGTGGAAGTGCGCAGGCTACGGAGCAAGTCAAGCAGACGGCGCAGGAGAAGATGCAGGCCGCTCACGAGAAGGTCGAGGAGATCAAAGAGCGGGCCGGCGCCGTTGTCGAGGAGGTCAGGACCCGGGCCACGGCGGCGCTGAAGGGTGCGCGCTTTAAAGCTTCGCGGATGGCGCAGGATGCAAAAGACTCGGCCGCGGAACGCGCCCGCCTGGTTCGCCTGCGCGTCACCCGTTTCAGCCACGAGCGGCCGCTGGCCGTGATCGGGGCGATTGGCGGAGCGGCATTTCTGCTGGGAGTTTTCTTGCGCTTGGGAAGGGGGAAACGTGGCTGATCAAACTGTAAATTTCAACGGCCGAAGCTTCGCCGGGGTCGTCAACGAGGTCAAGGATGAGCTGAAGGAGTTTCTGCAGACACGCATCCGGATGCTGAAGGCGGAACTAGGCGAGAAGATGCGCACCTTCAAGGCCGCCCTGCCCATGATGGCCACGGCCATCGTTTTTCTGGCCACGGCCTTCCTGCTGCTTACCCTTTGTCTGGTGGGCCTGATAGCGGTGGCCTTCTACGGCGACCCGTTCCGCTGGTTCTTCTCCTTCCTCATCGTGGGCGTGCTGTACTCGCTTATCGGAGGCATGACCGCTGTGTTTGGACTGAAAGAACTGCGGGCCCAGGGCATCATGCCAAAGAAGACGATCAAGGTGCTGAAAGAGGACCAAATCTGGCTGCAGCATGAAGCGAGGACACAGGTATGAGCGCGAGCAATATTCCCACTGATGTGCTGGAACTGCGGGCCGCGGAAGAGCGCCGGCGCTTGCACAACTCGGTAGCTGAACTGCGCCTGCAAATGCGTGAGAAACTCGATGTGCGGCGCAATGCCCGCCGGTATCTCTGGCCGGCTTCCGCCGTGGTTGGCCTGTGCGGGCTGATGCTCGGTTACGGTTTCGGAGGCATCCTCACGCGAGACTGAGCCAGAAGAAGTAGCTGGTAGTTGGTAGCTGGTGCAGTTCTGCTGCTCGGATGGTTGGACTTACCAACTACCAACTACCGCTCCTCGCGGACCCACCCAGTTACTAAAGT
>DATEGI010000308.1:0-8038 GCA_035280205.1 Terriglobales bacterium | reverse complement strand
GTGGCTCGCGCCCGCGCATTGCATGCGACCTCCCTGGCCGTGACTTTCGATCCTCATCCCGTTCGCATCCTCCATCCTGATGCCGCGCCGCGCCTTATCACACCCCTGCCCATAAAGCTGCGCCTGCTTGCGGCCGCCGGGCTGGACGCGGTATTGCTGCTGCCTTTTACCCGCGACCTTTCCCTGCTCACCCCGCGCCAGTTTGCGGAAGACATTCTCCACCGCGCTCTGCACGCGCGTGAAGTGCATGAAGGCTTCAACTTCCGTTTCGGACGTAAAGCGAAGGGCGACGTGCAGCAATTGGCCGAGTTCGGCCGTGAGCTCGGGTTTGAAGTCAAGGTTTATCCTGAGATGTGCATTCGCGGCCACTCCGTCTCCAGCAGCCGCGTACGCGAGCTCATCGCCGCCGAGGGCGACGTCAGCGACGCCCGCCACCTCTTGGGCCGGTCGTTCAGCATCATTTCCAATCCTGGGCGCGGCCGCGGCTACGGTGCCAAATACACCGTCCCCACCATCAACCTCAGCCGCTACGACGAACTGGTGCCGCGTGACGGCGTTTACATCACGCGCACACGCGTGGCGGAAGAGTGCTTCGATTCCGTGACCAACGTTGGCAACCGCCCTACCTTCGGCGCGGAATCGTTCGCCATTGAGACCCACCTGCTCAACTTCCACCCTCTGGAACTGACCCCTGAAACGGAAGTCGAGTTGTTTTTCCTGCGCCGCCTGCGCCAAGAAATCAAGTTCCCGTCGGTCGAGGCGCTCCGCACCCAAATCGCAGCCGACGTCCATCACGCCCGTCGCTACTTCCACCTGCTAGGAAAGTAGCGCCCGCATCTTGCCGGCTGTCACGAGGGCGTCCCGGCCTCGTCTGGCCGAACATCGGAGCTGCTCGCAACTTTGTGGCGCCGGGGCCCCCTCGCCCGCGAGTACAATCCACCTCCATGGCGGGCACCGCCACGTTCACTCTTTCAACTATTTCGCGCGGGCAGCGCCGTACCCTGATCGCCGCCGGCCTGGGCTGGATGCTGGACGCCTTCGACGTCATGCTCTACGCCCTGGTGCTGGCCCACATCATGCGTGACTTGGGCATGAGCAAGGGCACCGCCGGCCTGCTCAACACCTTCACCCTGCTGGCCTCCGGCATTGGCGGCGTGCTTTTCGGCTTCATTGCCGACCGCATCGGGCGCAAGCGCGCGCTCATGGCCACGATTCTGACCTACTCGGTTTTTTCCTTTGCCTGCGGCCTGTCCACCACCATCCTCATGCTCGCCTGCTTCCGCTTTGCGCTAGGGCTGGGGATGGGTGGGGAGTGGAACACCGGAGCCGCTCTGGTGGCGGAGACCTGGCCTGGCGAGCAGCGGGCCAAGGCGCTGTCTATTGTGCAGAGTTCCTGGGCGATTGGCTATGCCCTTGCAGCCCTGGTGGCCGGAATCGTGCTCCAATTCTCCAACTGGCGCGCTGTATTCTTCGTCGGTGTGCTTCCGGCGCTGGTGATCTTTTGGATCTTGAAGAAGGTGCCAGAATCGGAAATGTGGGAGCAGCACCGCAAGGCATCGCTCGCCGCGTCAAGTCCCCAATCCGAGGTAGCACAGGCCCGGGAGGACTCCTTTTTTCATCTCTTCTCCCGTACGTACGCGCGTCACACAATCGCCCTGCTGCTCGTAAACTTTTTTGGCCTGTTTGCCTGGTGGGGCCTGTTCACCTGGATTCCGCCCTATTTATCGCTTCCCGTCTCCCAAGGCGGGCGGGGCTTTGGCGTGATGAGCACCACTGCCCTGCTCCTGTTTCTGAACCTCGCCGGAATGTTTCCCGGATACCTGACCTTTGGCTGGGTGGCAGACCATCTCGGGCGACGTAACAGCTTCATTGTCTATACATTGGCCGCGGCACTTCTGGTCCCACTTTATGCCATAGCACGCTCCGAATGGGTGTTGCTGTTGTTGGGCGCGCTGGTGGCTTTCTTCGGCACTGGCTTTTTCTCCGGCTCAGGAATTGTTGGCAGCGAGATCTTTCCCACCCGCCTGCGTGCCCGGGCTCTAGGTTTCACCTATAACGGAGCACGCACCCTGAGCGCGCTGGCGCCCTTCCTGATTGGTCGCGTCGGTCAGGCCAAAGGCCTGGGCTCGGCCTTTTACCTGTGCGCCGCGTCGTTCCTGCTTGCCACTGTGATGGCCGCCCTACTGCCAGAGACCAAAGGCAAGCAACTCGACTGATCATTTTGTGGCGCGGGCGTCCTCACCCACGACCATGGCTCTACCACACCGCCGTTGTAATTGACACTGCCGGCAGCTTTAGTGGCAGCGTGTGTCCATTGACTACGATCGCAACTTCCACTTCCTCTTTGCGGCTGTTCATCAACTCGCTGACAATCTTCCCTTCCGGCGTCTTGAACGAAATCACGCGCACTCCGGGATAATTCCCGTTTGTCTCAATGCGCACCGCTCCTGGCCTTACGAATTTGCTGAAGTGTGCGAGGTAGTAATAGAGGCCGGTATAGGTCACTTTATGGGTTTGGCGATTGATGATGATCACCGGGTGTTGAACGTTGGGGTCAGGATTGCCATGAATGTACGACACGGACCACGGGCCGCCCTTCTCATCCAGCACTGCATTCCAGTAAATCCACGCCGAGGCATAGTTCTCCAGGTCGCTGAAAATCTGCTGGCCCCAGAAATCTCCGTCGGCGAAATCGTAGACTGGCAACGAGAGCGTTTTCGGCGTGCCCGCCTGGTACGCGTAGCACACTTCGGTCATCCACAGCGGCGCCTCGGGATAGCGCCGGTGCAGCTCAGCCATCTTTGAGTATTCCTTGAAGTCATAGCCGTGATACGGCATGACCGCCACATACTTGCGTGCTTCGGGGTCGTCCATGAGCAGGGGGTAATTCGTGAATGCGTCGTCCCGGTCGCCAGACTCGCTCAGCATCAGCCTGGTCTTCGGTCCCGACTTTTCCAGCAAAGGCCCCACATGGTCGCGCAACAGAACTTTGATCTCTCCATAAGGAATCTTGGTGTAGACGCCTGGCTCATTAAAGAGGCTCAGGTAGTCAATGAAGACCCCGTTTTTCTGATACTCCTGCAGATATCGCAGGTAATAGCTCGCCAGTGCGTCGTAGTACCTGGGATTCACGTCCTGATTGGTGTCCGGGTTGAACAGCATCCAGTCCGGCGGATAATCCATCGGCGCCTGCAGCACAAAGTTGCCATATTTCCGCGCCCGCTTGATGTAAGTGATCAACCCATTAGGCCCCAGGTCGCGGGCGATTGAGAAATGGTTCATCTCCACGTCCCCAGCCACGGGGTCGTAGCTGTAAAACGGACCCGCGGACATAAAATCCGTACTGGCGATGGGCGTTTTCATGGCCGTAAAGCCGGCGCCCTGCCGCGGATCAAACATCGCCCGCAGCACCTCTTCCTGTTGCTGCGGCGGCAGCGTATTGATGACCATCAGCCCCGCTTCCATGAAGGAAGCGCCAAAGCCGGTGATTTTCTGGTAAGTTACCCGGCCATTAATCTCGAATTTCAGCGCCTGCGGCCCGGGCGCGCCGGCTGCAAAACTCGCCGCCGGCTTAGCCGCTAGGCGATCTCCTGCCTGCGACGAGACGTAGACTTGAGCTTCTTGCGCCAGTGCGGGCGCACAGCAAAGCATGACGATGATCAGGGCCCGCGACGCACTGTTCCACTTCTTTTCCAGACGTGTGTGCATAAAGAGCTCCCGCGACGACCCTCCTTAGTACTTTCCAAAGAAAGAGCTGTCAAGGTCTGCCCCATACGGCCGGATTTCGCCTTTCGTCCGTGTTAATCCGCGTTTATCCGGGGAGAAAGAAGTACAGGCCGTTGACCGCCACCCCGCATCGGGATAGAGTTTTCTGCGGGTCGAAATAGGAGGTCACAATGTCACAACTGGCACTGCTGGGCGGACCCCGGAGCAAACGCAAGCCTTTCCCCGAGTGGCCTTTCTATGACGAGCGCGAGCGCGCCGCCTTGATGGAGGTACTGGAGAGCCGCGTCTGGTGGCGCACCCCCGGCACTCGCACCCTGAACTTCGAGCGTAACTTCGCCCGCTACCACGGCGCCGGGCATGGCGTGGCTGTCACCAATGGCACGGCCGCGCTCGAGGTCACCATAGCGGCTCTGGGCATCGGCCCGGGCGATGAAGTCATTTTGCCCGACTTCACCTTCATTGCCACCGCCAGTGCCGTGCTTTTTGCTGGTGCGTTGCCAGTCTTGGTAGACGTGCGCCCCGATACATTCTGCATTGATCCCGACCTGGCAGAAGCTGCCATCACTCCGCGCACCAAGGCCATCATCGCGGTCCACATGGGCGGCCATCCCGCCGATCTCGACCGCCTGGTCGAAATCTCCGAACAGCGTGGCGTAGCCCTCGTCGAGGACTGCTCTCACGCCCACGGCAGCCAGTGGAATGGCCGGCACGTGGGCACCTTCGGCAAAGCTGGCACCTTCAGCTTTCAGGCGAGCAAGCTGATGACCGCCGGCGAAGGTGGCATGATCATCACTAACGACGATCAGGTCGAGCGCATGGCCCGCTCGGTGCACGACTGCGGCCGCATGCCCGGTGAATGGTTTTACAGCCACTTCATTTACGGCTCCAATTACCGCCTGAGCGAGTGGCAGGGCGCCGTGCTCGACGTGCAGCTCACACGCCTGAACGAGCAGACCGCGCGCCGCCACAAGAATGCGCGCCTCCTTGACCAGTTGCTGCGCGAAGTTGACGGCATAACGCCCCAAAAGCACGACATGCGCTGCACCCGCAACGGCCAGTATGCCTACATCTTTCATGTCAACCGCAAGGCGTTTGCCGGGATCTCCACAGAGCGCTTCATTGAGGCCATGCAAGCCGAGGGTATTCCCAACCAGGCCAGCTATCCGCCGCTTCATGCGCTGGAGGTATTCACCAGTGGCGAGTACCGCAAGAAGCTGAGCGGCGAACAAGCCCAAGAGAAACATGATTT
Organism: Terriglobales bacterium; assembly: GCA_035280205.1. Classification (GTDB taxonomy): domain Bacteria; phylum Acidobacteriota; class Terriglobia; order Terriglobales; family Acidobacteriaceae; genus JAICWP01. The sequence goes on along the minus strand of DATEGI010000308.1, from coordinate 3,063 downwards.
CTTGCACCGCAGCTTTCCCCAGACCCATCGCGCTGCCTGGGAAACGGTGTGGATACCGCAGCCAGCGATGCTGGGCGACGAAGAAGACATGCACGAAATCGTCGCAGCGCTGAAAAAGATTCAGCGTTACGCCCGCGAATTGGCCAGCGCCCCCAAGGCCGCCGTGGGCTAGTTCTGGCCGGCTCTCTTACGCTGTCATTCCGAGCGAGCGTGAGTTGAGCGAAAGCCGAACTCGCGCAAGTCGAGGGACCTTGTGTTTGCGTAGAGCAGCCGGGAAATCCCACTTCCGATTGCCCCTTAATTCCGTGCATCCCTTATCCACTTACCATCGTCTTCATATCTTGGCCCAGGAGAACTCCAGAACGACAATGAATCCAACCCGGACGCGCCTCGCTTCCCTGCTCTTCCTTATCCTTGCTTTCACCGTTTCCGCTTTCGCCGCCGCCGGCGAAACCAACGTCACCCGCGCCACGCTGAAAAACGGCCTGCGCGTCATCATCGTGCGTAACACTCTCGCCCCGGTGGTCACGGTGCAGGAAAACTACCTGGTGGGCGCCAACGAAACGCCGGACGGTTTCCCCGGCATGGCGCACGCCCAGGAGCATATGGCCTTTCGCGGCTGTCAGGGCGTAAATGCTGATCAGACGGCGGCAATCTACGCTCAGCTGGGCGGGGACGACAATGCCGATACCCAACAGGACATCACCCAATATTTCGCCACCGTCGCCGCGCAAAATCTCGACCTCGTACTGCACATGGGTGCCGCTTGCATGCGCGGCGTGGACAATTCCGACCAGCAGTGGTCACAGGAACGTGGCGCCATTGAGCAGGAAGTTGCCCGCGATCTTTCCAATCCGACCTACAAATTCCTGACCCGCCTAAACCAGGATATTTTCGCCGGCACTCCCTACGCGCACGACGCGTTGGGCAGCAAGCCCTCCTTCGACGCCACCACCGGCGCGATGCTCCAGAGGTTCTATCGTGACTGGTACACCCCCAATAACGCCATTCTGATCATCAGCGGCGACGTGGATCCGGCTGCCACGCTGGCGCAAGTGAAAGCGCTCTACGAATCCATCCCTAGCCGTCCCCTTCCTCCGCGGCCTGGCATCAAGCTGCAACCGGTAAAAGCGGAGAGCTTTACTCTGCCCAGCGACTACCCTTACACGCTGGCCATTGTCAGCTACCGCATGCCCGGCACGGACAACAAGGACTTCGCCGCCGCCCGTGTGCTGAGCGACGTTCTGGGCAGCCAGCGCGGCGATATCTACTCCTTGGTGCCGCAAGGCAAAGCGCTCGACGCCGGTTTTGAAATGGCAGAACAATACCGCGAGGCGAGTGTGGGTTTTGCCTATGCGGTTCTACCCGCCAACGCCGATGCTCAGCCCGTCATTGCCGAACTGCAAAGCATCGTATCCAATTACGCCGGCAAGGGAGTGCCTGCCGACTTGGTGGCCGCCTCCCGCCGTGCGGTGCTCGCCTCCAATGAGTTTGCCCGCAATTCCATTCCCGGCCTCGCCGATTTATGGTCGGAAGCCGTGGCCAGCGAGGGCCGCAACTCGCCGCAGGACGATGTGGACGCGGTGCAGAGCGTCAATGTGGCCGACGTCAACCGGACTGCACAAACTTATCTGCGCAACGACCAGGCGATCGTAGCAACACTCAAGCCCCAACCATCGGGCGCTCCCGCTGCCGCTAAAGGTTTTGGTGGCACGGAAAAGCTCACCTCCGCTCCCACCAAGCCGGTGCCGCTACCGATGTGGGCCAAGTCCCTGCTCAACCCGTTGCAACCACCGAAGTGGGACCTTACCCCGACGGACACAAAGCTCTCTAACGGCATTCGCCTCATCGTGCAGCCGGAAAAGTTGAGCTCCACCGTGACTGTCGCCGGGCAAATTCGAACCCAAGCCGATCTGGAAGTTCCCCCCGGCCGGGAAGGCGTGCAGGATGTGTTGGGTGGTCTGTTCTCCTATGGCACCACCACTCTGGATCGCCTCGCCTTTCAAAAGGCTCTGGACGATATTGCCGCTGACGAATCCGCTGGTCCCAGCTTCTCCTTAGCCGTGTTGAAGAAATACTTTGACCGTGGCGTGCAACTGCTCGCCGACAATGAGCTTCACCCCGCGCTACCGGAGCCGGCCTTTAAGGTGGTGAAGGCGCAAACCGCTGATTCCGTTGGCGGCCTGCTCAAAAGCCCGGGATACCTGGCGGAAAGAGCTCTGGAGTTCGGCCTGCTGCCCAAGAACGATCCCGCATTGCGCCAGCCCACTCCCAAGACCGTAGATGGTTTAACCATTGCCGACGTACACAGCTACTACGCCCGCGCTTATCGTCCCGATCTGACCACCATCGTGGTGATCGGCGACGTGACTCCAGATGAAGCCAGGACCGAAATCGAAAAGTGGTTCGGGTCATGGAAAGCGGATGGGTCCAAGCCGCAGGTGGACCTGCCGCCCGTTCCTCCCAACACTGCTTCGGCTACCAATGTTCCCGATCCATCCCGCATCCAGGATCTGGTGCAACTCTCCCATGAGCTGGCCATGAATCGCTTCGACCCCGACTACTACGCTCTGGAACTCGGCAATCACGTGCTTGGCGGCGGCTTTTATGCCACTCGCCTCTATCGCGATTTGCGGGAGAAAACGGGCCTGGTTTACACCGTTTCCAATCGGCTGGACGCCGGCCGCACGCGGGCTGCCTTCACCGTTTCTTATGCCTGCGATCCGAAGAACGTCTCCAAGGCACGGGCCCTCGTCGAGCGCGACCTGCGCGATATGCAGACCAACCCGCCAACCGCCGGGGAACTGCAACAGGCCAAAGCGCTCATCCTGCGCCAGATTCCACTCGCCGAATCCAGCGAAATGAGCATTGCGGGCGGGCTTTTAGGTCGTGCTGTAATGGGCCTACCGCTGGACGAGCCGGTGGAGGCCGCCGCCCGCTACTCCACCCTTACCGGCGAACAGGTGAAGGCCGCATTCGCCAAATGGATCAAGCCGGAAGATTTCGTGCAGGTAGTGCGGGGTCCTAAGCCCCAGTAATCTTTCAAGACTGTCATCCTGAGCG
>DATEGI010000307.1:0-16906 GCA_035280205.1 Terriglobales bacterium | reverse complement strand
CCGCGCCGGCCTGCTGGAAGCTCTTTACGATTACCTGGCGCAACGGGGCAACATGCGGCGCATGCCGGAGGTATTCCGCGAGCCGGACCCGCGAGCTGCCATTAACAAAGTAGTAGGCATCTTCGTTGGCTTCTGGGCTTCAGATCCGGTGGCGATTCGCCGCCTGCGGGCCATGGCCGCCTTTGATCCGGAAATTGCTCGGGGCATCCACGACCGCGACGCGCGCCGCCATCACATCTTCACCGAGCTACTGAAAAAGCTAGCGGCCAAAGAGAGAAAAGAGTTCACAGAAGAGCAATTCAGCGCCATGGCTGATGTGATGGCCATGCTCACCGGTTTCGCGGCCTACGATGCCCTGGCCGGCGCCGGGCACAGCCCGCAAGAGATCGCTGGCATCCTCTCCGGGCTGGCGCATTTCTCCATGGGCTAGTTGCCCATATAATGGGCAAGTGAGTTCCTGCAAACTTCATAAAGCCGCGGAGGCGGACTTCCCTACCCGCTGGGGACACTTCCGCATTCTGGGATTCGAAGGCGAGTGTGGCGAAGGCAAGCAGAGCCGCCGGGAGGATGCGGTGGCGCTCACCATCGGCGACCTGCACACAAACCCTCCCCTGGTGCGTATCCACTCGCAGTGCCTGACCGGCGACGTATTCGGCTCGCTGCGCTGCGACTGCCGCCAGCAACTGGAGATGGCGCTTTCCCTGATCGCCAGCGCCGGCGCGGGCGTGCTCATCTACGAGCAGCAGGAAGGCCGCGGCATTGGGCTGATGGCCAAGCTGCGGGCTTATGAACTGCAGGATTCCGGCCTGGACACCGTGGAGGCCAATGAGAAGCTTGGCTTCAAGGCCGATCAGCGCGAGTTCGCGCTGCCCGCGGAAATCCTCAAGCATCTGGGCATCGCCCAGGCGCGCCTGCTCTCCAACAATCCTGATAAGGTCGCAGCCCTGGAACACGCCGGCATTAAAGTGGTGGAACGCGTGCCCTGCGAAGTGGAGCCCAGTTCCCACGCCGCCAACTACCTCAAGACCAAGAAGGAAAAGCTGGGCCACCTGTTCACTGCCAGATAAGACCTCAAAGCAGACATTAGAAAGATTCTTTGTGGCAGCGCATCTGCCGGATGGTCCTGGTGTGCCAATGGGTGGGTGCGAGCACCGAAAATTCCACGTATCTTCGCGGTCACCTCAGCCGTAGCAGGAAATGAGAGCAGTTTAAAACGCAAAGGATCAGTCAGGCACACAGCTGTTCCTAATTGCGCCGTTTCACATCAGGTAGGAGACTATGAAGACGATACAAGAACCGAAGACGATGACGCCGGTCTTCATCGGCAGGTGGACGCCGAAGATTTTGTTTTCGCTTAAAGAGAAGCCCCATCGGCATGGAGAGTTGCGCCGCCGTCTCGGAGGGGTGTCACAGCGGATGCTGACCAGAACTCTGCGCAGTCTCGAAGCTGCCGGATTGGTGGCGAAACGTGTGACCAGATCAAATGCTGTCGTTGCTGTCGAGTACTCCTTGACCCATCTGGGAAGCACAATCATCGCTCCGCTTTTCGGTATGTGCCGGTGGGCGAAGAAATATCGCATGACTGTGAGCGCTGACGTGCACCTTGAGGAAGTCTAAGCCGGACGTATCCTCCCATCGCCCTAATCCGTAATAGCAGCAGTAAGAAAAAATGCCCAAACCAGGAGGACGATATGAACATCGAAAACAAAGTGGTTTTAATTACCGGCGCAAACCGAGGCATCGGACGGGCACTGGTTGAGGAAGCTTTGAGGAGAGGTGCAAACCGAGTGCATGCCGCAACGCGACAACCCTTTACCCATTCCGATGGGCGGGTAACGTCCCTGACTTTGGACGTGACCAACGCCGCGCAGATTCGGGATGCTGTCGAGAAAATCCAAGCGCTCGATATTCTGATCAACAACGCTGGAGTGGACCTTCACAATGACTTGAGCGATCGCGCCAATATTGAACGGCACCTCGCGGTCAACCTATTCGGTACGTACGGTGTATCGCAGGCGTTCTTGCCTCTGGTGGCTCGTTCTCAGGGGGCGGTTGTAAACATTTTGTCGTTGGCAGCTTTGGCGAGCGTGCCGTTCACGCCCGCCTACTCGGTCTCGAAGGCAGCGGCGTTTTCGCTGACGCAATCGCTGCGCGCTCTTTGGGCCCCGCGCGGGGTGAAGGTTCATGCTGTTATGGCCGGTCCTGTAGACACCGACATGACGCGATACCTCGACATACCAAAGTTTTCTCCGGAGTCTGTCGCGCGAGGCATCTTTGACGGATTGGAAAAGGGCGAAGAGGACATCTTCCCCGACCCCTTGTCCGAGTCTATCGCGGAGGGGTGGCGCAACGGCGCAACCAAGGCGCTGGAGCGTCAGTTCGCCGCTTACGTGTCGCCAAGTGTGGCGAATGCAGCCTAGGTCGGCTCGTGCGACACAAAATGATTCTCCAGAACAGGCCGGCTAAGCGGGCAAGCCTCGCCGCTTGAGAGGTGAATGATGTGTCCATTCTGTTTATCGACCCTGGGACTAATCGTTGTTGGCTCTGTGTCCAGCGGCGGGCTGGCAGCCTTGGCCGTGAAGGTTTTCCGTGAGAAGAACGATACCAGCGAGTTCACCGCAAATTCGAATGAAAGGAACATCTCCCATGTCAACCAGCAAGATTGAAAAACCGAAGGAGAAAAGCGATATGAGCACGATGAAGACGCCCCCGATTGTGTCGCAGCAGGAGTGGGAAGCAGCGCACCAGAAGATGCTGGTGAAGGAGAAGGCCTTCACCCGCTCCCGTGATGCGCTGGCCGCCGAGCGCCGGCGAATGCCGTGGGTGGCGGTGGAGAAGAGGTACGAGTTCGAGGGGCCCAAGGGTAAAGTAAAACTGCTCGACCTGTTCGAGGGCCGCAGGCAGTTGATCGTCTATCGCGCATTTTTCGAGCCCGGAGTGTTTGGCTGGCCCGACCACGCGTGCCGCGGCTGCTCCCTGGCGGCCGACCAGGTATCGCACCTTGCCCATCTGAACGCTCGCGACACGACCCTTGCCTGGGCCTCACGCGCGCCGCAAGCGGACATCGAGCGCCTGAAAGCACGGATGGGCTGGGAGATGCCCTGGTACACCATGACCGACAGCTTTGACAAGGACTTCGGCGTTGATCAGTGGCACGGCCACAACGTGTTCTTCCGCGATGGGGACAAAGTGTTTCGCACATATTTCATTAACAACCGCGGCGACGAGGCGTTGGGAACCACGTGGAGCTACCTCGACCTAACGCCTCTCGGCCGTCAGGAGACATGGGAGGACTCGCCGGAGGGTTACCCCCAGACGCAGCCCTACAAGTGGTGGAACTGGCACGACAATTACGACGCGGAACCAACACCTCACCCGAAGTGGATGGATATCCTAACCGACCCTCAAGGAGCCGCCATCCGAAGGCGCGAGGAAGAGGCGAAAGCGAGCTAAAAAAGGGCAAAACAGGCCTGATTGGGGCGAAAAAATCTTTTTCGTGGGCGTATCTCGTTTGGGGAGGAGATGCGTAACACCAATTGGGAACTGAAAATCGACCGAATGGTCCGAAAGGAGAACGGTATGAACATTGCTGAGAAGGCACTGCTGACGGAAACTCCCACGATGCGCGGCGAGAAAGTCTACGAGCAAGAACTGAACCTCAACGGAGTTACGGACTATGGCGTGAGCGTGGATGCTCTGCTTGCCGGCAGGGAGGCGGTTCCACTCCAGGGAGCCCGATTTGACCTTGCGGTTGATGGACGGAGTACGGGGCGCCTCGCGGGACGGGCGCACGGCGTAGACTATCTGCGAGTCCGCGCTGATGGGCGAATGGAACTCGACCTGCATTTGACCATCGAGACCGATGATGGCCGGCGAATTGCCCTGGCGGGCGATGGCCAGGCGGCGCCGCGAAAGGGCGAGCCGATACTCGACATCTTTGGAAACATCCGGCTCTCCACTGCCGCCAAGGAATACATGTGGGTCAATGAGCGGCAAATCTGGAGTGTTGGGACCGCAAACCTCGCTACGGGAAAGATTCACATCGAAGCCTTCATGCAATGAAGGAATATCGTCCTGGGTAGCGCGCGTGTCCTGGTAACTGGATCTCACGCAACAAGGCATCTCGATGAAGATGGATTCGGATCAGTTCGTCGCATCCTCAGGCCCGTTCGAAGCCCGTTACGTGGCCTTTCTGGAAACCATCTCCACCCTTCGGCCGGCTTTGCACCGTTACTGCGCACGCATGACAGGTTCGGTGATGGACGGTGAAGATGTTATGCAGGAGGCTTTGTTCGAAGCTTATCGGAAGCTGGATAAGTTTGACCAGAGCCGCCCGCTGAAGCCGTGGCTGTTTCGGATTGCCCACAACCGCTGCATTGATTTCCTACGGCGCAGGGAGGTGCGGAACGAAGCGGAGGTGGCCGCCGCCCTCCCAGAAGCCACGGAGCCGGCCGAGCCAGTTTTAGGAACCGGAAAGGCTGTGGAACACCTTGTGCTGACACTGCCTCCGAAAGAGCGCGCCTGCGTGCTTTTAAAAGATGTATTCGATTACTCGCTGGAGGAGATCGCAGAACTGGTGGATTCAAGTGTTGGGGGCGTCAAGGCAGCGCTCAAGCGCGCTCGAACAAAACTGACCGAGTCTTCTCCTACAGCGAAGTCAGCTCGAAACGTAAGTCCCGAGTTGAAACGCATCATGCAACTGTATGTCGAACGGTTCAATCGGCACGATTGGGACGGGGTGCGTGAACTGACGAGCGCCGACGCGCGGCTTAATGTTGCCGAAAGGTTTGCGGGGAAGTTTGCAGATGCGCCCTATTTCTACAACTACGAACGCTGGCCATGGCCCTGGAAATTGGCCCTGGGCGAACTGGACGGCGAACCTGTGGTGATTGTTCTGCAGCGTGGCACCGACACATGGACGCCGCACTCAGCCATCCGGTTGGAGGTGATCGGCCAGCGGATCGAACGCATTGTGGACTACATACACTGTCCGTGGGTGCTTGCGGCGGCAACGAATGTAACTGTTGCCAAAGTGTGAAGTTCCCCTCAGCCGGCCAAAGGCGGAGCCAGCAGGGACAAGCCATCTCAATTGATGGCTTGTGGGGCCTCGCCTTCGGTATCGGCACTCCGCAAAATACTTTCGCCTAAATGAAAAAAAGCCCCAACCCGAAGGTTGGGGCGAGGCTTGCCAGTATGGCTGTTGCTACTGCGCGGCAATACTGCCCGTTGCGGGACAGGGGTTGCTGGAGAGCACCTGGCGAAAATTGTTGTAACGGACGCTTACACTTCCGGCCGGAGTTGCCGCTGGGTACGCCAGTTGCAGCAACGGCCCGAACTCTGCCGTGGAAGAGCCGCCGAAGGTTCTGTTTGTACCCGGAATGTTGGCGCCGCCCTCCTGCCACGTGCACTTGGAGCCTCCGCCCGTGGTGGTAAAGAAAGGATAGAAGTTGGCTCCAGCCGGCGGGTTCACGCAGCCAGAACCCGGGTTGGGGTCGGAGGGATTGAAAACGTGACGCTGGCACACGGGATTGGTGTTGCTCTCAACGCGCGGGAGGTCGGCTTCGAAAGCAATCCGCTCAAAATTCTGCTGCCGTAGCGTGTCGGCATTGGTGAACAAGGGACTGGTAAACAACACCGGAGCGGGATGGAGTTGACGATCGGCTGACTTGCTGTTGAGGGTTCCCGGCCAGACCCGCTGGTAAGGAACGCCGTCAAAGTCAAAATCAGTGGAGGTACAGCCGCCAATCGGCACCAGCCCCAACTCGCTGGCAAAGGTTGCGTCAAAGCAGCCGAAATCGTCCTCTGCGCCGGCAGGAAGGCCGTTGTCCAAGTCGTGCACGCCATCCGCAGCGCAGCTTCCGCCCTCGGAATTAACGGCATTGCAGTACTCGAAGTGACCGACTTCATCGGAGAAGGCGATGTTATAGGAATGGGCTGCCCAAGGCACACGCGTGTGCTCGCTGGAGGTGGCGTACATGGGATGGAAATCGGTAGGTACGTTGTGAGTGGCAGGATCGCAGCTGCTTCCGCTAGGATCGTAGAGGATCTCCCCAAAGCCATTAGCGGCGCTGGCGGTCATGGAGCCGCTCTCCCCGCTAGTCAAGTCAGTAATGGTGATCTTCAATCCGTGCGCGGTATCCTGCAGGACAATCCGCAGTACGTCGCCGGGGTTATAGAAAAGCGTGTCGTTAGTCGGGGTGAAGGTGTTGCCGTTTTGGAGCAATGGGCTGGGAGGGCCACCCGGAACCCCGCTTTTGGTGATAAACGCGAAGTTTACGTACTCCACCGCTCCGCCACAGGCGGAATTGTTGCCGAGTCCAGTGTTCATGTTCTCTGAAAGACTGTCAATGTTCAAGGCAGAGCACCAGCGGTCGGTGGTGTCGCAACTGGAAAACCAGCCTGGAGGATAAAACTGCATCTCCATGAACGCGGTGCCTGGGTGTAAGCCGATGTAGTTGGACGCTCTCGAGTCGTTGGTATCAAAGATGTTGCTGTCGCTGTCGGGTGCGCAGGGAACGTTCGGGCCTACGGAAGACCCTCCTGGGTTAGGCGCCGACTGGTCGTCGCACATGGCCATGCCGACCCAGAATGCGGGATGAAGCTGGAAATTGAAAGTTCCGCCAGTTCCGTTCTGATTGGGTGGTGTTGGCGGATCCTTGGGCAACTGCATTAAGTACACCATTGTGTTTCCAGAACCAGAAACTCCTGAGTAAAACAGAACCGAAGGCTCGTCGTGGCCCGTGTACGCCCCGTTATATCCGATAAAGTCGTAAGCCTCCGTGCAGAAAATACCAGTCGGGTCATCGCACGAAAGAGCTTGCTGGCGAAAGGACGCGCCGCTCTGGCCGAAAGCGCCAATCGCGAGCAGCACCAGAATCCCGCACGTACAAATTGGTTTGCACATGGAAAACGCTCCTTTTGCTTATATCTGGAAAAGGTGAAAAGGTTTTCGCACGCTCCAAAGTGTCAGGGCATGCAGATGTGGCGTTCAGAGTACCGGGCAAACCGGGGAATAATACTCGGCGGGAAAGCCGCTTGGCAAGACGTCTGTCTAGTGTTGTGTTGTGAAAATCTTGTGTTCGGCCGTGACCAAGCCCAGGTCTTAAGAATTTCCAATTTCTAATAGCACAGGTGCTGGCGGGAGCAATGCTGCTAAATGCTCGTTACACCTGGAGCTTGCGCAGATAAGCAACGCTGTCCTTCATCAGGTCCAGGTTCATCTCGACAAAGTAATTTTTAATGCCGCCCGTCCTGGCGGCTGTGAAAATATCCCTCCAGTCGAGCGTGCCCTGCCCCACCGCCACAGTTTTTCTGGTCTTCGCGGACCAGCCCTGCACGTGCATGGAGATGAAGCGGCCGGGGTACCTGCGGAAATACTGAGCCGCGTCATAGCCCTCGCTGATGGTTGAAACCTGGAACTGAAATTTGACCAACTTGGGATCCAGCAAGTCGAATAGCAAATCGTAAGTGCGCTTGCCATTCACTTTGGAAAGTTCAAAATCTTCGTTGTGCAGGCCCTGCTGAATGCCGGCTTTGGCGGCCCGTTCGCCCATCCGGTTGTATTCCTCAGCCGCCCGTTTGACGTCATCCAGCGTGGGGTGCTTCGGCCCCTCGAGACTGGGTACAAGCATTTGCGTCAGGCCCACGTCTTTGGCCCAAGCGATGCGGCCCTCCTGATTTTTCCGCAGCTCTTGCATGGTGAAGTGCGAACTTACGCAGGTGACGCCCGCGTCGGCGAGAATTCGGCGCAGCTCACTTCCGCTGTACCTGGCCAGACCGGCGAAACCGGAATCGGCGTAGCCTGCCGGCGAACACAGTTCGACGCTCTGAAATCCCGCCGCGGCCAACTGCTTGATGGCGCCGGGAAAGTCTTTGGCGATCATTTCGCGGACCGGCCAGGTCTGGCAGCCGATGGGCAAGCCCAGGGGATTGGCGCGAAGCCGCAGCGTTCCGGTAGAAATGAGGCCGGCTGCGACAGATAGTCCGGCCGCTGTTTTGCAAAACTCTCTTCGGGAAATGTTGGACATTGGCAGCTCCTCAGCCTTTCTGTAACAGTGCCTAGAGTTCCCATCCCTTGCGGCGTTCGGGGCGGATGTATTTCTGTGCTGCCTCCGAGTTAACCGCCTTCAGGCTGGGGCGATCCCAGTTGAGTTTTTGTCCCACCAGCGTGGTTACATTGCCCAGCAGCAGTGTTTCCGTGACCATGCCGGAAAATTCAAAATTACCGCCGGGCTTGACCTTGCCACCTTTACAGGCATCGAGCCATTCGCGCTCGTTGCCCGGGGAGCGGGGCAGGGTCTTGGGCGGCGGCTGGAAGGCGTCCATTTTGGCTTGCGGAATCAGCTTGGGATTGGCGCCGTTCAAGCCGCAAAGAATCTTGCCGTGGTCGCCAATAAAGAGCAGGCCTTCGTCATCTTCTTCGCCTTCCCCCTTGAGGGGACGGTTTTCCTCCAGCTCATCGGGGCGCGCGGGCTTCAGGCCAGCGTCGTACCAGTTGAATTTCACCGGCGGCATTTCGCCGCGGGCGGGAAAGTCGTAGCGGACGATATTGGCCCAGGGATAGGTCTCGGGGTAACGCTCGGTGGAACTGGCTTCCACACTCTGCGGCGCTTCCAGCTTCAGAACGCGAAAGATGGTATCGAAACTATAGGAGCCCATGTCGCCGAGGGAACCGCAACCGAAGTCCACCCAGCCTCGCCACACGAAGGGAAGGTAGACGTGGTTGTAGGGGCGGTCGGGAGCGGGACCGAGCCACAGGTCCCAATCCAGGCCGTCGGGCACAGATTCCGCTTCCTTGGGGCGATCGAGGCCCTGCGGCCAGAAAGGACGGCTGGACCAGTTAGCCACCTGGCGCACGGGCCCGATGGCGCCGCTCCAAATCCACTCGCACAGCAAACGCGTGTCCTCCGAGGCCTGGTTGGCCACAGCAATCTGCGTGGCCACGCCGGTCTCGCGGGCGACTTCCGCCATGCGCCGCGCCTCGTAGATGGTGTGGGTCAAGGGCTTCTGGCAAAAGACGTGTTTGCCCTTCTTCATGGCGGCGACGGAAACGGTGGCATGCAGGTTATCGGTAGTGCAAACGACCACGGCGTCGAGATCTTTTTGCTTTTCCAGCAGCTCGCGAAAATCGCTATACGCGGAGCAACCTTGATAGTTGCCGGAGCGCTGCTGCGCGCCGTAGTAGGCCTCGATGATTTTCTGGCAGGGCTCGCGGCCGGAAACGCCACTGGTGACCTGCAGAGCATGGGTCAACTGAATGGGATCGTCGGGGCTGAGCCAGTCCCAGCCCGAAGTTACGCCCAGCAATTCACGCACGTTGTTGCAGAATTCATGCGTGTCCCATTGAGGATGGCCGGCAGCACCCTTGTGAGGATCGCAGACCGCGATGCCCTGCACGTCCGGCTCCTTCAAAAACTTGAGCATCACGCGCTGACCTTGCGAGCCCACGCCGATGAACGCGATGTTGACTTTATCGCTCGGTGGAACAAAGCCGGCACCGCCAAGCACGTGACGCGGCACGATGGCAAAGCCCAGGGCCGCGGTGGCGCTTTGGGCCAGGAATTTGCGGCGCGAGACCAAGCCTTCTGAAGCGGCGCCAGATGAAGTCGGTTTTTTCACTGTTCCTCCCTGAGTGCGGTTCACTCGCATGCTTATGAGCGCGGGAATGATTTATCACAATTGGTGAATCTGCGGTAGAGGCGGTAGCTCATCAAGGGCCAGACGTAAAAGCAGGTGCTTCGCTGCGCTCAGCATGACAAATCAGAACGTATTGGAAACGTAACAAGTTACGTCTCTACTGGGCGATGTTGCGAACACGTTTCGCCTGCAGGGCTCTCTCCAGTTGCCGGCGGTTGCGCACGGGAAGTGCCTGCAGCGCGGCCCGCGCCAGCGCCACGTAGACTTGCTTTGTGGCTGGAAGCTTGCTCAGCGCCCGCAGATGGCGCTGCACGGTGGCCACGTCGCCGCGCACCAGCGGCCCGCTGAAGGCATCGCCTGGGCCGAGGGCGCCGTAATTGTGCAAGGTTTGCTGCAGGATGGGCAACATTCGCTTGCGGGCGGCTGCGCGGGAGCGCACGCCCGCAGCCAAGGCCACCTGCTCCGCGCTGGCCAGCAAGGCTATCAGCAGGGGCGAGGCGAGTGCACCCCAGGCGTGATAGAGAGCTTTGTCCTGCGGGCGCACGGCAAAAGGTTCACCTCCAAGATCGCGCACCATGCGGCGCGCGGCACGCACCGCCGCTTTATCACCTTCCATTGAAAGAGGAGTGCCCGACAAGGGCGGGCTCGAGCGCCGTACAAATGTCATTAAGGGATGGGCTGATGCCACTGAGGCTCCGCAACGGCGCAGCGCCTGCAGTTCGTCGCTGGCCAGGGCGCCGCTGGGATGCAGAGCCACCTTTCCCCGCCAGTCAGTTAGCCGCGCGAGTTCGCAGGCGCATGCGGCTATTTGGGAATCGGGCACGCAGAGCCACACCACTTCTGCGTCAAGCTGCGCCCGCGGCAGTGCGACGGCCCGGCTGCGCACCTGGGCGGCCAGGTGGCGCGCCCGCTCTTTCGAGCCACCTTTGCGGTAAATGATTTCGCGGATGCGGTAGCCGGCCGCGTGCAGGGCCCGCGCCAGGGCGCTGCCCAGGTTGCCTGCCCCCACGATCGCAATTTCGGGCTTGGCCGCCATTCGGCGCAGGATAACAGAAACATTGAGGGGAACAGTTGGGCGCTCCTGGGCGTATCCTTAGTGAGATTCGGCGATGCCGGGTGATCGCCGGCAGAGATGCGGTTTAACTGACTCCTGACTACCGGCTCCTGACTACTTGCCTATGCCAACAACGCCTGATTTGTCTGCGCTAATTCTGGCCACCAGCTTTTCCGCCGGGCTTAACGTTTATGCGACTGTAGCTACGCTGGGGCTGCTCTCTCGGGCACAGGTGCTGGTGCTGCCTCCGGCGCTTCATCCGGTGGCCAGCTGGTACGTGATTGGCGCCTGCCTGGCGCTTTTCCTGGTGGAGTTTTTCGCGGACAAAATTCCTGCCTTCGACCTGGTGTGGAATGCGCTGCACACGTTTGTGCGCATTCCGGTTGCCGCGCTGCTGGCCTGGGGCGCCACGGCGCAGCTTTCGCCTGGGATGCAACTGCTGGCCGCGGTTCTGGGGGGCGGCATCGCGCTGGCGGCACACGGCGGCAAGATGGCGGCCCGCCTTGCGGTTACGCCTTCGCCCGAGCCCTTCTCGAACATCGGCCTCAGCCTGGGGGAGGATGCCCTCGCTATCTTCCTCACCTGGTTTGCCACCCAGCACCCCTACATCGGTGCAGCTATCGTCATCGTGGCGTTGCTGCTGATAGTGTTCATGATCCGCTGGGTGATCCGCGCGATGCGCTCGCTGTTTCGGGGCGCCGAACGTCAAGTGAGCAATGCCTCCGGGAGCGCCGCGTAACACAGTTGGACACTCCTGCCTGCAGAGAGACCTTCCGCCGGTGCTCATGGTTTTTGTACGGAACTATGCAAGAATTTGAACTTCTCCGGCGAGCGCGCCGGGGAAGCGCGGAACGAACCCATAGAAACACACCACAACCATTCTACTTTCAGCTAGTTACATCTGATGCCATAACGCAACGCTATAACTGTAAAATGGCACGGCGTTTGCTCTACTCGGCGTGTCCGTTTCCTCGCTCTCTGAGTGGCTGCGCTGAGCGCGAGGGCGCAGTAAAGGCTCTTACCGAAGCCGGAATGCGCGATTCGCGTTCAGTCTGAGGCGCCGCGCTGGCATGTAACCGCATCCAACTCGACGCTCCCAACCGGGCCAACCAGCCCGGTTTTTTATTGTTTTGAGCGGCTTTGGCGCGTTTTGCTGCCTGGCTTGCAACAGTTTTGGAAATGATTCCGCTGCTGGGTGAAGTTATTGTCCCAGCTTGGCGAGCAAGTCCTGTGGATGGACGGGCTTGGCGAGAATTTCAAATTCGTGGCCCTGGGCGCGCGCCGTTTCCAGTAAGTCCGCGGTTGCCGCCTGGCCAGAAAACAGAAGGATTTTGCAGCCGGGAACCGACTGGCGCACTTTAATGGCTACATCAATGCCGGTAATGGACTCGTTTTTGAAGATGACGTCGCTGATGAGGAGATTGGGGCGCAGCTTGCGGGCGCGATCAATGGCGTCCTCGCCGGTATAGATGGGCAGCGCTTCGAAGCCGTTCTGGTTGAGGATGATGGCCAACGTGTCGGCAATGACGTGCTCGTCGTCCACTACCAAAACTCTCGGTTTGCCATTGCTCATTCGGGCAAGTTCCTCGTTTACCGCCGAAACGTAGATTATATCGGGAGAGCGCCTGGTTTGGCTTGCCAGCCTGCGGTCGAGGCAAACGCCGCCAGGGCAAGACCTTGCTAAGATGCGGCTGGAACGGCGCACTTTGGATTACCCACAGAGACCGGGTAAAGGGACGAAAAGGGCCGGCCCCGCCAATGCCGCGGTAGTTCCTATGCCAAACCTGCACTAACGCCGGGCTGCCGCCATTACCTCCGTAATGGTGCTATCCCAGCCTACCGGCCTTAGGCTTTTAAGAGCACCAGCAAACAAGGGAGCCGTCTATCCGCGCGCCAGATACACAGTCGCCAAGCCGTCTGCCTGCCGCCCAGGCCTTTGTCCACAGCCTGAACATCCTGGTGAAGTACGTGCGCCTGTATGGCTACAAGCACCGGCGCACCGAGGAACAATTCGAGATTGCCTGGGACGAACTGCAGTCGGTGTTAGCGATGGGCGGTTCGGGAGGCCTGCTGCTGGGGGTAACGGGGCAGCAGCTGCTGGTGGACGGAACGCCGCTGGAATCGGGGCAAGCGGAACGCAGCTTCGCCAAGCTGCTTTCGGCCGCGGGTGTGGCCAGCCTGCAGTTCTCAGCTAAAGTGAGCGTGGCCCATTTCTCGCGCCTGGTGCGTGGTTTCGCGCTGGGCGGGTCTAAGGCGCAGGTAGTGGCAGAGCAGATCAAGGCGGCTGTAGGTGAAGGCGAAGATGCCACCATCAAGGTGAACGAAATTCGTTTTGTGGCGCATGATCCGGCCACCGGCGAAGTGCCGCTGGCAGCGCAGTTGGCGGCACAGAGCCTGGGTCCCGAATTCCGGGAGTGGCTCAACGACCCGCAGAAATTGCTGCAATTGATAGCCGCCGCAGATGGCTCAAAACGCGGCTCATTTGCAGGCGCAGCCACAGCCGGTTCGGGAACAGCAGTGCCGGCGGGTGGCATTGTGCTGACGGTTGGAGGCGGGCAGGCGGCAGCCGCCGCAGCCGCTCCCGCGCGGATTTCGCTGCAGGAAAAGGAAGTGATGGAAGCCATCCGGCTGCTGACCCGGCTGGGAGAGGCTTGCGATAGCGACGATGGGCCGGCAGTGCAGAAGCGGCTGACGGAAGAAGTAGGGCAGGCCGCGCCGCAGGCAGCAGCGGTGCTGCGCCAGGCCCTGCAAAAAATGGCCGCGCGCCTTCCGCAGGGAGCGGGCGACAGCCCGCTGCTGATGAAGGCCGCCGAGCATCTGGCTATCCGCTTTGCCCTGGAACGGTACGAGCGCGGCGAAGTACGGGTCAATGCCATCCACGAAATGCTGGAGCGCATGAGCCGGGAAATGGAGCTGCTGCGGCGGGTGCTGCGCGTGCACGAAGACAAGATGAGCCGCGCCGGCATCCTGGTGGAATCGCACGCCGACATCCTGGACCGGCAATTCTGGGCGGAAGTGCCGGAAACGGGCAAGCGCAGCGTCCTGCTCTCGCCGGACGCTCCCTGCGTGCCGCCGCGCAACGTGCGCTCCTTCGTAGAAGAACTGCTGCAGCGCGAGGACCGGGAGGCAGCCACCGCCATCCTGCGCAATTACTGCGACAGCATCGCCAGCAGCGACGCGGAATCGCGGCGCAAGGCGGCGACCGGGGTTTCGCAATTAGCCGACCTTTACATCACCTGCGACGAAAGCCTGCTGCCGCATGCCATCCGGCGAATTTCAGAGCAGCTGGCGATAGAAGGCGTGCTGGACATCCAAAGCCTGCTGAGCGCGGCTTTCGTGCGCATCAGCCAGGAAGCGGGCGACCGCCGCCGTTATGGCGCGGTGCAGGAAGTGCTGGCTTCCATGAAGCGCATCGAGCAAAAGCGCCCGGTGCTGGCGCAGGACCTGCGGCCAAGAGTAGGGATAGACAACCGGTTGCCGGAATTCATTGAAGAGGCGCTGCAGCTTCCGCACGTCCCGGGCGAACTGGTGGACATGCTGCGCAGCATTCCGCAGGCGGCCACCGAACATATCGCAGATCGTTTTGCGCGCTGCCACCGCCGGGAAGAGTGCGACCGGCTGGTGGAGTTGATGGAGCAGCTGAAAGAGGATGGGGCGCGGCATCTGCGGGAATTGCTGCGCCTGGCCCCGGTGCGGCAGGCGGCCAGCAGCGTGGGCCTGCTCAGCCGGGTAAACCCCATGTCGGTGCTGGAGCTGTTGCCGGCGCGCCTGAAGGAATGGGACCGGTTCTACCACGACACAGTGGTGCGGCAGATAGCAGCCAGCAACGCGCCGGAGCGCGGGCAAATTCTCTTCGAAATGCTGGATGTGCTGGATCAGGCGGTGCTGCCGCCGGCAATAGACGAAGTCGGCTTCAGCGGCGATCGCGCGCTGACTTCCGGACTCATGGTGCTAGCTGATGAAGGTTCGGCAGAGGCGCGCTCGCCCTTCCTGCGGCTGAAAGTGGTGGAAGCGCTGGGCCGACTGAAGGATGCCGCCGCGATTCCGCTGCTGCGCGCGCTGGTAGAAGCGCGCAGGATGTGGAAGTGGGTTTATCCGCGCGAGCTGCGCATTTCGGCGGCGCAGGCGCTGGTGAAGATCGAGCCGCAGTACGGCCCGCAACTGGTCACCGAAGGCGGCTTCACGGTAAACGAACTAGAACTGCTGCCGCTGGACGCGGAATACAGCCATCCCTGGGTGCGGCAGCGGCGCTACCAGCGCATTATCCCGCCGCGAGCCGTGCCGGCCCTGGCCAGCAGCTCGTGGGGACGCTCGGAGCTGGCAGTTCGCGAGTTGAGCCTGGGCGGCGGCGTGGCCAAAAAAGGCGACGACCTGCGGCTGGGCTCAGATGCGGCATTGGACCTGCAGTTGGGCCTGCGCCACATCAAGACCCAGGTGCTGCTGCGGCGCGCCCGGCAGGGAGAAATCAGTTTCGAGATCGTGGACATTGACCTGGAAGAACGCTCCAAGCTGCGCCGCATTCTCGCCGACCAGCTGCACCGGATTTCCGCGCCAGGGGCATGAGGAAGCACTCAGCAATCAGCCGGAAAACCAGCCTTTAGCCCTTAGCAATTAGCACTTGGCCAGCAACGTATGGTGCCGGATCGGGCAAAACCGTTTATGGGCTAAATGCTAAGTGCTAATTGCTAACTGCTGTTGTTGGGGGCCGAGTGCTGAGTGCTGGAAAAAGAGAACCTCTGCTCGCAATAAGACAGAGGTTCCTTTCAAATCGGGTATGACCAGATCCTACGACACTTTGGCGAAGATAATCACGAGAGTGTAAAGCGCCAGGGATTCGATGAGAGCCAGGCCGAGAATCAGCGCCAGGGTGATGCCGGGGCGGGCGGAAGGATTGCGCGCCAGGGCTTCGGCGGAAGCGGCGGTAGCCTTGGCCTGGCCGATACCGCAAACCGCAGAGGCAATGGCCATGGCGAAGCCGGAGGTGATGGCGACCCAGTCAGCGTGCGACATGCCGCCGCCGGAAGTCTGGGCATAGAGTGGCGTGGCCAGGCACATGGCCGACAACGCCATAAACAAGTAGCTCAATTTACGCATGGTGGTTCTCTCCTTATGAATTGCCGCCAGTTGGTGGTTGACGTCATCCTCGTGCAGACGCCCTCACGCTGAACGGCGAACTGGTTTAATGCTCTTCCCCCACCGCACCTTGCAAATACACCGTGGTCAGCAGCACAAAAATGTAGGTCTGCAGCAAGGAGACGCCGATGTGCAGGCCGAGAAAGGCGATGGGGACGCCGATGGGGATAAGCGAAAAGAAGACCAGCGTCACCATATCGCCGGCGAACATGTTGGCGAAGAGGCGGACGGTGAGCGAAAGCACGCGGGCCAGGTGGCTGATGATCTCGATGGGAAACATCAGCGGAGCCATCCATAAGAACGGTCCGGCAAAGTGTTTGAAATAACCGACGCCGCTCTTCTTCCATCCCTGCACGTGATAATAGAAAAACGCAACAAGAGCGCAGCCCAGGGGAACACTGGGCACGGCGGTGGGCGAGTCGAAGCCCGGGATCATGCCGATCAGGTTGCAGGCCAAGATGAAGAAACCCAGGGCCACCAGGAAGGCTGTGTAGCCTTCGCTGTGTGGTCCGATCACCTGATGACTCTGGTCCTTGATGAAAGACTCGGCACCCTCAATGATGTGCTGCAGGCCACCAGGATGGTCGGCGGAGAGGCGGCTGCGCACCAGGGCAAAGAAAACAACCAGGAACGCGGCCACCAGTATCTGCATGGCTACAAAATTGGTGATGGGGGCCTTGGGGTAGAGGGGCTGGACACGCAGCGCATGCAGCAGCGAGTCCACCGGGCCGGCGAACAGGCGGTTCAGAAGTGCGGTAAACCAAAGTTGTTCTGGCATACGGATGAAAACGACGGGGCCCAGCTTCTATTACAACCCGTGACGCAAGGCGGAGTAAAGCTCGTAACCGGCTTCACACAGGATTGCACCAACGGGCAAAAACAGGCCCGCAAACAGGCCGTACAGGCTGGCGGGAGAAATTTTGAATATAGCATAGGCGGCGAGAGCCATCAAAAGATAACGGCCCACGAAACGCAAGACGATTCCTGCGCTGGACGGGCGTTTGCCGCTGGCGGTGACCTTGTCCGCCAGCCCGGTGACCACGCGCTTCAGCCAGTAGAAGTTCACGTAGGCGATGGCGCAGC
>DATEGI010000306.1:0-6136 GCA_035280205.1 Terriglobales bacterium | reverse complement strand
GTGCTCTTCGCCAGCGTGGTCTGCATGACCACAGCCCTGACCTTCGTGGAAGTTCGGCGGCTGCGCAAAAAGCTGAAATAAGCTGGCACTTGTGCTGGCGGCGCTCTTCCCCGTTCGGGGCAGGCTGCCCAGGACCGACCGCCCGCAACGCGTTTTATAGCCTCCCCCTTTTTCAAATTGTGTACGGAGGAAAAAATGGTGGATCTGATTCGCAGAATGTGGTCGAACGATGAAGGTCAGGATATTGCCGAATACGCGGTGATGCTGGCCGTCATCCTGGTCATCGTGGTTGGCACCATCCGTCTGATCGGCGGTCAGGCCAACAACGTGTTTTCGCAAACCGCGAGCGCCATCGGCGGCTGATTCCGCACTTCGGATTCTCCCGCAAGCGCAAAAACGGGCAGCGCACAAACCCTCCGGGGATGCTGCCCGTTTTGTTTTCCGCTCTACTTCTTTTCTGCTGAAGCCGGCGACTGGCGCAGGTCGCGCCCGGTCATTTCCTTGGGCTGATCAGCTCCCAGAAACCCCAAGATGGTGGGTGAAATGTCGCGTAGCGACCCGTCTCGGCGCAGGCTGAATTTCTTTCCCTCGCCGCTCACCACGATCAAGGGCACGGGATTGGTAGTGTGCGCGGTATGCGGCCCGCCCGTCGCCGGGTCAATCATCAGTTCGGCGTTGCCGTGGTCGGCGGTGATAATCATGGCCCCGCCCCTCTGCCGCAGCGCCCGCTCGATCTCCGCCAGGCAGCTGTCCACCGTTTCCACCGCCTTCACCGTGGGCTCGATTTGCCCGGAGTGGCCCACCATGTCGGCATTGGCGAAGTTCACGATGATGACGTCAAAAATGCCCTTCTCCACCGCTTTTACTACTTCGGCGGCAATGCCTGCCGCGTTCATCTCCGGCTTCAGATCGTAGGTGGCCACCTTAGGTGAGGGCACCAGCACGCGCTCTTCGCCACCGAAGGGCTGCTCCACACCTCCGTTAAAGAAATAAGTGACGTGGGCGTACTTTTCCGTTTCCGCCACCCGCAGGTTGCGCAGGTTCAGATTGGCCATCACGTTGGCCAGGATGTTTTTCAGCGACTCCGGCGGCAGCACCACCGGTAGCGTGAACTGTTTGTCGTAGCGCGTCATGCACACATAGTGCAGGTCTTTGGGAACGCGCTCGCGGGGGATTTCCGCATCCAGCCCCGCGGCGTCGGGCAAGTCGGCCCCACCCTGCGGATTCAGACCGCTGTTGCGCGCCAGCGCGCGCGTGATCTGGCGCACGCGGTCAGCGCGAAAGTTGAAGCAAATGCAGGCGTCCTCATCTCCAATGGTGGCCAGCGGCTCGCCCCGATTGTCCGTGCAAACGAAAGGCAGGATGAATTCGTCGGTCACGCCCTTGTTGTAGGAGTCCTTAGTGCCCTGCACCGCATCCACGTAACGTGCTGCCTCGCCGTTGCCCTGCACCATCGCATGGAACGCCTTGGCGATTCGCGGCCAGCGCCGGTCGCGGTCCATAGCGTAGTAGCGGCCATTAACGCTGGCGATTTTTCCCGAACTGTATTCGCGCATTTTCTGCTGCAACTGCTCCAGGTAGCCGGCGCCGCTTGTGGGCAGGGTGTCGCGGCCGTCCATGAAGGCATGCACAAACACCCGGTCCACACCGTTTTGCTTGGCCATTTTGAGCAGAGCGTACAGATGGTTCTGATGCGAGTGAACGCCGCCATCCGAAACCAGTCCGAACAGGTGCAGCCGCCGCCCGCCGCTCCGCGCCTGCTTCATGGCCGCCAGCAGTGTCGGATCGGAAAAGAATTCCCCGTTCCGGATCATCAGGTCCAGGCGTGTGATGTCCATGTGCACAATGCGCCCGGCGCCAATGTTGAGGTGCCCCACTTCGCTGTTGCCCATCTGCCCCTCCGGCAACCCCACGTAGGGACCGCTGGTGTGGATGAGAGTGTTGGGATACTCGCGCAGCAGCCGGTCATAGGTGGGCTTGCGCGCCAGTGCGATGGCGTTAGCTTTGCTCTCAGGGCGGTACCCCCAGCCATCGAGGATCACGAGGATCAGAGGTTTCGGTCTATTCGGCATTCCTATTCACCACTAAAAAGTCATTCACCACAGAGGACACAGAGCTCACGGAGGAAAACCATTTCACGAAGATCACTGGAATGATGCCGAGTTATTTGCCTACCTGTAAGAACATTAGAACCTTTATCGCCAAATCGTCGACCGTCAAAAGTGCGTCAGATGCCGCATCGGTTAACCGATTGCCCTCGACCCGCAGCATCATGGCGCCGTGAGGTGGCTCAAGCTCTTCCGCCGTATGTTCTGCGAGCATATGATGCTTCCTTCCTTTTCGTGGAATTACCCGTGGAAGCCCACAGCTTCAGCCGTGGGAATAGCAGTCACCCATTAACTCGGGCTTTAGCCCTCGCGGAACAACTCGAACCCCAATTTTCCTCTGTGCTCTCTGTGTCCTCTGTGGTGAAAAAATTACGCCCGCGCCTTCCCCGCCATCTCCCCGTGATAATTCAGCGCCTTCAATCCAAGGAATCTCGCTCCTTCGCCTAACTCTTCTTCAATGCGCAGCAACTGGTTGTACTTGGCCACGCGGTCGGTGCGTGACGCGGACCCGGTCTTGATCTGCCCCGCCGCCGTGGCCACGGCAAAATCGGCAATGAATGTGTCCTCGGTTTCACCCGAGCGATGCGAGATCACCGCCGTGTAGCCATTGCGCCTCGCCAGGTCAATCGCATCCAGCGTCTCGCTCACCGTGCCGATCTGGTTCACCTTAATCAAAATGGAATTGCCCACGCTCTGCTCAATTCCCTGCTGCAACCGCTTGATGTTGGTGACGAAGATATCGTCGCCCACCAACTGAATGCGCCCGCCCAGCTCTCGCGTCAGCATCTGCCAGCCTTTCCAGTCATCTTCCGCCAGCCCGTCTTCGAGCGATACGATGGGATACTGCCGCGCCCAGTCGCTCCAATAGCGCACCATCTCCTCGGAGCTTTTGGCCGATTTGTCTGACTTCTTGAAAACGTACTTGCCGTCCTGGTAAAGCTCGCTGGCCGCGGGATCGAGCGCGATCGCCACCTGCGCGCCTGGCTTGTAACCAGCGGCGCTGATAGCTTCAAGTACTACTTCAATTGCTTCCCCGTTTGACTTCACGGAGGGCGCGAAGCCGCCTTCATCCCCCACGGCTGTGTTATAGCCGCGCTTCTTTAACACTCCCTTTAAGGTATGGAACACCTCCACGCCCCAGCGCAAGGCTTCCGAAAAGGATGGCGCTCCCACCGGCATGGCCATGAACTCCTGGAAATCAACGTTGTTGTCGGCGTGCGCGCCCCCATTCAGGATGTTCATCATCGGGACCGGCAGCAGGGTCGCGCTCAGGCCGCCCAGGTAGCGGTAAAGCGGCAACTGGTGCGCGCTGGCCGAGGCTCGTGCCGCCGCCATGGAAACTGCCAGCAGTGCATTAGCGCCCAGCCGCGATTTGTTCTCCGTGCCGTCCAGCTCAATCATCTTCTGGTCGAGCCCGCGCTGGTCGGCGGCATCCATGCCGCATAGGGCGTCGGTGATCTCGCCATTCACGTTTTCCACCGCCTTCAGCACGCCCTTGCCTGCAAAGCGCTTCTTATCGCCGTCGCGCAGCTCTACCGCTTCGTGCTCTCCGGTAGAAGCACCGCTGGGTACCGCCGCCCGTCCTTTGGCGCCACCTTCAAGCTTTACTTCCGCTTCCACCGTGGGATTGCCGCGCGAATCAAGGATTTCGCGCGCATGAACTTGCTGGATTTTGGTCATGATTGCCTCGCAGATTGCTTCCCCAACTTTCAGGAAGAAAATGAATAGAGGTAGAGACGTGGCTTGCTACGTCTCTTAAACGACTCGCTCCCGAACCCAAAATTATATCAACCGCGTCCCGTGTAGCGCGGGCGCCCTCGCCAGAGAACTGCGAACGGGAACTGAGAACCGGGTACTGCCTTGGTTATTGTTCGTCAACAAAACCCTGTTCTACAGTCCAGGAAGATGAAGGACAGGACTGAAACCCTGGCCATTGGCGACCGGGCGCCGGATTTCACGCTGCCTGCCGCCAATCGGGAAGGGATGTTCTCTCTTTCCCGGTGGCTGCAGCGCGGCCCTCTGATTCTGGAATTCCTGCGCGGCACCTGGTGACCAAACTGCGCCAAGCGCATGGCTCGGTTCGAGTCACTCAAGGATCAGATTGCCAGCGCCGGAGGCAACTTGCTCTACGTCGCGGCGGAAAAACGCAAGGGCTTTTTCAAGCCGGAAAAATACCTTACGGAACATCAGGTGTCGTTTCCCTTTCTGCTCGATGAAAACCGCAAGGTAATTAAGAGCTATGGTCTCTATCATCGGCTGGGGACGGATGCTTTTAACATCGCCCATCCTGCCACTCTCGTGGTAGATCGCGGCGGCGTGATCCGCTTCGTTTATCGCGGCGATGGCCAAGCCGACCGCGCTCCTTTGGAGCAGGTCCTCGATGCCCTCAGGAAGCTGCAGGCCAGCGGGTAGGCCACACTTCAACGTTAACTGGGAACCAGGTACTGGGTACTAGATCCTAAACGGAGGCCTTCATGAAAAAGCAATTCACGCTGTTACTCGCCACTGCGTTGCTCTCGCTGCCGGCCATGGCACAATCGGCGTTGTCGCCCGGCACCCCCGTCTACATCAAGCTGCAAAGCACGCTGGCCACCTTCATGAACAAGGCCGGCGACCAGTTCTGGGGCACGGTGACCCAGCCGGTCATGGAATCGGGCAAAATCATGATTCCCGCCGGCTCTACGGTGGTGGGCCATCTCACCAAGGTGAGCGAACCGCGGCGCATTGCCGGCAAGCCCACCATCGGCCTGCATCCCGATTCCGTCACCCTGCCCAATGGCGCCAAGTATGCGCTCAGCGCCGTGCTGGTGGATACCAGTTTGCGCGACGGCTCCGACGTCAACGAGGAAGGGCAGTTCAAGGGCAGCGGCCATGACCGGCACGATACGCGCGAAACCGCCATCGGCGGCGGCGCCGGCGTGGCCATGGGTGCGCTGCTGGGCGGCGCCGAGGGCGGCCTGATCGGCGCCGGAGCGGGCGTGGCGGCAACTACCGCCCACTGGCTCTACAAACGCCGTTCCGCCACCCTGGCCGCGGGCACTGTTCTGATTTTTGAAATCAGCCGTCCGACTGTGGTGGGAGCCAGCGCGGGTACCAACGGCGAAGAGTAAAAAGGGCTCAGGAGTCAGGACTCAGCAAACTTCCAATCCCGCTGACTCCTGACTCCTGACAACTGACTCCTGCTACTGGGCGAAGGCAAACGCCGCCAGTTCCCGCTCGCTCAGCAGGTGCAGTTCAATCCATCCTTCCAGCGGCAGCGCATCAATAGGCAAGCGGTCGCGCCATAGGCTGAAGCGCACCCGCAACCGGCTGGAGGACGCTGAAGCGCCATCCGTATCCGCAAATTGCGGCGCGAGCCACTCCAGCGGCAACTTGAATTCGAAATTCTTGCGCAGCACCAGCTCCGCCGCGCCTGAACTTTGCCCCGACCCCGCCACCACCTCGCCGGTAGCCGTTTCCCGCAGGTGCCATGCGGAAATCTCGCCGTCCATGCAAGAAACCTCCAGGCACAGCGTGCGCGCCGCCTGCTTCGCTTTTTCCGGCCACACTTCCAGGTTCACCAAAATCTCGCAGCGCTCTTTGGGCGGCGCATCCGCAAAATCCATTCGCCCGTAGAGGTACCGCTCGTCAATTCCGGCATACACCGCGTCCAGCACGAACTGCTTGCCGTGCATCGAGCCCGAGCGCCGGTCAGCTGTGTACATGGCCGCTCCCAGCCAGGCGAAGTAGCGCACCAGGTCGCCTTCAATGCGCGGATGAATGTAAGCTGTCTGCGGCACGTACACCGGACGCGCCACCCCGGCATAAATGGGATGAGCCAGATGCTCTGGCGGCGCCGCCCCCAGCGCCTGATAGACATTGGCCAGATGCTTGCGGTAAAGCTCGTCGAAGTCGCGATCATTCACCGAGTGGTGTTCCGGCCCGTACCACCAGTTCCAGTCGCTGCCTTCCCCGATCAGCAGCTCTTCGTAGGCCAGCTCGCGTTTATCAGCTTGTACGTGCGCCGCGTGCTCACTGAAAAAGTCATG
>DATEGI010000305.1:0-8028 GCA_035280205.1 Terriglobales bacterium | reverse complement strand
GCGTGGTGTTCCGGCGCGGCACTTGCGTATTCGATTGGCTTTCTGGGTTCCAGGATGACCGGTTGGGATCCATGCTGCCTCTCCTGCGCTGCTGGCACGGTGGTAAGGCCGGGCCAGAGGATGTGTGTGTCCTGCGGCCAGGTTCGACCGCACAACACGCGTTACGAAGTGGCACTTGCTATGCCAAAAGGAAGCCCATGGAAAAAAAGCACTTAGCAGTTCCTAAGCCTCAATTTTCATCTCAGTTTGAGAATGATTCTCAAACAGTTAAGAAGCCCGAATTTTTGGCGGCTGTCTTTGTGCTCATACTGCACAGTGAATGCAAAGAAAGCCAGCATCATGGCATGGTGTGCGTTACTTCAGTAAGGTCGGCCCGGAACTGTAGGCGGTGGGAACATCCAAATTCACGTATTTGACTAGCTTTCGGACCTCTTGTAACGTGTACTGAGGCATTTACCCGGCTCTGATTCCCCGGAGGTACAGATGTTTGAAGGCCTATTCCAACCCATGCACCTGCTGGTGATCTTCGCGATCGCCCTGTTTGTCTTCGGCCCCAAAAAGCTTCCCGAATTGGGAAAAGGGATCGGCGAAGGCATCAAGGCGCTGAAGGAAGGTCTGCGCGACGAACCCAAAGCCGCCGCCACAACCGCCAGCGTCAGCGACAAGACCAGCGAACAGGTCACCAAGAGCTAGTTGTCGGACTGACCACCCCTATTATTAGCTGGAACACCCCTATCCGTAGTTGTACTACTACGCTTCTCCGCCTTTTTAACTGCAGAGGTACAAAAGATCAGCGCGACGAGCCAAGCGGTTTACTGCGTTTGCCCGCGAGCGCTTCCAGGGGAGGAAAGGACTCCGGCTGCGTAAAGGTGCGTTCAGCGGGCTGCAAGCCGCTATTAACAGCATGCACAAACATCTCAATCGCCATGCCAGTATTGGCAGGATTCACCACAGTTGCAGCCAGCAGGCCGCTACGCACCCAAGCCTGGCCGGTCTGTGGCAGGCCATCGCAGCCGGTATAAGGAAGGCTAAGCCAGCGGTCGCGCTCGGTAATGCTGGTTTGTTCCTGGAAGGCCTTGCGGGCGCCCAGAGCCATGGAATCATCCTGCCCGGCCACCAAATCAATGTGCATCTCGCGGGAGGTACACAGCTTAAGCCAGGAAGAGACCGCCTGGTAGGAGCTGATTTCCGTCCATTTCCCCTTCAGCATACGTACCTGCACGTTCGCAGGTTTGGTCTCGTACATGCCCGTGGTTCTCTGCTGGGCCGCGGAGCTGCCGGAAGGCCCTTGAATACACAAGACAAAGCCACCCTGGGGCAGAAGGGCGGCAAATTGATGTCCCTGGATGCGGCCAATTTCCTCGTGGTCGGAAGTGATTGAGAAGATGGGCGCTTTGCAGTTCCTGCGCAGCTCGGGAATGTAGTCCACTTCGCGGTTCAAAACCACCCAGCCAATGCCCGCCGCAGCCGCGGCGGCGCCCACCTGGGGCAAACCCGTGCCGCCGGCAGGCTCAAAAATAATACCGTCGGGCCGCGGCCCGGATGATTGGATAACTTTAAGCAGCTGCTGGCTTTGGGTGATAGCGTCGTTATCGGCCTGGATGATCTGCACATCCACATTCAGGCGCCGAGCCACATCCTTGGCAGAGTTGGCCTGTTCGACTTGATAATCGTTATCGTTGGTCGGCAGCGAAACCAGCAAATTCAGCTTCTTCACGACCCGATGCCCCTTTTCATAATCATACCCCGGTTGTGAGCAGAAGATGCTTACGTCGGTAAGGTCTTATTTCCCGCCCACGCGAAGGGGAGATTGGGTGTTCGCGCCGGTGCTAGAATGCGCGGTTCGCCCGAGGAGACTCTCTGATGCTGCGCAAATGCCTGATCCTCCTGGCGGTAGTACCTTTTTTCACCCTTTTGGCGTGGCCGCAAAACAAGCTTTCCGTGCACTGGGAGGAACTGACAGCTCCCGATTTCGTGCGCGCCATTCACCAGGCTCAGGGCACATGCCTGCTGCCGTTTGGAATTTTGGAGAAACACGGCCCACATCTGCCTTTAGGCAACGACCTGATCAATGCCCGCTACATTGCTCTGCACGCCGCGGAGCAGGAATACGCGGTGGTGTTTCCCGAATACTATTTCGGGCAGATTTTTGAAGCTAAGCACCAGCCGGGCACCATTGCTTATAGCCCACTGATGCAGTTGGACTTGCTGCAGGAAACCACCGACGAGATGGCACGCAATGGCTGCAAAAAGGTCATCATTGTGAACGGGCACGGCGGCAACGAGCACCTGCTGCCGTTTTTTGCCCAGTCGCAGCTCTATAAACCGCACGACTACGTGGTTTACATCTACGCCCACGGCGAAGTGCCGCCGGGCGGGCCGCCGAAGAAGACTACCGTGGATGAGCATGCCGGCGAGTCAGAAACCTCCGACACGTTGATTTCGCGCCCCGACCTGGCGCACATGGATCGGGCGAAAGAGCAGTCCGGCGCCGACCTCAACCGCCAACACTTACCCGCCAACGTTTACACCGGTATCTGGTGGTATGCGAAGTTCCCCAACCACTACGCGGGAGAAGGTTCGGCGGCGACTAAGGAACTGGGCGAATACCGCATGAGCGCTCAAATCCACGACGTGGCGCAGGCGATTCGTGCCGTTAAAGCAGACAGCGTCAGCCTGCAGTTGCAGAACGAGTTTTACCAGAAGAGCACGCACCCGCTGGACACACAGCAATAGCGGCTCCTCGCGGGAGAGCTATTTCGGCGGGTAAGGCACCGCCAGCGGTTCGCCCGGCTTAACATCGAATGGCGGCATTTTCGTCGCGGCTGCGTTGCTGGCCGAATGCGAGCACGCTGCATGCACAGATGAGTGCGGTAGAAATCCACCTTTTGTCAAACATGGTATCCCCCTGCCCTCATGATAAATACGGAGGCAGACGCCGCCAGCAGGTCCAGGATTGTGTCGCTTCTTTTTCGCGTGCCCCGCAGAGTTTCCTCATAACGCCGGGCGCGGCCGAGCCTTGAGGAGGCGCCCTAATTACTGCAGGCGGACGGCGGCGCATCGCCTATTGGGTCTAGCCCGATAGCCTCAGCGGTAAAGCGGGAGCCGATTACCGCATCCGCCATCGCGGGCACCTGCAGACCGGGCATAGGTTCAGCGGCAAAGAGGCGGCGGCAGGGCTTGGCCAGCCAGCGCGCCCAGCGCGCCGACCAGGCGACGCGGGCACTATCGGTGGCTATTCCCGTATCGGCGTACATCTGGCGATAGATTTTGGATATGAGAACGAAGGCCAACTGGCTACGGCGCGATTTGAGGAAGTGCGCCCGTCGCCAGATGGACTTTAGACTGTAGAAGTTATCCCAAACTTTCTGGGTATGATCGCGCACTTCCTCGGCAGACATGACGGGGTGGGCCCAATACAGTTTGGGGCGATGGGCCGTCGGTATGAGCCAGCGCCGGGTAATGGGAACACCGGCAATTTGCGGGGGATGATCGCCCATACTCTTCTCCCAGCGATCAAAGTCCACGGTACCGGGAAAAGGAGTCAACATCACAAACTGGGCAAAGGTGACCTGGGCGCGCTGGGCGATCTCCGCCGTGGCGTTAAAAGTTTCAGGACGATCGCTGGGCAGGCCAAAAATGAAGGAACCGAGCACGCGCACGCCATGGCTCTGGAAGGTCTGGAGGCGTTCGACCAGGCTTTCTCCGGCTGAATTGAAGTCCTTGAAGACATTTTTCAGTCCTTCGGGGGTAACCGATTCCACGCCGACGAGAGCGCCCTTGATGTGCGCCGCGCGCATGGCGTCCAGGAAATCCGGGTCTTCGGCGGCTTCCATGGTGATCTGGGTGAAGAAAATCATGTCGGATGGAAGCTGCGCGAGCCGTGCCATTAATTGGAAGCGCTCCTGGCGGAGGGCGCGCAACTCCTGCAGCCGGGCGGTGTTGCCCTGCTCAGCCGCGAGGCGGAGGTCGGTGAGGGTGACGGGATAAAAGTTGTCATCAGCCAAGGCTACAAAGCGGAAGCCGAGGCGCCGGAGTTGCACAATTTCCTCGATCACCACCTCAGAGGAGCGTTGGCGCGGGCGTTGCCCGTCCGTACGCCACACGGAACAGAAGGAACAATGTTTGGGACACCCGCGAACCGTCTGCACGGAGGCCCACATGTAGCGATTACGCGGAACCAGGTCCCAGCGTGCCGGCAAAAAACTGCCGGCCTCAATACGGCCGCCATGGTAGACGGACTGGGGCTTGCCTTGGCGGCAATGGGCCAGCGCCAGGGGCCACGCCACATCGCCATCGCCGGTCACCACCGCGTGGGCGGCTCCCAGTTCCGTCGCTTCTTGCGGGTACAAGGTGGCGTGAATGCCGCCAAAAATTACGTAAGCGCCGCGGGCTCGCACTTGCCGGCCGATCTCGTAGCCCCGGAGCGCGTTAGCGGTATGAATGCCAATGCCCACCACGTCGCCGCTCTGCACGGTTTCGTAATTGAATTTTTCCAGAGTTTCATCCACCAAGAGAGGATCGCCAAACTCTCTGGGCGTGGCTCCAGCCAGCACGTAGAGCCAACGGGGGGTGATTACAGCAGTACCGAAGGAGACGTCGCTAGGATTAACCAGGTGCACCTTCATTCGCAGTTTAGCCTCGCTGACTGCAACCAGGGCATACGCACGCATTCTGGAAAACGGCTCCCAGACCGCGGCGCTGAAATCAACATTTTCCTAATTTCGATTCACCAGGAAGGAATGGCCCCACGACGACGAACCACATTGTATCCACAAAACGAGAAGGATGTTGCTGAATTGTGCGGGAGTTGTCTCCAGATGTGTACCCTCGTGAGCAGAGACATTCATCAGGAAAAAACTGGCTCTCAAGCGGATTGCTGTTGCCTGGCAGTTTCAACTGGGCTGAGGGCCTGAAGCGGGGTGTTTTCCGACCAGATCATTCCCGCTCTGTGCTATTCTCTAGGGGCATGGCGCACGTCTTAGCCCTGCCTTGATGTAGACCTGTTCTTCCGTAGTTTTCTGCCAAAAATCATTCCCTGGAGCAAACAGAATGGCAACAACGCAAGCCCCGGCACGCAGCGATGTCCCGGCATTTGAGCGGGTAATGCAAATGGCAACTGGTTTTGCACTTTCCTCAGCTTTGTATGCCGTGACCAAGCTGAATATTCCAGATCTGCTGGCACACGGTCCGCGGGCGGTTTCCCAATTGGCTGCCGCGACGAAGGCCAACGAAGATGCGCTCTACCGCGTGCTGCGAGCGCTGGCCATGGTGGGGGTTTTCGCAGAAACAGGCGACCGCGGGTTCGCGCTTACGCCTTTCTCGGAAGCGCTGCGCTCCGACACACTGGATAGCGCCAGGGAACTGGTGCTGTGGATGGGCAATCGCTTCCATTTTGACGTGTGGTCGGACCTACCCTATTCCGTGAAGACCGGCAAGCCGGCGGTGGACCACATTTACGGCAAGCCGGCCTTTGAAGCCATAGAGGATCTGCCCGATGTGGCTCACGATTTCAACACGGCCATGACCTGCATGAGCCGGCAACTTGCTCCGGCGGTGCTGGCGGCCTACGACTTCTCCGGCATTGACACGCTTATGGATGTTGCCGGCGGGCACGGCTTTATTCTGTGCGAGATTCTTAACCGGTATCCCAAGCTGAAGGGCATTCTTTTTGACATGCCGAGCGTGGTGGAAGACCCGAAATGCGCCCAGTGCCTGCTAAACGTGAACCATCGCTGCCGCACCATCGCCGGCAACTTCTTCGAGCACATTCCCGGGGGCGCCGATGCCTATTACATGCAGCACATCATCCACGACTGGGATGATGAGCCCGCGCTGAAGATCCTGGGCAACTGCCGACAGGCGCTGCAAGGCCAGAAGAATGGAAGATTGCTGGTGGTGGATTCGGTGATTCCGGAGAGCCCGGAGCCGCATTTCGGCAAACTGCTCGACCTGGAGATGCTGCTGATGCCCGGCGGCCGAGAGCGCACGGAACGGGAATTTCGCACGCTGTTTGCCAAGGCAGGATTTGAGATTACGCGCATTCTGCCCACTCACAGACCTGACAGCGTTATCGAAGCCCGTCTGCAGTAAGGCGTATTGCGAGATGATTTCAATTGCTAGCGATGTGGCGTCTGCGGAGACGCAGAGGGCTGGCCTCCTGCCGCGTCCGCAGAGGCTGCTTTGCTTGCCTGACCCGGCTGCCGCACCAGCAGCGCCAACCGCGGAAACAGAAAAGCGCCGGCCGCGTCATCAATTACATTGACTTGGCAGGTGTAGAAGCCGGGCTTCAGGTCTTTGAGCGGAACCTCAACCTGGAAGGCGGCGGCGTGGCGGTCGGCGGTGAGCTGCTGTGTAGTCAGCAGCGGCGTTTCGTAAGCCTTCTTATTCCCCTGAAAAAACGCAACACTACTTAGCAAACGAACACCAGAATTCATTTTGCCGCGGTGCAGCGGCCCCGCAGCTTCATTGCCTTCCTCGCGCGCAGGGTCATACACCTCGTAATAGAGGTAGAGTTGCTGGTTGGGCGAGAAAACGTGAGTCACGCTTGGCACCAGTTCCCAGCCGCCGCGCACCAGCGGGTTTTCCTCATGGCCCTTGACAGGCTGGCGTTGGGAGGCGAGCACCACCGTGCTCATCTTCAGCGGCGCATTCTTCATATCTGGAATGACGAGATCGGTTTCGAATGAGCCGGTTCTGCCCGTCTGGTTTTCCCGCACGATGAACTTCAAATGAAACTTGCCCGGCGGCAGCAGCACGCCGGTGTCGTACTGGACGTTTTTGCGTTGCACCTCGAGCGAACCGCGGATGGCCAGTTTCATGGTGTCGCGCACGCGCGCCATCGGGCGCCTGGCGGGGTCGAGCACCACGCCCAGCACATCCATGGTGGCGCGGTCCTGGTCCTTGCTGCGGGTAAAGGGAATTTCCGAGCCCGGCACCACGATTGAGACCGGCACAAAGAATTTGTTGCGGCCGGTGCGGAAGTAACCGGCGGAGAGGAAAACGGTCAAGTCGGTGCTGGGCAGGTCGGAGGCCAATTCCTGCTCCAGTTGGTTCTCGCGTTCTTCGCGGTTGGTGTGGCGAAAATCAGCCGGCGCGTAATAGCCGCGGCGATACACGAGCTTCACGTCGGGCCGCTTGATGCGCACGGTGACGCGCCGGAAACGGCCGTCGCGCACAGGATTGCTGCTGCGATAGCCGAGCAGGTAGTAGTTAGATGTGTCTTCCTGCACGCGGCGGAAGACCTGGCTGAAATCGTTGCTGTCAAGGAAAGCCTTCCCGCCGGTATCGCCCGCGAGAGTGACCAGGGTTTCCTGGGTGGAGAAATTCGAATTGTATTGATTCAGGGTTGACTTCCCCGAATAGGGCGCAGTGCCACGCAGGCTGGCCTGCTGCGCATCCCCGCCAGGCACCATGGCCTGCAGGCCGCGCGTGTCCAGCGTGTAAATGGAAACGTTTGAACGCACGGCCGAATTGATGGTGGCTCTCAGCTCTGATTGATTCTCCACGCCGGTGCGGTCCATGCCGCTGGCGAAATAGATGATGGATTTCTTCTGATCCACCTGTGCCATGGATTCGGCCAGCACGCGCAGCGCCTCCAGACGGCGGTCGGTATTGAAAATGTTGTATTCCGTGTCGTCGGGGGTGAAGGGCTGGGAGGTGTCCGGTGTACCTTCGGTATCGCCGGTGGACCCTTCTTCGTATCCCTGGCCGCTGTTGGAACTGAAGCCATCCACCGCTTTCAGCAGCAGCGCGTGGTCAGAAGTGAAATCCTGGTTTACGAGCAGCGAGGAGTCGAGCGAAGCCACCGCAACCAGATCGGCGGGGGCCATCTGCTTGTTGACGTAATCCTCCGCCGCCTTTGCCGCGCGGTCCACCTCTTCCGGCTGCATGGAGCTGAGGTCGAAGAAGAGCACCACCAGGCGGCGGTCCTTCACGGCGCTCTTATCCACTTGCGGGACGTTCGCGCCGGGCGCGCCTCCCGCTGTGAGCACTTTGGCTTGCTGCACGCCGGTGGGCAGGGCGATT
>DATEGI010000304.1:0-2761 GCA_035280205.1 Terriglobales bacterium | reverse complement strand
TCCTTCGCCGACTGCGTGGGGCGGGAAAATACGGCCGCATATTGGAAGTTTGTGGACAGCGTTTATAACCAGCAGCAGAACATTACGGAGTCGAACGCCGACGAGAAGCTGACGGAACTGGCCACCGCCGCCGGAGCGAACGGGAAAGCTGCAGCCACCTGCGCGGCTGAGCCGGCGACCCGACAGCGTGTGGAACAGGCGGTGGCCCTGGGCAAGGCCGTAGGGGTAACCGGGACGCCGACCTTATTCATCAACGGCCGTGGCACCAACCTGGGCATTCCTGTAGAAGTTCTGAAGCAGATCGTGGATTTTGCCGCCGTCGAAAAGTAGCGGCCGGAAGCGCCGCGGAGCACAAGGATGTTTGGCGCAGCGGGCAGGGAAAAGAGATAATCTTGCCAATGGCCGGTCCCGCCATCCTGACCCCCGACTCGATGCGCGCGGAAAAGCGTGCCGTGGCCGCCAACTCGGTAGTGGCCGCGATCGGCATTACTGCCCTGAAAGTGGTTGTCGGCATCTCCACCGGCAGCCTGGGAATTCTCTCCGAAGCTGCCCATTCCGGGCTGGACCTGATTGCCGCCCTGATAACGCTTTTTTCCGTGCGTGTCTCGGACAAACCTGCCGACGCTGACCATCAGTATGGTCATGGCAAGGTGGAGAGTTTTTCCGCTTTCCTGGAAACCGGCCTGCTGCTGCTCACCTGTGTGTGGATTATCTACGAGGCCATCGTCCGGCTCTTTTACCGTCACATCGAAATCGAGCCCAGCATCGCCGCTTTTCTGGTCATGTTCTTGTCCATGGGAGTGGATTTTTGGCGCTCGCGCTCGCTGGGGCGGATAGCCGTCAAATACGATAGTCAGGCGCTGGAAGCGGACGCCCTGCACTTCAGCACCGACATATGGTCGAGCGCGGTCGTGGTGCTAGGCCTGCTGCTGGTGAAACTGGGCCGTGCCTTGGGGGTGGATTGGCTGCGCGATGCCGACCCGATCGCCGCTTTGTTCGTGGCCTGTGTCATCATGTACGTGAGTTCGCGGCTGGCGCGCAAGACCATTGACGCCCTGCTGGACGCCGCACCCACCGGGGTGCGCTCCCGCATCATTGACGAAATCTCTAAGCTCGAAGGGGTGCTGGAGTTAGACCGGGTGCGCATCCGCCGCTCGGGCAACCACTATTTCGCCGATGTTTCCGTCGGCTTAGGAAGGAACCTCACCTTTCAGCGCTCAGAGCAGATGGCGCACTCGGTTAAAGCGGCGGTGCACCGCGTATTGCCCGAGGCGGACGTCATGGTGTACTCCATTCCCCAGGCGCACGGTGGGGAAAACATATTCGATCGGATCCGCGCCGTGGCCATGCGCAACAACCTCAACGTGCATGATGTCAGCGTGCAGGATCTGGGCGGGAAGCTGCATGTGGAACAGCACCTTGAAATGGACGAGCAGCTAAGCCTGCTGCAGGCACATGACCGGGTAACCATCCTCGAAACGGAAATCCGCGACGAGGTGCCCGAGATCTCCTCCATCCTCACCCACATTGAAAGCGAGCCTTCAACTATTGAGCCGGGGGACGAGATCGGGGAAAACCGCGACCTCGAGCGCAGGCTCAAGCGAATTGTTAGGGATTTTAAGGAAGTACTTGATTTACATGACGTTCAGATTAAGCGTGTTCGCGGGCGGCTGTACCTTTCCTGTCACGTAACTATGTCCGACAATCTGCCCCTGGCGCAAGTGCACGATGTGATCACGGAATTGGAGATCCGCTTCAAGCAGGACGCGCCGCAGCTGTTCCGAGTTCTCATCCATCCTGAACCTCAGACTGACAACACGAGATAATTCAGAAATAGCAATTGAAGAAATGACCATGATCACTGCTTACGCGAAGTGGACTGATAACGAGCGCTTTCTGGGCGAGGCATCCAGCGGCCATGCCGTGGTGCTGGACGCGGCCACGGAGAAAACCGCGAACAGCCCGATGGAACTTGTGCTGATTGGCTTGTGCGGCTGCACCGCCACGGACGTGGTGAACATCCTGCGCAAAAAGCGCGAGCCCTTTACCTCGCTGGAAGTGCGGGCAGAGGCGGAGCGCGCCCCCGAGCCGCCCACTGTGTACACCTCAATCAAACTCATCTACCGCGTCGGAGGCCAGGTCTCAAGGAAAGGCATGGAGGATGCTGTTCGTCTGTCCAAGGAGAAATATTGCTCAGTTTCCGCCATGCTGCAGAAAACAGCTGCCATCACCGCTGTCATCGAATACCTCTGAGAATTTAATTCGAGGTTCTGATAGTCTAGGACCCCGTAAGAGCGGGCTATGAAAAACCCCATAATCGTTTTCACCCAACCCGGCTGACCGCCCTGCCGAACCGTAAAGGCCTACCTCTCGGCGAGAGGTATCGAGTTCGAGGAGCGCGACGTCAGCACCGATGCCAACGCCGTCCGAGAGCTGGTGGAGACCTACCAAAGCCGCTCTACGCCCACGCTGGTGATCGGGCAGGAGGTGATGATCGGCTTTGACCCGGAACGCCTCGACGAACTTCTTGCCGGCTAAGGCCCACTCTCTCCGCGGTTATCTCTACATCGCCGCGGCCGCACTTTGCTTCGGCGTCTCCGCCACGCTGGGGCGTGCCGCATTCACCGGGCGCTTGCTGGCGGGGGCGCAAGGGCTGCGCTCCATCCAACCGGTAATCCTGGCCCAGACGCGCACTACCTTCTCCTTGCTGCTCCTGGCACCCTTTTTATGGTGGCGGCGCGGGCGAGCGGGAATGGCGCTG
>DATEGI010000303.1:0-6716 GCA_035280205.1 Terriglobales bacterium | reverse complement strand
GGCGACTTCCCGGTCACCCCGGGCAGCGCTTACCAGAGTTCGCCGAAGGGGGCCGGCGACGTCTTTGTCACTGAATTGAACAGCCGCGGGAGCGGCCTGGTGTATTCCACCTACCTGTCGGGCAGCAATGCGGATGCGGCCAGCGGCGTGGCCGTGGGACCGCTTGCCGGCACGGTGTTTGTGACCGGAACCACACAGTCCACCGATTTCGCCAACGTCACTCGTCCCGGCAACCTGACCGGCAGCAGCGAATTTTTCGTCGCTAAACTTAATACCGGCAAGCAGGGTGCGGCCAGCCGCGTGTACACGACCTATGTCGGAGGAAGTACACCGTTCAGCGGCTCCGCCATGACCGACGGAGGAGGCATCGTCGTTGACCCCAGCGGCAATGCCTACATCACCGGCGGCACCAACTACACCGATATGCCGGTGGTTAATGCTTATCAGTCGTCGCTGAGGGGGGCCGAAAACGCGTTCGTCGCCAAGCTCAATCCCAATGGCACGCTTCCCGCTCTGTTCCTGACTTATCTCGGAGGCAACGGCACGGATATCGGCACCGCTATCGCGGCTGACTCTGGCGGCAATGCGTATGTGACCGGCTCCACGACTTCCACGAATTTTCCGACGGTGACCGCCACCGGGGGCGCCCTTTATCAAGGGACGTTTGGGGGCACCACCGACGCTTTTGTCACCAAGATAGCGTCTGCGGGTACTTCCCTGATCTGGTCCACTTACATCGGTCAAAGCGCCGGCACCAGCGGTCTGGGCATTGCGGTAGACGCCAACCAGAACAGCTTCGTGACTGGCTCCACCTCCGGAACCGTAACTACCGTGAAGCCTACCCAGGCCGCCAGCGGTGGCGGTACGGATGCCTTTGTGGCCGAATTTGACGTCACCGGCACCGCGCAGTTTGTCAGTTACCTCGGCGGCGCCGGGACCGACCACGGCACTGGTATCGCGGTGGATGTGGACGGAAATCCCTACGTCGCCGGCGACGCTACCGTTGCAGGTCTGGCTACCGCCGGCGCTTATCAAGCCACGGTGCAGGGCGGCACCGATGCCTTCGTGGCCCACTTCGCCGGGGTCAGCACTCTGGCCATGACGGCAGCAGGCAGTCCTGATCCTGTCGGCATCGGCAACGCCGTTGCCTTCACCTTCACTATTACCAACCAGGGCCCGGATATCGCCACAGCCATTGTGTTCACCGATTCTCTTCCGGGCAATGGAACTTACCAGAGTGCCACTCCCAGCCAGGGAACGTGCTCCGCTCCCGCAGGCTCCACCCTGGCGTGCAGCCTCGGCCAGCTAGCCTTGAACGCCAGCGCCACCGTCACCGTGCACATCGCGCCCACCTCAGCGGGTCCCATCAGCGACACCGGCAGCCTGAGCAGCGGTTCGACGATCGGCAGCACTACGGTAGGCGCCAGCGTGAACGTCAATGACTTCGTCGTTGCCGTAAGCCCCACCACGGCGAGCACCCCTGCTGGTCAGGCCGCCACCTACACTGTCACTGTGGGTCCCCTTCCTCAGGGCGCTGCTTTCCCCAATGGGGTTAATCTGAAATGTTCCGGCGGAGTGCCCACCGCGGCCCTGTGCGCCTTCTCCACCAATCCGGTGACACCTAATAGCACGCCCGTGACCTCGTCTCTGACCATCTCCACCACCGCGCTGCCTCCGGGTACCACCGCATCTCTCTTCGAGCGTAATCTGCCCCGAATGTATGCTGTCATGCTGCCGCTGGGCGGCATTGCGTTCCTCGGCTTCTCCTTGAGTGGGGATGGCCGGCGGCGCAAACTGGCCGGAATTTTGCTGCTTGTCGTGGTGCTGGGCTTAACCATGCTGCAGCCCGCCTGCGGCAGCTCCAGCAGCAAGCCCACTGTGCCGCCCTTCACGCCCGCCGGGACTTACAACATCACCATCTCAGCGATTTCAGGAACAGGCACCGGGGGGGCTACCCACACCACCAAACTGAAGTTGGTGGTGAAGTAGGAGATTCAAGGTTTCGCAGGTTTCAAGGTTTCGCAGGTTTCGATAACTGCGCCCAGAGACCTTGAAACACAACCCGAAGCTGAGGTTTGGTGAAGCAGGAAGTCCGAGGTTTCGCGGGTCGTGCCCGGAAACCTGGATCCAATGTGATCCGTAGTTCTTGACCACTGCATGATCCAGCCCGCGAGGGCGAAACAGAACCTAGTCCAGGGCCTCAGCCCTGGGTTCAGGCGTTTTAAAAGATGTTCCGCGCGAGCGAGCCCGCAAGGGCGAGCGAGCGCGGCAACAACTTCTACGCTCTTATCTTCTTCGCCTCCGGGTCCCACACCGCAATCGTCTTATTGAAGTACGCATAATTCGACAGGTGGCATCCCAGCGCGGCGTTATTGCCGAAAATTTCGTTCTCCACCACCGGCTTGCGCGTGCGCACGGCGTTGAAGAAGTTCGCCTGGTGGTCGGCAATATCGTCGTAGCCCTTGGGTACGGCGAAGGTTTCCGCTTCCTCGTCCACGCTGAAGTGCAGTGGTTGGGGCTGGGGATGGTCCTGCTCCCACTGCTTCAGGTACTGGTCGCGCAGGCTTTTGGGCCAGCCAAAAATCGAATACGACTCCGGCTGTGGCCGCGTGTCCTGCGGCGTGTAGGTAAGGGTTGAATCCTTGATGATCAGCGTTCCCTTGGTGCCGTAGAAGCCAATAAACTCGCCGCCATCATTGTTCAGGTTACAGCGCAGCATGGTCCGGAATTTGGGGTAATCGTAAAAGGTTTCGATCAGGTCGGGGAAGTCGCGGCCGTCCTTCCAGCGGAACAGGCCGCCGGCCGATTGCGCGCGCTGCGCCACCATGTTGGTGCCGGTAATGAAGTGAATGCCGGAAATCAGGTGCACGAACAGGTCGCCCGCCAGGCCCTCGCCGTAATCCTCAAAGCAGCGCCAGCGGAAAAAGCGCACCGGGTCGAAAGGCCGCTTGGGTGCGCCATCGAGGAAAGCGTTCCAGTCAATCGTCGTCGGGCTGGCGTCCGGCGGGATGGGGTAAACCCAGGCCCCGCTGGCGCTGTTGCGGTCCCAGTACGCCTCGATGCAATCCACCTCGCCCAGCTTGCCGGAATCGTAAATTTCCTTGGCCTTCGCGTAGAGAATGGAGCTCACGCGCTGGCTGCCCACCTGCAGCATGCGCTTGTTCTTGTGTACCGCATCCACGATGGCAAAACCGTCCTCCACCGTGTGCGACATGGGCTTCTCGCAGTAAACATCCTTGCCCGCGGCGCAGGCGTCCTCCACTACCTTGCGGTGCTGGTGGTCGGTGACCGCCACAAACACCGCGTCCACGTCATTGCGGTTGAGGATTTCGTGGTAATTGCGCGTCGCCGGCACCTGTTTCTGCACCGCCTCCTGCGCCGCCTGGTGACGCGAATCGTAGAGATCGCACACCGCCACGCACTCGATGCCCGGCACCGACAATGAGGACTGCAGCAGTTCGCAGCCGCGAATGCCCGTGCCGATGGAGGCGAAGCGCACCACGTCGCTGGGCGGCACCGGTCGCGGCGACGCCCACAGGGCTTTCGGTTCCAGAACAGTGACCTTGGCGGCCAGGCCGGCGGCAGCCGCGCCCGCGCCCAGCACCATAAAATCGCGGCGGGATAAGGAACTCTTGCGCATTTTTTTGCCTCTCTGTGTAGTTTTGGCTCTGCTTGCGGCCGCTTTTGTGTAGCTGGCGATTGTAGCGCAAGGGACGGGTATTCTGCGGCCTACACAGGGTTTCGTGATTCCAAGTGCGATAACCTGCATTCTGGCGTCCCGGCAGGGACACCCTGAAAGTAGCCCGCCACTTCAGTGGCGGGAATGGCGGTTTCCAAAATCCAGTCCCGTTAGGGACGGCTGAGAACATCGCAGCGAGCCGCCGGGAGCTCCGTATCAGGGCACGCCTTTCAGGCGTGCCGAACCAGGTTCAACATGAGTCCGGCTTCAGCCGCAGTGCTGCTCACTTCCGTTGTTCCTTGGGACGGACCTTTCGACTTTGCAATACGCAGGTTTTCGTCATTCCAGATGGGGACGCCTTGTATCTTTCGCGTCCGGTCAGGACGCCCTGAAAGGAGCCCGCCACTTGTAGTGGCGGGAGTGGTGGTTTCCAGAATCCAGTCCCGCTAGGGACGACTGAGAACATCCGTTGGGGCAAACCAGTTCAGTCGTGCCTACGGCACTGTCCCCTGTTCCGTGCTTTCCCCGCCAGTAAACTGGCGGGCTACTGTCAGCCGGTCTCTCCGAGACCGGTGGATCTGACCGCACGAAGGAGTTTGGCTAATTAACATCCAGCCCGGAGGGCGAAACAGGTTTTAGCCCAGGGCGTGAGCCCTGGGTCAGCGTTGCCAAAAGAGCCGACGCGCGACCAAGCCCTGCGAGGAAACGCGTCCGTGCGGTAGAGGAGATACGTATCAAGCAGCCTTCAGAGGTGCACAGGAAGCGCGACCGGAGCGGCGGGAAGTTTCCTATCAGGGCACGCTTTCAGGCGTGCCGCACCGAACTCCC
The DNA here is from genome assembly GCA_035280205.1 of Terriglobales bacterium. GTDB lineage: Bacteria > Acidobacteriota > Terriglobia > Terriglobales > Acidobacteriaceae > JAICWP01. Next base: position 2,209 of record DATEGI010000303.1, on the reverse strand, counting down.
CTTCACCCCCCTGTCATTCTGAGCGAGCGCGACCGAGCTTGCGAAGGAAGCGCGACCGAAGAACCTATGCATTTTTTCTTACCTGAAAGGACACTCCAGACCTGGCCGGGTAAACGTCGTGGCTTACATGCAACGTTGAAGCCGTTCGTCCCTCATCCCGAGGGAGGATGTCGAGCTTGCGAGACAAGCCCGAACGACCTTGCGCTTCGAGAACGGCGCGGAGTTACGCCCCCGCGGTCAGCTTGTGGTGGCGTTGCGGTTCGGCAATGCCGTACTGGCGGATCTTATAGAGCAGCGCCTTGTAACTGATCTTGAGCAGCGCAGCCGCCTGTTTGCGGTTCCAGTTGGTCTGTTCCAGCGCCTGAGTGATGGCTGCGGCCTCGGCTTCGTCCTTGGCGCTGCGGGCCAGCGACTTCAGCCCGCCGCCGGAATCGGCTCCATCCCTGCCCGCACCCGCGCCGCCATCGGACTGCGGGTGCAGTTCGTTGATGGCCACGTCCTCGTCACCGAGAATCAAAAACCGCTTCACGAAGTTGCTCAGCTCGCGCAGGTTGCCGGGCCATGGGTGCTCCAGGCAGCGCTGCAGCAGCTTGGGCGAAAGCGTCATGGGAGGCCGCGCATAATGCTCGGCCATGCGCGACATGAAATGCTTAAGCAGCAGCGGAATTTCTTCTTTGCGCTCGCGCAGCGGCGGCAGCTGCAGGGTGAAAGCGTTCAACCGGTAGTAAAGGTCCTCGCGCAGCCGCTTGTTGGCCAGGGCCTCCGGAATATTGATGTTGGTGGCGGCCAGGATGCGCACATCCACCTTGATCACCGAGCGACTGCCCAGCCGGGAAAACTGCTGGTCCTGCAAAACGTGCAGCAGCTTGGCCTGCAGGAGGGGCGGCATCTCGCCGATTTCATCCAGCAGAATCGTGCCCTTGTTGCACAGCTCGAACTTGCCCGGCTTGGGATGAGTGGCGCCGGTGAAAGCGCCGGCCTCGTACCCGAACAACTCGCTTTCCAGCAGATCGGCGGGCACGGCCGCGCAGTTCACTTTCAGGAACGTGCGGTGCGCGCGCGGTGAGAGCTTGTGGATCAGACGCGCCAGCACTTCCTTGCCGGTGCCGCTTTCTCCCAGCAGAAGCACCGGAATGTCCACGCCCGCCACCAGCGCCGCCTGGGCGCGTATCTTCTTCATGGCCGGGCTGGCGGCCACAAAAAACACATCGTCGCAAAGCTCTTCCACTTCGCCGCCGGCGGGCGTCTCCGCCCGCAGGCACTGCTTGATCACCGCGTCTAGTTCGGCTTTCTGGAATGGTTTCGTCAGGTAGTCCTGCGCTCCCAGGCGAATGGCCTGCACCACCTTGCGTGTATCGCTCACGCAGGAAAGCATCACCACCTTCATGCTGGGCTGCATGTGACGCAGTTGCTCCAGGGTCTGCAAGCCGTCCAGACCCGGCATCAGCAAGTCCAGCAGCACCAGGTCGGGGCTGAGCCCCCGCTGCACCCGTTCCAGCGCGTCGTTACCGCTGTTGGCCGTCTCCACTTTGTAGGAATCCACTTCCAGCAGGGTGCGGATGTACCGCAACATGCCGGGTTCGTCGTCTACCAGCAAAATGTTTGGCGACGCGCTCATCGTGCTCCTCCCGCGGGAACGCCCGCCGGCCGCAGCGGCAGCAGGAAACAGAATTTGCTCCCCGCACCCTGTTCGCTTTCCACCCAAATCTTTCCCCCAAAGGCCTGCACCAGGCGCCGGGCTATGGCCAGTCCCAGCCCCACTCCTTCGCCCGACGCTCCGGCCTGAGCCAGACGAAAGAAATCATCAAAGATCTCCTGGTGAAACTCCGGCGCAATCCCCGGGCCGGTATCAGAGACGCTGACCTTCACCGAGTTGGGAATTTCGCTCTTCAGTTTGCGCCGGTCGTGGCTTGTAGGCGTCAGATAGTTGGCGCGCCGCTCCCACATGTGCGGCTCGGCATGCAGCCATACCGTGCCGCCCGCAGGCGTGAACTTGGCCGCATTGTCCAGCAGATTGGAGAGCACGCGCTGTACTTTGGCGTAGTCGAAAACGAATGGCGTCAGCTTTTCATTGGCCAGGTAGTATAGAGCCACGCTCTTTTGCTGAAAGCGCGCCAACCAGAAGCTGCATACTTCCGAGAGGCAGGCGTTCATGTCGCCGCTCTCATACTTCATCTTCAGTTCGCCGGTCTCCAGCACACTGAAGGTC
>DATEGI010000302.1:0-9265 GCA_035280205.1 Terriglobales bacterium | reverse complement strand
GCCAGTATTGGCAGGATTCACCACAGTTGCAGCCAGCAGGCCGCTACGCACCCAAGCCTGGCCGGTCTGTGGCAGGCCATCGCAGCCCGTATAAGGAAGGCTAAGCCAGCGGTCGCGCTCGGTGATGCTGGTTTGCTCGTGGAAAGCCTTGCGCGCGCCTAGGGCCATGGAATCATCCTGCCCCGCCACCAAATCAATGTGCATCTCGCGGGAGGTGCACAGGCGAAGCCAGGAAGAAACCGCCTGATATGAACTGATTTCCGTCCACTTCCCCTTTAGCATGCGCACCTGCACGTTCGCAGGCTTGGTCTCGTACATGCCCGTAGTCCGCTGCTGGGCAGCGGAGCTACCCGAAGGTCCTTGAATACACAGGACAAAGCCGCCTTGGGGCAGAAGGGCGGCGAATTGGCGTCCCTGGATACGGCCAATTTCCTCGTGGTCGGAAGTTATTGAGAAGACGGGCGACTTGCAGTTCCTACGGAGCTCGGGAATATAGTCTACTTCGCGGTTCAAAATTACCCAGCCGATACCGGCCGCGGCCGCGGCGGCGCCCACCTGAGGCAAGCCCGTACCGCCGGCAGGCTCAAAAATGATGGCGTCCGGACGCGCCCCGGAGGATTGGATAACTTTAAGTAGTTGTTGGCTCTGGGTGATGGCGTCGTTGTCCGCGTCGATGATCTGCACATCCACGTTCAGGCGCCGAGCCACATCCTTGGCAGAGTTGGCCTGCTCGACTTGATAGTCGTTGTCGTTGGTCGGCAGAGAAACCAACAGGTTCAGCTTCTTCACAGCCCGATGCCCCTTGCTGTCAATGATACCTCTATTGCAAGGCAGAAGATTCCTGACCGTGGTAACTAACGGTTGTCATAGCAGGTAAGGGGAGGAACCTGCCCAGAACGGCGCAGTGTGGGTGCTAAAATGCGCGGTTCGCCCGAGGAGACCCTCTGATGCTGCGCAAATGCTTGATCCTCCTGGCGGTAGTACCGGTGTACGCCCTGCTGGCATGGCCGCAAAACAAGCTTTCAGTGCACTGGGAAGAGCTGACAGCGCCCGACTTCGTGCAGGCCATTCACCAGGCGGGGGGCACATGCCTGCTGCCATTTGGGATTCTGGAGAAACACGGACCACATCTTCCTTTAGGCAACGACCTGATCAACGCCCGCTACATTGCGCTGCACGCGGCTGAGCAGGAATACGCGGTGGTGTTTCCCGAGTACTACTTCGGGCAGATTTTTGAAGACAAGCACCAGCCGGGCACCATTGCCTACAGCCCGCAGATGCAGTTGGATTTGCTGCAGGAAACCACCGACGAGATGGCACGCAACGGCTGCAAGAAGGTGATTATTGTGAACGGACACGGGGGCAACGAACACCTGTTGCCGTTCTTCGCCCAGTCGCAGCTTTACAAAGCGCACGACTACGTGGTCTACATCTATGCCCATGGCGAACTGCCGCCGGGGGGACCGCCAAAGAAGACCACCGTAGATGAACATGCCGGCGAGTCGGAAACCTCCGACACGCTGATTTCGCGTCCCGACCTGGTGCACATGGATCGGGCCAAAGAGCAGTCCGGCGCCGACCTCAATCGGCAGCACTTGCCGCCCAACGTTTACACCGGCATCTGGTGGTACGCGAAGTTTCCCAACCACTACGCGGGGGAAGGCTCCGCGGCCACTAAGGAACTGGGCGAATACCGCATGAACGCCCAAATCAACAGCCTGGTGCAGGCGATACGCGCCATTAAAGCGGACAGCGCGAGCCTGCAACTGCAGAACGAGTTTTACCAGAAGAGCACGCACCCGCTGGACACGCAGCAGTAGCACCCCCTTCAGCAACCATGTCGCTTCTTTGCGTGATCTGCAAACAGGGGCGATTGGGGTCTTGTGATACTCTCATGACGATTGCGGCGTTCGCAGTTTTCCTCGCGGACGCCGTCGCTAGCCGTGCAGACGCAGAGGCGTTCCACTGCGTTTTTTCCTAAATTTTGTTCTTGGAGCAGATCTCGATGGCGACCACGCAAGCCCCAGCGCATAGGGATGTCCCGGCATTCGAACGGGTAATGCAAATGGCAAATGGTTTTGCGCTTTCGTCAGCTCTATATGCTGTGACCAAGCTGGATATTCCGGATCTGCTGGCAAAGGGCGGGCGCCCGGTTTCCGAGCTGGCGACTGCCACCGGCTCGAATGAGGATGCGCTCTACCGGGTGCTGCGGGCGCTGGCCATGGTGGGTGTTTTCGCAGAAGCAGGCGGCCGCCGCTTCGCGCTCACGCCGTTCTCCGAAGCCCTTCGCGCCGACGCGCCGGACAGCGCCAAAGAACTGGTGTTGTGGATGGGAAACCGCTTTCATTTTCACGTATGGGCGGAACTGTCGTATTCCTTAAGAACCGGCAAACCGGCGGTGGAGCACATTTACGGCAAGCCCGCGTTTGAAGCCATAGAGGGTCTGCCCGATGTGGCTCACGATTTCAACACTGCCATGACCTGCATGAGCCGGCAGCTGGCACCGGCGGTGCTGGCGGCCTACGACTTCTCCGGAATAGACACACTTATGGACGTTGCCGGCGGACACGGATTCATTCTGTGCGAGATCCTCACCCGCTATCCCAAGCTGAAAGGCATTCTTTTCGACATGCCCAGCGTGGTGGAAGATCCCAAATGCGCGCAGTGCCTGCTGAACGTCAACCACCGCTGCCGTACCATGACGGGTAACTTCTTCGAGCATATCCCCAGCGGCGCCGATGCTTATTACATGCAGCACATCATTCATGACTGGGATGACGAGCCCGCGCTGAAGATTCTGGACAACTGCCGCCAGGCGCTGAAAGGCCAGAAGAATGGAAGATTGCTGGTGGTGGATTCGGTGATTCCGGAGAGCCCGGAGCCGCATTTCGGCAAACTGCTTGATCTGGAGATGCTGCTGATGCCCGGCGGGCGGGAGCGCACGGAACGGGCATTTCGCAACCTGTTTGCGAAAGCAGGATTTGAGATAACGCGCATTGTGCCGACTAGCAGGCCTGACAGCGTGATCGAAGCCCGCCTGCAGTGAAGGACTGCTACAGCCGCTCTGATCTCAGGCTAATGCTGTGGCGATTGCGAGGGCGATTGTTCGGTCTGCTGCGACGCCACCTTGGCCGCATCGCCTGGCTGCCGCACCAGGAGCGCCAGGCGCGGAAACAGAAAAGCGCCAGCCGCATCGTCAATCACATTGACCTGGCAGGTGTAGAAGCCCGGCTTCAGATCCTTGAGCGGAACCTCCACCTGGAAGGCGGCGGCGTGGCGGTCGGCGGTGTTGAGGTGCTGCGTGGTTAGCAGCGGCGTTTCGTAAGCCTTCTTATCCCCATGGAAAAACTCCACGCTGGTCAGCAGGCGAATGCCGGGCTTCGTGCTCACCCGCTTGGGGCCAGGAGACTCATCGGCGCCCTCGAGTGCAGGGTCATACACCTCGAAATAGAGGTAGAGCTGCTGGCTGGGTGAGAAGACGTGCGTCACGCTGGGGACCAGTTCCCAGCCGCTGCGCACCAGCGGGTTCTCCTCATGTCCCTTGACCGGCTGTCGCTGGGCGGCAAGCACCACCGTGCTCATCTTGACTGGGACGTTCTTCATGTCAGGAATGACCAGATCGGTTTCGAAGGAGCCGGTTCTGCCCGTCTGATTTTCCCGCACGATGAACTTCAAATGAAACCTGCCCGGCGGCAGCAGCACCCCTGTGTCGTACTGAACGTTTTTGCGGTGCACCTCGAGCGAACCGCGGACGGCCAGTTTCACTGTGTCGCGTATGCGCGCCATGGGGCGCTTGGCGGGATCGAGCACCACGCCCAGCACATCAATGGTGGCACGGTCCTGGTCCTTGCTGCGGGTGAAGGGAATCTCCGAGCCCGGCACCACGATGGAGACCGGGACGAAGAACTTATTGCGGCCGGTGCGGAAGTATCCGGCGGAGAGGAAAACGGTCAGGTCGGTGCTGGGCAGATCGGAGGCCAGTTCCTGCTCCATCTGGTTCTCCCGGTCTTCGCGGTTGGTGTGCCGAAAATCAGCCGGCGCGTAATAACCGCGGCGGTAAACCAGTTTCAGGTCGGGCCGGTTGATCCGCACCGTGATGCGGCGGAAACGGCCGTCGCGTACAGGATTGCTGCTGCGATATCCGAGCAGGTAGTAGGTGGACGTATCCTCCTGCACGCGGCGAAAGACCTGGCTGAAGTCGTTGCTGTCGAGGAAAGCGCGTCCGCCGGTATCGCCCGCCAAAGTGACCAGGGTTTCCTGGCTAGAGAAATTCGAGTTGTACTGATTGCGGGTTGACTTGCCGGAGTAGGGAGAGGTGCCGCGCAGGCTGGCCTGTTGCGCTTCGCCGCCAGGCACCATCGCCTGCAGGCCGCGCGTGTCCAGCGTGTAAATGGAAACGTTGGAGCGCACCGCCGAATTGATGGTGGCCCGCAACTCGGACTGGTTCTCCACGCCGGTGCGGTCCATGCCGCTGGCGAAATAGATGATGGACTTTTTCTGATCTACCTGCACCATGGATTCGGCTAGTGAGCGCAATGCCTCCAGACGGCGGTCGGTGTTGAAGATGTTGTATTCCGTGTCGTCGGGAGTGAAGGGCTGCGAAGTGTCCGGCGTGCCTTCGGTAGTGCCGGTGGAACCTTCTTCATAGCCCTGGCCGCTGTTGGAGCTGAAACTGTCAACTGCCTTCAGCAACAGCGCATGGTCTGAAGTAAAGTCCTGGTTCACCAGCAGCGAGGAATCCAGCGAAGCCACTGCCACCAAGTCGGCGGGAGCCATCTGCTTGTTCACGTAATCCTCCGCCGCTTTTACCGCGCGGTCCACCTCCTCGGGCTGCATGGAGCTGAGGTCGAAGAAGAGTACCACCAGACGGCGGTCCTTCACGGCGCTCTTATCCACTTGCGGGACGTTGGTGCCAGGCGCGCTCTCAGCCGTGAGCACCTTGGCCTGCTGCACGCCGGTGGGCAGGGCGATTTCCGTGTTCTCCACATCAAAGGAAGCGATACGCTGCGGCTTGCCGTCTTCCAGAACAGTGAAATCGCTAGCCGCCAGGCCGCGCACCAGATCGCCTTTGCGGTCGCGCACGGTGACGTTCACCAGCACTAACTCGCTGAGGGTGCGAAAGGTGTACTGACGCGAGCGGGGCGTTTGCGCGGGAACTTGACCGGCCAACGTAGCCCCACAAAGGAGGACAGCCATTAGCTGCATCCACCGGCCACGAGATTTCCGGTTCAAGCTCATGTGTTTCAGAAACGATAACGCAATGTCAGCTGCATCTGGCGCATGTTGCTCTCCGCGGTCACCCGGCCAAAGGAAGGCGAATTCACGGTGGTATCAATCACCGTGAACTGCGGCGTATTAAAAACGTTGCTGGCCTGGGCGCGCGCCTCAAGGATGCGCGTTTCTCCCAAGGGAATAATCCTGGTCATAGCCATGTCAAATTGGACGGTGGGTGGACCGATAATCGTGTTCCTGCCGGCATCGCCGAACCGATCGGGAGGTGGGGCCACAAACGCAGCCGTATTGAACCACTCGCCCACTGTAGGATTCGGCAGGCTAACCGGCTGGCCGGTGAGGTCGGCTCGCAATGTGCCATTGGTGCCACGGTTGACGTCGGTGAAAGAGCCCAGCACGCGCGCGGTGAAGGGCATTCCCGAGGCAATGCTCCAATCGCCGCTCCATTGCCAGCCACCGAACAGATCTCGCATCAGGCCCTTCTGAACCAACCAACGCTTATCAGCACCAAAGGGCAGCTCCCACAGGTAGTCGGCGGTGAACTGGTGGCGCTGGTCGAAACTGGAGAGGCCTCGTTCTGCCGCCAGATCGGTGGCATCCTGTGCCACGATGGTGGCGCCGCTGCCCAGAGTAGAGGCGTTGTCAATGGACTTGGACAACGTGTAAGTGCCGCCCACCGAGATGCCGCCCTGCAGGCGCTTGCGCAGGCGCACGCTGCCGGCATGAGCCACGGAATCGCCCGCCGAGGTTTCCCATACGAACGGCTGCACGCCCGGCAGCAACACGCCGATGGCGGTGCGGTTGGGCGCCTCCACAATGTCCAGACGTGTTCCCTTGGTCCCCGTGTAGTCCACGTTCAGCAACACGGTAGGAGTCAACTCCTGCTGCACATCGAGATTCCAGATCTGCACATATCCCAGCCGGTAGTTTGGATCCACAGCGTAGGTGTTGGTGATGGTCTGCGGCGGAGGAACCGGGAAGCCGTTCTGCAGAGTCAAGGGTAAGCTCGGCGAAGCAATGTTAGTTGAGCTCAGCGAGAAGGGCGGCTGAAACGCCAGTTGCTGGGCAATATCGGAATAGGCGCTGGTGTTGTAATTGATGCCATAGCCGGCGCGCACCACGGTGTTGGCGAAAGCTTTCCAGGCAATGCCCAGGCGAGGGGCGAAGTTGTTGCGATCGGGGTGAAGGAGGCCGGCGGGAAACGCGCCGTTGAATGGCCCGCTCTGACCGGGCAGGACACGGGCGACGCAGGCAGGCTGAAGGGCGTCTTTGCATGCCTGGAGATTGGGGGCCAGGTCAAGATTGGCGATCTGGTTGTCGGTTTCCGTAAAGGGGGAGAAATATTCGTAGCGCAAGCCAAAGTTCAGGGTCAGATTGCCGCGCAACCGCCAGTCATCCTGCAGGAACAAATCCCACGAATTGCCGCGGAAGTGGTAGTTGTTGTCGCCGAACTGCACGGAGGTGAGCTGCGGCAAGCCCAGGAGAAAATCAGCGAAATCGAAGCCCGTTCCCGGCAGCGCTCTCTGGTTCACTATCTCCGCTGTGCTCACGCCAGTAAAGGTGAAACTGCCGCGGGCATTATTACTGGCCTGGGTGTTGAGCTGAATGCGGCGGAAGTCGCCTCCCCAGCGCAGCGTGTGGCGGCCCTGGCGCCATATCATGAAGTCAGAAAAAGTCCACGTCTGATCGCGCCGCAGCAGGGGATTGGCGTCGTTGATAGAGCCGAAGTTGGTGAGAGAAATATTCGGCAGCCCCCAGTCAAACGGGTTTTGTGACACGCCCGTGATGCCCAGATTACCGGTGATGTTTTGAAGGTCAGCGTAGAGGTTGCGGGTGGAGATGGTCTCGCGGTTGTAATCCATGCGCGCGATGTTGGTGATTTTGCCGAAGCTGCGCGCATAGCCGAGCGGCACGTCAAAGCCGCGTTCCGAGGTGCTGCCGCCCACCGTGGGGTAAGGATTGGTTAGCCCCAGGTCTGAACTGTGGTAGTGGAAGCCCCCGTTCAGATTGTTGCGCTTGCCACCGCGACGCCATGGGCCGACGGTGCTACCACCAAATGTGTGCACCAGGTGAACATTCAAGTTATTTTCATTGTCGGTGGCAGCCGTCAGATAGTGGAAATTGTCTACCGTGCCGGGCAGGTTGGGTAGAGGGATGAATCGCAGCAGCCCCCGGGCCGCAGGACTAATCAGCGCTTGCGGAATCACGCCGCCGGCGAAGGGCTGCCCGGTAAGCGGATTGATGATCGTAACCGGCAATCCGGCAGCAAGTCCTGTGCGCACGAGGGTGTTGGAAAAATTGCCACCACGCTCCGCCAGCGTGGGGACAGTGGAGAATGCGTCGTAAGGGTCGGTGGAGCGCAAGCCATTATAGGAAACGAAGAAGAACGTTCTATCGCCACCGTTATAGATTTTCGGGATGTTCAGCGGGCCACCCAGACCGCCGCCCAAGCGGTGGTGAATGTAGCCGGGCTTGGCGACGGCGGCACCGGTGAGCGAGTAGGGGGCGGCGTCCAATGCCGAGTCACCCAGTTCGTAGAACAAGGTACCGTGGGGACGATTGATGTTGAAGCGTCCGCGGCCACCAAAGATCATCATCGGGCCACCGCCCCCGCCACCGCTACCCTGACGTCCGCCAGCCCCGCCGGGTGCGCCCGGGCCTGGGCCGCCTGGTCCTCCGGGCCCCCCAATTCCCTGGCGATAGCCGTTGTTATCAGCGCGCTGTTCGCGCCATTCGCGCATTCGCTGCTGCAATTCGGCGGTGCTCAAGCCGGCAAATTGGCTGTTCACAGTGCTGCCGGAAACCGCCACGGATTCGGTAGCGGCGTTCGGAGCCATGCCCGGCACTGGCATGCCCTGGGGCACCACCTGGTCGGCTTGCGAGTTCCCACCCTCTTCCCCATTTGCGGCCAGCATCGCCTGCATGCCTCCAGGACCTTGGCCGCCGCCGGCCCGGCCCATACCGGCAAAGCGTCCGCCGCCGGGCCTTTGAACGCGAGACTGGAGGATCAGGTCGAAATCCGCGCGCACGCGGGGAACCGAATTGTTGATTACCACTTCGCGGGAGGCGGTGGCGAAGGCGGTCATCTGCACTTCGACGGAATAATCGCCCGCCGGGACCGTCAGCGCGTAGCTTCCGTCGGGATTGCTGCTGGTGGTAACGCGAGTACCGGTGTCTGTATCGGCCGCCGAAACCGTTGCCCCTGGAACCGCCATGTTGCCCGACCTAACGACTCCGAAAACCTCGCCTGTGGCCGGTTTGGGCGCATTTTGCGCGTAACTCCCCAGGCTCGTGGCCGTCAGTATCAGTAGTCCGGCCATGGTTCCGCGAAACAGCCGGCTGTTAGCCAGCATGCGCAAACCGCCGGAGCGAGGAGTTTGTGCGCTTGAGTTCATCTCGAGCACTGAAATGCAGACAAGCTAGACTGTTGTTGGGCGGAAGCTTAGTTCGTCTTTCTACCATCTATCATGGAACGAACCCGCTACTCGTAAAAAGTACGTAAGCAAACGTAAAGTTTTGTAAATCCCGTCTTATACTTTTTACACTGCAGCGTCAGGCTCTTGTCATCTAAGTCGAGTAAGGAATTGTTTGAGATTTACTTTGCTGAAGTGACGCTGCCCTCTGACGATTAAAGGAGCGCAGTTAGAGACATAGGCAGCATGCGATAGAAATCCGATGAATGCTCGAGATCACATTGGGGCTGTAGGCATACTGGTGACGCTGTTGTGTCTGTTGGTCCCGATCCATGCGGGCGCGGCCGGGCTCACTTCGGCTTCGCTACTCGACAACGGCTATCGCGATATGTACAACCTGCAGTTCGAGGAAGCGCACCAGGCGTTTGCCAGCTGGGAGAAGGAGCATCCGGAGGACCCAATGGGTCCAGCATCTGACGCTGCCGCCTACCTTTTTGCTGAATTCAGTCGCCTGCACGTGCTGGAATTCGAGTTGTTCACCGACGACCACCGGCTGGCAAGCCAGCCAAAATTATCCGCCGACCCCGAAGTGCGGCGAGCCTTCGAGGCGCAGCTGGCAA
>DATEGI010000301.1:0-3121 GCA_035280205.1 Terriglobales bacterium | reverse complement strand
AACGGAAACCGCTGGATTACTACCAAAGGCGCTCGATCCGGATCAGAAAGTGCGGGAGCCGCAACCAAACCGGCTGACTCCTGACTACTGATTGTGTGGCAAATCGCTGGACCAGGAGTCGGCCACGATGTGCCAGTCACCTCCGGCATGTTTTCTCCACACCGTCAGGTATTTGCCTTTGTCAGGCCGCTGCCCGCCGCCTTCTTTAGGCACCTTCATGGAGTAGGTGCCGACATCGAAAGCCAGATCGCCGGTCTGCTTGATGTAGGTGACCTCGAATTTCAGGTCGGTGTAGTCGTGATGCAGGGGGCGGCTCAGGTATTCGCGAATGGCCTGGCGGCCGTGCACCGCGGGATGGTGCGGCGGCAGATACACGGCGTCTTCCGCATAAAGCTGAGCCAGCTTGTCCGGTTGCCGCGAGTTCCAGTAGCGGGCCCAATCCTCGCCGGTCTTGTGAATGATGGCCGTCATATCCTGATTGAGCTTCGGCTCCGCCTTCATAAGCGCCTCCCGAACACCTCAATTTTACGCGACCTGGAGTTGGATGTCGGTGCTTACACGCCTGCTGCTCCCGGCCAGTCCCGCTCTGGAACTCTGTGGTGTGCCTCAGTTCCACCGTCCAAGTTCCTCTGCCGACAAATGTGCAACGCGGCGGTTGTGGGACAAACCACCATTACGACCGTAACTTTCTGACAACACACGGTGACCTTACCATCGAATTGTTTTGGCGAACAGGAGGGGCATCTCCCATGGGTGAAAAAATCACCCGTCCCGCGCAAAGAAAGACTCGCACCAAATCCGTCGCGCACAGTTCATTTAGCCCGCCCAGGAATGGCGGCAGCACCGCGGGCGTGTGCACGTTGGAGCCGGAAGCCGATCTGCAGGTACAGAAAGCCTACCTGGAGCAGCTTTTTCAGAGCGCGCCTGAGGCCATCGCCATCCTCGACCCGCGTTACCACGTTACCCACGCCAACGCCGAGTTCACCCGCATGTTCGGCTACACGCAGGAGGAAGCGCTGGGCAGGATGCTGGGCGAAATCATTGTCCCGCCCGGACTCGATGCCGAGATTGAATTCATCCACAGCGCCTTGAGTAAGGGGCAGAAGATCAGCCTGGAAAGCAAGCGCGTGCGCAAGGACGGCACGGTGGTAGACGTCTCCATCGTGGGCATGCCGGTGAAGGTGGGCGGGGGGCACATTGCCGTATACGCCATTTTCCGCGACATCAGCGAGCGCAAGCAGGCGGAAGCCCTGCAATCGGCGCTATACCGAATCGCCAAGTTGACCAGCGCAGCCGGGGAACTGCAGGACTTCTATGCCGCCATTCACGGCATTGTGGGCGAGTTGACCTGCGCCAGAAACTTCTACATTGCGCTCTATGACAAGGAGAGCAAGCTGCTGAGCTTCCCCTATTTCGTCGACGAAATTGACCCCACCCCCGCGCCCAAGCCGCTGGGCAAGGGGCTTACCGAATATGTGCTGCGCTCCGGAGAGCCGCTGCTGGCCACGCCCGAGGTTTTCAACAAGATGGTGCAGCGGGGCGAGGCGGAATGCATCGGGGCGCCATCGCTGGATTGGCTGGGTGTGCCGCTGAAAACCGGCAACACCATTTTCGGCGTGCTGGTGGTGCAGAGCTACAGCGAAGACGTGCGCTTCGGGAATAAAGAGAAAGAAATTCTGACCTTTGTCTCCCAACACGTGGCCACTGCCATTGAGCACAAGCGTCATGAGCAGGCGCTGCGCGCTTCGGAAGCGCGGTACCGCTCCCTGGTGCAGAGCGCCGTGTATGGCATTTACCGCTCCACCCTGGAAGGTCAGTTTCTGGACGTCAACCCGGCGCTGATTTCCATGCTGGGCTACGATTCGGCGGCTGAGGTGCGGGCGCTGGATCCGAAGACGGAGATTTATGTGCGGCAAGAAGACCGTCTGCGCCTGCGCCACGAATATGAGCGGCATTCCTGCCTGGATAACCTGGAAGTGAAGTGGAAGCGCAAGGATGGCAAAGCCATCACGGTGCGGCTGAGCGGGCGGGCGGTGAACCAGGAAGGCGATGAGGAAGTACTGGAGATTATCGCCGAGGACGTCACCGAGCGGCGCATTCTGGAAGATCAGTTCCGCCAGGCGCAGAAGATGGAAGCGGTGGGGCGGCTGGCCGGCGGGGTGGCACACGACTTCAATAACCTGCTCATGGTGATCAGCGGCTACACCTACGTGCTGCTCAATCAGCTGGGAATGGCCGATCCGCGGCGCCAAAAAGCAGAGGCCATCCAAGAGGCAACTCAGCGCGCTGCCACTCTGACCCGGCAGTTGCTGGCCTTTGGGCGCAAGCAGGTGCTCGAGCTCAAGGTAATTGATTTGAACGCAGTGGTGGCCGACATCAGCAAGCTGCTGCGGCCGCTGATTGGCGAAGACATTGAGGTTGTGGTCACGCGCGATCACAACCTGGGCCGTACCAAGGCCGACCCCGGACAGGTGGAGCAGGTCATCATGAATCTGGCGGTCAACGCGCGCGATGCCATGCCCAGCGGGGGCAAGCTGATCATCGAAACCCGGAATGCCGATCTGGACGACAACTATCAGCGCGCCCATGCCAGCGTAAAGCCGGGCCGCTACGTGATGCTGGCGGTGAGCGACAGCGGCTGCGGCATGGATGCGGAAACCCAATTACGGATCTTTGAGCCCTTCTTTACTACCAAGGAAAAAGGCAAAGGCACCGGACTCGGCCTCTCCACCGTTTATGGCATCGTGAAACAGAGCGGAGGCTATGTTTTCGCCTACAGCGAGTTGGGGCGGGGCACCACCTTCAAGGTTTACTTGCCGCGCGTGGATGAAGCCGCGGCCCAGACCGTGCCCGAACGGCAGACGCGCCTCAGCGTGCGGGGTTCAGAGAGCATCCTGCTGGTGGAGGATGAAGAATCGGTGCGCGAGTTGATTGCCGAGGCGCTGAAAGCGCAGGGCTACAACGTGCTGATGGCCGGCGATGGGCACGAAGCGCTGGCCCTGGCTGCCCCCGCGAACTGCCACATTGACCTGATGATAACCGACGTTGTCATGCCCGGCATGAGCGGGCGGGAACTGGCCCAACGCATGGCCGGGAGCCGCCCCGGAATGCGCGTGCTCTA
>DATEGI010000300.1:0-14842 GCA_035280205.1 Terriglobales bacterium | reverse complement strand
GGCTTCCCGGTTGGATCCATTGAACAGCTCCGCCATATACTCCAGCATCTCCACCGAAGGCCGGTGCTGTTCCAGCAACTGCGCCAGCATGCCTACAAACTCGCGCCGGCTGCCCTTGCCCCGCAGAAAACGTTCCAGCTTGCGCGCCAGGGCCACCGCCGCCGCATCTTGCTGCGCGTCAATGTAGGCCGCCACCAGGTCCACAATCTGCTGCGCACGCTCCGGAATCTGCTCGAACAGCTCCCACAGAATCGGCTCCGCTTCCGCCAGACGGCCGGTGCCCATCAGCGCCCGCCCGTAAAGGTCCCGCACCTCGGCCGGCGCCTTTGCCCGGTCTTTCATCAGCGGCTGCAACACCTGCAGCGCTTCCAGGAAGTTGTTCTGCTGCACCGTCAGGCGCCCGTAGGCCAGTGCCGCTTCGGGATTGCTGGGATCGGCGCGATAGGCGCGTTCATACCATGGCCCCGAATTGCCGCCGGATTTCTGCTCCAGTTCCCCCACGCTGAGGAAACAAACACCCGCCTTCTTGCCTTCGCCCATTTCCAGCGCCAGCTCGCCCGCGCGCCAGAAGTTCTGCCCCGAGGGCTCCACGAACACGATGCGTTCCAGCACCGCCAGCGCCCGCTTATTGTTGCGCTGCGCCGTAAAGCCGGTCAGCGCCACCTCGTACGCATCCATCGCTTCCTTCTTGTTCGTGGTCTCGATGAATTGCGCGTAACGGAAGGTCTGTTCAAATGTGGGCTTGGTGAAGCGCGTCAGCTTCTTGTAAGTGAGGATGGCGCTGCCGCTGTCGCCTGTATCCACCTGGCGATAGAAAAGTTCCCCTAGCATCTTGGCCGCTTGCTGGGTGTCGTTCACCTGCAGGTAGAGATCGGCCGCCGCTTGCCGGATCTTGTCGTTTTCCGGATCTTCATGCAGGATCGCGACATATTCGTCCAGCGCGGCTGTGATCTTACCTTTTTGCAGATACTTCTCGGCCTTCTCCCGCCGCTTGGCAATGTCGGATTTGTCCGAGCGTCTGCTGAGGTCAAGCATGGATGTGCGTGTTTCGGGGGACGTTTGAATTGTAGGCAGAACCCCTCGTCACCAGCAATGCAGCGGAGGTACAACGCAGGTTACTAAAGTGTGGTTTTAACCCCGGAAGGACCCTAAGCCGGACCTTTCGGGCTGCATTTTGGGGCTACCGCCCGCATCTGGTAATGTCGCCCGCATGCCTGCCAGTCCCGGAGTCCCTGCCCAAGCCCCGGCTGACACCCGCGAAGCCGGCCTGCACCGGCAACTAAGCGCCGGGCAGATGGCCATGGTGGGCGTCGGTGGCTCTATCGGCACTGGCTTGCTGCTGGGCTCCGGGGCTGCCATTCAGATTGCCGGACCCGCCGTCATCTTCAGCTTCCTGGTGGCTGGCTTCATCAGCTGGACTGTCACCGTGGCCTTTGGCGAGCTCGCCAGCTTGCACCCCGCTGCCGGCTCCTTCGGCGTTTATGCCGAGCTCTACTTGAATTCCTGGGCCAGCTTCATTTCCCGGTACGGATTGTGGGTGGCCCTCGCCATTGCCATCGGCAGTGAAATGGTGGCCGCCGCTACCTACATGTCCTACTGGTTGCCCCAGGTGCACCCGCTCATCTGGGTGGCGGTGTTCTCCGCCCTCCTCGTAGGCGTGAATTTGTTCTCCGTGGGCGGATTTGGCGAAGTTGAATATTGGTTTGCCATGGTGAAGCTGGTCACCATTGTCGCCTTTATCGTAATTGGCGCCATCTTCCTGCTGAATGGCCACGTGGTGCCGCAGTACACCGCTCATGGCGGCTTTTTCCCCAACGGCGTGTGGGCTCCGGGCGCGGCCATGTCATTCGCGCTGTTCACCTTCGCCGGAGTGGAGATGGTAGCGGTCTCCTCCGGCGAGTCGCGTTCCGCCTCTGAGATGCCCCGTGCCGTGCTAACCACCTTCGGCATCCTGACCTTCGTCTATCTCGGAGCTATCGCCATCCTGGTCGGCGTGATGCCCTGGAATGGCGCCGGCGTGGCCGAAAGCCCTTTTGTGACCGTGTTCCGCATCGCCGGCCTGCCCGCCGCTTCGAACATCATGAATTTTGTGGTGCTGAGCGCCGCTCTTTCCGGCGCCAACGCCAGCCTTTACGTGGATTCGCGCATGCTTTTTTCGCTGGCACGGGGCGGTTACGCTCCCCCACGTTTCGGCCGCCTCACGCACGCTGGCGCCCCGTTGCGGGCCCTGCTCGCTTCCTGTTTTGGAATCATCCTGGCGCTGATTTTCGAGCGCTGGGCGCCCCAATCGGCCTACGTTTCCCTGCTGGGCGCGGCGCTGTTCGGCGTCATGCTGGTATGGCTGGTCACGCTTTCCGCCCACATAGCCTTCCGACGCAAGCTCTCCCCGGCGCAACTGGCAGCCCTGCCCATGCGTCCGCGCGGCCGAGGATGGCTTTCCGCGGCGGGCATCATAATCGTGCTGGCTTCGCTGGTTGGAACCTGGTTCTACTCCCACCTCATCGTCATCAGCGGCCTCATTTACGTGGTTGTTCTC
Organism: Terriglobales bacterium; assembly: GCA_035280205.1. Taxonomy (GTDB): domain Bacteria; phylum Acidobacteriota; class Terriglobia; order Terriglobales; family Acidobacteriaceae; genus JAICWP01. The sequence continues at coordinate 12,306 of DATEGI010000300.1, read as the reverse complement.
ACCCTCTTCTACCTGGCCATGAAGAAATCGCGGCGGGACATTACAATATCCGGGTCATGACTGACGACCTTCTGCGTTACCGCCCCGAGTTCCCCATCCTGGAACGCACCACCTACCTCATCAGCAACTCGCTGGGCGCCATGCCCCGCGGTGTTTACGACACCCTGCACAACTATGCCGACACCTGGGCCACTCGCGGCGTGCGGGCCTGGGAAGAGCGCTGGTGGATGCTGGCTGCCCAGGTGGGCGACCAGATTGGCGCCCTCATGAACGCTCCCCGCGGCTCCGTCGCCACGTTTCAAAACGTGACTACCTGCCAGGCCGTGGTGGCTTCGTGTTTCGATTTTTCCGGCAAACGCAACAAGGTGGTTTACAGCGACCTGAACTTTCCCTCGGTCATGTATTTCTGGGAAGCGCAGCGCAGCCGTGGCGCGTGCGTGCACATGGTCAAGTGCGACGACGGCATCCATGTGCCCACCGAGCGCCTGCTCGAGGCCATTGACGAAAACACGCTGCTGGTGCCGGTTTCGCACGTCATCTTCCGCAGCGCCTACATCAACGATGCTCACGCCATCGTGGAGCGTGCGCACAAAGTGGGCGCGCATGTCGTGCTCGATACGTTTCAGTCCCTAGGCACCGTCCCCGTTGATGTGCAGCAACTGGAAGTGGACTTCGCCTGCGGCGGCGTTCTGAAGTGGCTGTGCGGGGGCCCCGGCACCGCATACCTCTATGTGCGGCCCGACCTGGGGCGCAAGCTTCAGCCCACCTTCACCGGATGGACCGCCCACGAGAATCCCTTTGCGTTTGAGGTTGGACCCAACCGCTACACCGAGCCTCCGTACCGCTTTATGAACGGCACGCCGAACATCCCGGCGCTGGAGACTGTGCCACCCGGGCTGAAGATCCTGTCGGAAATTGGCATTAAAAAGATTCGAGAGAAATCCATCCGCCAGACCACCCGCCTCATCGAACTGGCCGACCAGCAGGGCTGGCGCGTCAACACGCCCCGCGACCCTCAGCGGCGCGGCGGCACTGTTTCCATTGACATGCCTAATTCCAAGGAGGTTTGCGCCGAACTGCTCAAGCGCGACATTCTGGTGGACTATCGCCCCAACGCCGGCGTCCGCTTTTCCCCCCACTTCTACAATAGTGACGCGGAACTGGAACGTGGCATCGCCGCGGTGGAGGAAATTCTGCACACCCGCCCCGCCTTGGCGCGGTAAGCCAACCACTAATCTTGTGGCGCGGGCGCCCTCGCCCGCGTATGCGCCGTGGTAACTCTTATGGCCTTTTGGGTGGTTTAGCCGTACCATAGCGCCCTATGTCAGAAGTAGAACAATTCAAGAAGCGCGCTGAACAATTAGAAGATGAGAACCGCAGCTTGCAGCACTCCGCAGCAGACCTCGAACGTTCTTACGACGTCACGTTAGAAGCCTTGGGCGATACCCTCGATTTGAAAGAAGGCCAAATTTTGAGCCATTCCCGGCGGGTGACTGCGTTCGCCATCTGTATCGCACGCGCAATGGGAATCCCGTCGGATAGTCACCAGATGCGGATCATTGCTCGTGGCGCATTTCTTCACGACATTGGCAAGATAGCGATTCCCGATGTAATTCTGCGCAAGCCAGGCCCCCTCACTCCAGACGAAGTTGCCATTATGTCCCACCACCCATTCCACGCTTATCAAATGCTTAAAAAGATTTCCTTCCTGCAGGAAGCGGCAGAAATCGTTTACACACATCATGAAAGGTTCGATGGGCACGGCTATCCACGCGGGTTGAAGGGCAAAGACATACCCCTCGGTGCCCGAATTGCCGCCGTCGCCAACACGCTTGACGCCATAACTTCCGACCTCTCCTATCGCCCGGCCAACTCTATCGAGGCTGCTCGGAAGGAGATTGAGGTCTGGTCGGGGCGGCAGTTCGATCCCGAGGTGGTCAAGGTGTTCCTCGCCATGTCGTCCTCAGTCTGGGAAGAGCTGCGCAGCCAAATCAATACGCGGACTGGGGCGTCAGCTAATTCCGACTGAGAGCTCAGATTGACCACACTGATAACCCTTCGCAGACACTCTGCAGTGCCCCTGATTACGAGAGTAACGGTCCCCGCATTTCTCGCGTGCAACTGGCCCCATTTTCCTGCACCATACGCTCGTGTATGCTTGCGCCCATTTTTAGCCTGGGGCTCCTGGTCTACGTATCCACCAGTGACCCCACCATCTACGCCGTCATTGGCGCCGGGGCTGGCGTGTACCTGTTCTACCGCGGCTTCCGCATGCTGCAGCGCAAGCGCCTGATCGAAGACACGCCCACCTCCAAGATTCGCAGTGCCGCCATGGGCCTGGTCGAAGTCAATGGCCTGGCTAGCGGGCCCTACACCATCCCTGCTCCTGTCAGCCAACTACCGTGCTACTTCCACCGTACGATGGTCTGGATTTACGTGCAGTCGGGCAAAAACAAGCGCTGGAAGAAAGTGGTGGACGCCCGCTTTCACGTAGCCTTCTACCTGGAAGACGAAACCGGGCGGGTGCTGGTGGACCCCAGCGACGCGGAACTGGACATCCATCGCGATTTTCAGGAGGAATACCAGCACGGCCTCTTTCAGGACGATCCCATTCCCTCGAATGTGTCGCATTTCCTGGCCATGCATGGGGTCGAACGCGATCACCCCATCAAGATCGAAGAGTACTGCATCAAGCCGAAGAACGCGCTCTTCATTTTGGGCACGCTGGCGGAGAATCCCGGCATCGAGGTGCGCGAAATTCCGGTGCGTTCCGACAGCCCCGACGCCGCCTGGCGCAAACTGGCAACCGGCACCATCAAGACGCGCCCTGCCCCGCCACCGCCTGACGAGAAGGAATTGCAGGCGCGAACGGCCTTTGCTGCAGCCATGGGATTTCATGCACCTGCGGGCACGCCGCATCCCGCTTCGCCGCCGCAGAAGCCGGCACATCCGCCAGCGGAGATTGACGACGCAGAAAAGCACCGCCGCGAGCTGTTCGTGGCCGGCCTGATGGGCGCGAGTCCGCAAAATGCAGCGGCCGGGGCCGCGTACATGGCTGCGACCGCCACATCGCAAGCGGCGCTGCAGAACCCGCAGCACACAGCGCCCCCGCTTGATCCCGAGGAGCAAAAGCGCCGGCAACTGGCCTTAGCATCACTCTTCGGCACACCCGCAGTGGCAGCGGCCACGCTAGCAGCCGGCCCGGCACCAAACGCACCCGCTGCAAGCGGCCCCATGGCGCCGCCTGCAAAGCCTGCCGTTCCCTTTGACCTGCACCCGCCCGTGGTCTTGATGAAGGGAACGCATAATCCGGCGTTCCTGATTTCCTGGCACAGCCAGCGCGACCTGCTCAGCGAACTGGCCTGGAAGTCCACCCTGTATATTTGGGGTGGCCCAATTCTCACCCTGGTCTCGGTAGGCTTTGTGCTGAGCCGCTTGGGATTGCTGAATTAGCATTTAGTTGGAGAACACACAATGCAGATCGTGATCTTACTGGCACTTCTGTTCGTGATCGCCGGGCTCACCTGGTACCTGGTCACGATCTACAACGGCCTGGTCGAACTCAAGAACGACATTGACAAAGCCTGGGCCAACATTGACGTCATGCTCAAGCAGCGCCATGACGAACTAACCAACCTGGTCGCCGTCTGCAAAGGTTATATGGAGTTTGAGCGCGATACCTTCGAACGCATCGCGCAGGCGCGCTCGCAATACGACCGCGCGGTTACCGTCAGCCAGAAAGCGCAGGCCGACCAGAGCATGACCCAGGCCACACGCGGCCTGCTGGCCGTGGCCGAGAACTATCCCGAACTGAAAGCCAGCAACAATTTTCTGCAGCTTCAAGGGCGCATCACTGAACTGGAGAGCCAAATCGCGGACCGCCGCGAGTTCTACAACGATTCTGTCAACACCTACAACGTCCGTATTCAGCAGGCGCCCGACATGATCGTCGCCGGCTGGATGCACCTGCAGCCGCGCCAGATGTTCAAGGTGGACGAAGCCGACAAGGCCAACGTGCCCATGGTGTTCTCAACTGGCGCACATTGAAGACGTCCGCTCTACCCAAGGCTCGCTAGACGGTCCAGCACCTTGAAATTGCCCGCAACCGCAGTCAGGGATGTCAGATTTCTCCTGTCCGCCAGCGCTTTGAACGCTGCGATTAGCCGGCCCTCTCCCAACCGATCGGCCGCATCCCCCAGTGACACGGCGAAATGCAGCATCACGCTCGAATCGCGGTAACAATCGGCGATGCAGGCCGTGCACCCGTCCCGCACCAGGGGCGCATCCGCGAAGTCCCACACTGAGCACAGCGGCTTGCTCCACGCATCGCAGCGCCACATGTCGTAATTCCAGTCCATGTAGAAGCTCTTGTAGCCGCCATAGCAAACGAATTTCTCCCGCTGCCCGCGCAGGTGGCGCTTCATATCGGCGACAGAGGCGCGGGGATTGTTCACCGGAAAAGACTTGCGCAGTTCGTCCACTCCCTCGAAAGCAGCGAGCAATTCGTCCTGGGAAAAACTCATCAGTTGCGAATTATCCGACCAGGCCAGCGACGATGACCCCAATCGAGTCTGCTGCGGGTACGAAAAGGCTACGGCCACAAATCCCAGGTCGCGCAAGAACGGCGCCAGGGCAGAGTAATCCTGCACCAACTTGCTCATGGCCACCTGCGCAATCGGAATCATTCCCAGCGCCGGCATCTGCGCCGTGGCAGAACGAATGCGGCTCACCAATCCTTGTAACCCGCGGTTCGCTTCGTGGGTGGCAACGCAGGCCGCATCGAGCGAGACATATACTGTCCTCAGCCCGGCATCAGCCAATTTTTGTAGCCGCGTGGGCAGTAGCCAGCCGTTCGTGATAATGGCGGGGACCAGTTCTCTCTCGACCGCGTCCCCAATCATTCTTTCCAACTGAGGATGCAGCAGCGGTTCGCCGCCGAAAAAGCTCACGTAACGAATTCCGCGGCGGCGCACAATATCGAGCGCGGCGCCGAACCGACCCGCATCTATCCAGCGCAAGTCCGCTACTCGCCCGCGGGCGAAATTGCAGAAATCACACGCCGCATTGCACGAGTTCGTAACCGCGATGTTGCACAGCCCTGGCCCACCTCTCCGCACCAAACGCACCACATCCCAAGCCTTCGCTATCTTGCTTGCCACCAGTTCTCCCAGAGAAGCCGCATTTCTGCTCCTGCAGGACTGCCCGCAATTCGATTCAGAAAGCGGCAAGAGGTTTGCACGGCAGAAACTCACGCCTCGCCAGCTCTTGATTGCATTGGGCTTACGGAAAAGCTGAGATACCCTATAGGCTGCGGTAAGATAGCTTTCGACCTCAATACCTTTCCTCGGCCAACCCTGAAATAACCAGCACGAGAGGGGAACCATGAATACACACGTGAGCATTGGTGTGGTGGGCGACTACAATCCTGAATTCCACACCCACCCGGCCATCGCCAAAGCCCTCCAGCACTCCGCGGTCAAACTGGGTTTGGATGTGGAGGTGGAATGGGTGTCCACTGCCGCGCTTGCACAGCCGGGCAGCGAGAAAATGCTGGAAGGTTTTGACGGGTTGATTGCCGCGCCCGGCAGTCCCTATCGCAGTTTTGACGGCATGCTTCGCGCCATTGAGTTCGCCCGCACTCGGAAGTGGCCCTTCTCCGGCACCTGAGGTGGCTTCCAACACACTCTGTTAGAGTGTGCCCGCAACGTGCTGAAATTCGCCGACGCCGACAGCGCCGAGCATAATCCCCAGTCCAAACACATCATCATTTCTCCCGTTGTCTGTGCCGTGCCCCAGCGCGGCCCGTCTGACCCCAAGCTCTGCGGCCCGGTTCCCGGCATTCGCCTGAAGCCGGGCTCCTTGCTGCAGCGGATTTACAGCCGCGATGAGGTGGTCGAGGAGTTCTTCTGTAACTACGAGGTCAACCCGCAATACGAGCCACAACTGGCCTCAGCTGGCCTGCAAGTGGTGGCGCGCGCCGAGCATGACCAAGCCCGGGCGGTGGAACTCGACGGGCATCCGTTCTTCGTGGCCACCCTGTTCCAGCCGCAGCTGTCGTCGAGTCCGGACAAGCCGCATCCCCTAATTACCGCCTTCATGCAAGCTGCCGCGGAATTCAGCAGCCGCCGCCACGCGCCGGCTCAGACCGCCCGGGCTTAGAGCCAAGAGCCTGCAGACACCGCATCCACAAGTGCATTGACATTCGCCTTCTGTTCGCCCACAATGAGCTTGCGATGTCGCTCACCAAAAAGCAGAAAGAAGTTTACGAGTTCATTGACCGCTTTGTGCAGGAGCACCAGCACTCGCCCTCGTTCGAGGAAATCGGCAAGGGGCTGAAACTGAATTCCCTGGCCACCGTGCACAAGCACATCAGCAACCTGGAAAAAAAAGGCTTGCTGAAGCGCGACTACAATCGCAGCCGCTCCATTGAACTGCTGCCTCCGCGTGGCGGCCTGAAGCAGGCGCTGGGCTGGAACTCCGGCACCGTGCTGCCGCTCATAGGGCGCATTGCTGCCGGCCGCCCGGTCGAGGCGCTGGAGAATCCGGAAACCATCTCCCTAGCGGACTTCACGCGCTCCCGCGACGTATTCGTCCTGGAAGTGCGGGGCGACTCCATGCAGGATGAAGCCATTCTCGACGGCGACTATGTCCTGGTGGAAAAAACCAAAATCGCGCGCAATGGCGATATCGTAGTCGCGCTGGTGGATGGCAGTGACGCCACTTTGAAGCGCTTCTACAAAGAAGGCGACACCATTCGCCTGCAACCTTCCAATGCCACCATGAAGCCCATCATGGTGCCGGCGGGCGCCGTCCAAATCCAAGGCCGCGTCATCGGCGTTCTGCGCAAGTATTAGCTGGCTAGCATGCTGATTGCCTCTCTGCCTAGGTCTGTGGCCAGTCCCCCAACATTGTCATTGTCATCCTGAGTTGCGCGACCAAGCGCAGCGCGGAAGCGCAACGAAGGACCGGCTTTTTGTTGCTGCTCTCGACATTCTGCCCGAACCCGCTGCCCTCCACGGGGGCCCCCTCGGCTACGTTCAGGGCAAGCTCCAGTCCTGGGTACGGTCGCAGCAAGGATTGCGAGCCCCGTAGGGGGCGGCACATCTCCCCGGAGGCGCGCCCATTTTGACACCCCGCGTGCCCCTGCGACCATTCAGGCTGTGCGGCATCTAATTCAGGTGCTACGATAAAGTGGCGGCTCCGCCAGAGAGCGTGGCTGCGTTGGGAGAAAAGATGGCATCCGAGGCAATTATCGAAGTAACCGATTCTAATTTTGACCAGTCCGTGCTCAAGTCGGACCAGCCGGTGCTGGTGGATTTCTGGGCAGCCTGGTGCGGCCCATGCCGCGCCCTGGCGCCAATCGTGGACGAAGTGGCGGCGCAGTACGGCGGTCGCGTGAAGATCGGCAAAATGGACGTGGACCGCAACCCGGCTACGCCCCAGCGGTACGGCATCCGTGGCATCCCCACCCTGCTGGTGTTTAAGGGCGGCCAGGTGCAGGAGCAGATTGTGGGCTACGTTCCCAAGGAGAAGATCGAGAAGGCGTTGGACAAGCAGCTGGCGTGAAAGCAGCTGCTTAGCTTCTAGCTGAGTAGCTTCTAGCTTAATGGGCGGCACGCGTATCGTGCCGCCTTTCCTTTGTTCAAATTAACAACCCAACTACCGGCCGCGAGCTGTCCTGACCTGATTTTCTCGCCGTCCTCGGCGTCTCGGCGGTAAATCCCCAAATAGCCAAATAAAAAGCGCCCTGAGCCTCTCAGCTCAGGACGCCACGGCAGCCCTCCCCCAGAACTGCCAAACTACGAGATGGATACTAATTTGGCCTCGAGGGGCTGTAAATATAACTGAAGTAACCTGATACAGGGGCCACGGTTCCAGTTTCGCAACAGCTTGCATTCCTATCCTGCCTCGGGCGCTGTTGCGTTTCTCCACATATCCAGGGTCTTCCTGCTAAGACTCTGAATCTGCGGCAGATCAACGTCATTGAAGGTAGGGAACCTCACCCCAGGTTACCGTGGTCATCTATCGCTGTGCCCCGGATGCCACTACCATGTGCTGGTAACAGCCGAACAACACTTCCGGTACTCGCATCCGGGTTCCTCTCAGGATCTTGCTTTCCGGCGGCTGTTGGCAGGTCACTTCATGGGTGCCAGATTACTCGATGCCATTACCAATCGCCTGTGTTCGCACCAGTTTGCCTGGCCGCGACGCAGGCCCGACGGCCACTACTACCAGGTATGTGTGCTGTGCGGCGCGGAATACATGTACGACTGGAACTCCATGACCCGCACCGGGCGCATCCAGCCCACCGTTGCCGGGCAGCCTGCCACCCAACAGGGGCACCGCTCCCGCCGGCGTTCCAACTGGGTGCCACGCGCCCGCCGTCTGCGCGCCGAGCTGCCTCTGGAATACCGCGAGGCCGGCAGCGAGAAGTGGCATACGGGCACGGTGGAGAACATCAGCCAGTCCGGCGTCTTCTTTCGCGCCAGCGAGGTGCTGACCCACGACACCGACCTGGAATTGGTCTTCGAGATGCCGGAGGAGATCACCGGCCAGCCCAACAGCCGGGTGCTGTGCAAAGGCTACATCGTACGCACCATTCGTGTGCCTGCGCCCAAAGGGTCGCGCCCGGAGCCGGCTCTTGCCGCCGCCATTTCCGGTTACACCTTCCTGCCAGAAAAACCAAGCGCTGAGCCGAAACCGACTCTACCCAAACTGCCTGACTCGCGATAAGTTCGCCGCTCTAAAGGCGGGTGTATCCCACAATCGAAACGGGGTGCCCCACCCTTTGCGGGTTGTGCAAAGGGTGGAAAAAAAATGGTTAAGCTCACCCCGCTGACCTCACCAGCCCCGTAGGGGCGGCACAGGCCCCCACGCCTCAACTTGGCCATGCGGCAATTGCTTATTTTCCAGTAAAATGCTGGGAGAACAGTTCCGAGCAGGCATGACCGTTGAAACGCAGCCTTCGCGCTGCTTCCGGCAAATTTCGTTTTCCGCAGGCCTATGCGCCAACTGACGCGCCTTTTGCGCTACGTGGGGCCCTATAAGGTCCAGCTGTTGACCTCGGTGATTGCCATGGCTCTGGTGGGCCTGCTGGATGCCTTCCGCCTGCTCTTAATCGGCCCCATCCTGGACGCCGTGCTCAACCCCGCAGCCCAGTCCAGGAAGCTGGCTCTGTTCACCTTCCCTGGGACTCACCACACCGTCTACCTGCAGCACCTGGTTCCGTCCCACTTCACCAATGCCTGGACGGTGGTTGCCTTCGCCCTGGTTGCGGCCACGCTTCTGAAGGGCATTTTCGACTACGTGGGCACTTACCTGGTGAACTACGCCGGCTACGGCATGATCACCGACCTGCGCAATGACGTGCACGACTCCATCCTGCGGCGCTCGGCCGCCTTCTTTCAGCGCCACTCCACCGGCACGCTGCTCTCCGCCATCATCAACGACATTGAGCGCGTGCAATACGCCATGTCCACCGTGCTGGCGGAATTTCTGCAGCAGGTATTCACGCTGATCTTCGTCGCCGGCGTGGTGATTGTGCTGGGCGGCAAGCTGGCCTGGGTGTTGGTGCTCTTCATCCCCTTCGTGATTCTTTCCGCGGGCAGGATTGGCCGGCGCGTGCGCCACACCACCCGCCGCGGCCAGGACAAGCTGGCCGACATCCACAACCTGCTGCACGAAACCATCACCGGCAATCGCATCGTGAAGGCTTTCGGGATGGAAGAGTGGGAGATGGGCCGCTTCCGGGCGGCGGCCCGCCGCCTGTTCCGCGCCAACCTGCGCTCCGTGGCCGCGGCGGCGATCAGTTCGCCCACCATGGACATCATCGGCGCCATCGGCATCGCGCTGCTGCTGCTCCTGGGCCGCAACCTGATCAAAGCCGGGGTATTCACGGGCGGTGTCTTTGTGGCTTTCATCATCGCCGTCTACAAGCTCTACGAGCCGGTGCGCAAGTTCGCAATTTTCAACAACAATTTCCAGCAGGCGCTGGGCGCTTCGACATCCATTTTCCATTTCATGAACCTCGAAGACGCAGTGCTGGAGAAGCCTGCCGCGCGTCAACTGCCGCGTTTTTGCGAGAGCATCCGCTTCGATCATGTCAGTTTTTCCTATGGCGCTGACGGCGAATCCCGCGACGTGCTGCGTGACATTGAGCTTTCGGTGCACTCCGGGGAAGTCCTGGCCGTGGTTGGCTCCAGCGGCGCCGGCAAAAGCACGCTGGTGCATCTGATTCCGCGCTTCTTCGACGTCACGGGAGGCCGCCTGCTGATTGATAACCAAGACGTGCGCGACCTCACCATCGCGTCTCTGCGCGCTCAAATCGGCATCGTGACCCAGGAAACCGTGCTCTTCAACGATACCGTGCGCAACAACATCGCCTATGGCCAGCCCGGAGTTCCCCAGGAACGTGTGGCTGAAGCGGCCAAAGCAGCCCTGGCCCACGATTTCATCAAAGCCCTGCCCGAAGGCTACAAGACCGTAATCGGCGAGCGCGGTGTACGTCTCTCCGGCGGGGAGCGCCAGCGCATCGCCATCGCCCGCGCCCTGCTCAAAGACGCCCCCATTCTCATCCTGGACGAAGCCACCTCGGCCCTGGACAGCGAATCGGAGGCCCTGGTGCAATCGGCGCTGCAGAACCTGATGCGCGGCCGCACCGTGGTGGTCATCGCCCACCGTCTCTCCACCGTGCGCCACGCTAACCGCATTGTGGTGCTGGAGAATGGGGTTATCACCGACATCGGCACCCACCAGGACCTCATGAGCCACCTGGGCACCTACCGCCGTCTCTACAACCTGCAATTCCTGGATTGGGACAGCCAGAAGGTCCAGGCGGGCGCGGTGGAGAGCTGACCCTATGCCCATCCATTCCATGACCGGGTTCGCGCAGGCCAGGGGGCAAGTAAACGGCAGCCTGGGCTTCACCCTGGCGCTCAAGTCGGTGAACCACCGCTTCCTGGACCTCCATTTCCGCATGCCGCCCGACAGCAGCGAACTGGAGATGAAGCTGCGCCGTTTGCTCAAGGAGAAAATGGCGCGTGGCCACGTGGAGGTCACCCTTACGCTGCAACCGACAGCAGAACAAGGGTTTGCAGTCAACCGTCAGCTGATAGGCGGCTACGTGGAAGCCTTTCGCCGGCTGGCTGAAGACCTCGGCATCAGCGGCGAGCCCGACCTCAACGCTGCCCTCAAGCTTCCCGGGGCCATGGACGCCTCCGCCGAAGCGGCAGGAGACGAAGAGTTGCAGACCGCCGTCCTGGCCACGGTAAGCGATATCCTCTGCCGTTTGAATGAGATGCGAGCCGAGGAAGGCCGCGGCATGGAGCGGGAACTGCGTGATCGCCTGTCGCGGCTGGAGGCAGGAGCGGCGGAGGTGGAAAGGCTGCGCGGTGGCATGCTGCAGGCCCACCTGGAGCGCCTGCGCGCCCGCATCCAGGAACTGGTGGGCACGCAGGCCGAGCCCGAACGCATCCTGCAGGAGGCAGCCCTGCTGGCAGAGCGCAGCGACATCCAGGAAGAACTGGTCCGCCTGAACACCCACATCGAGCACTTTCGTGGGCTGCTCGACGGCGGCGGCGAAGTGGGCAAAAAGCTCGACTTCCTCCTCCAAGAGATGAATCGTGAGGCCAATACCCTCCTCTCCAAGACGACGGGCGTCGCCGGGGAAGCCCTACGCATTACACAGCTGGGCTTAGGCATGAAAGCGGAAATCGAGAAGTCGCGGGAGCAGGTACAGAACATCGAATGAGCATCGTCTACATCATTTCGGCGCCCTCAGGCTCGGGTAAGTCCACGCTGGTAAACGAGTTGCGCAAACTGATCTCCAACCTGGATTTCTCCATCTCCTACACCACCCGCCGCCCCCGGGGCAGCGAGCAGAATGGGCGCGAGTACTTCTTCGTTCCTATCGAGGATTTTGAGGAGATGATCGCTCGCGGCGAGTTTCTGGAACACGCCAACGTCTTCGGCAACTACTACGGCACGGCCAAGCGCTTCCTGGAGCAGGCCCAGGGCAGCGGCCATGACCTGCTGCTCGACATTGACGTGCAGGGAGCGGCCCAGGTGAAGCGCAAAATCAAAGATGCGGTCAGCGTTTTTATCCTGCCCCCGGACAAGAAAACTCTGGAATGGCGCCTGCGCAACCGCAGTCTGGACGCCGAAGATGTGATCCAGCGGCGGTTACTAACGGCTGCGAAAGAGATTGAGAATTACCAGAGTTACGACTATATTCTCATCAACGACCGCCTGGAAGAATCCATTGACGAGCTCAAGGCGATTGTGTTGTCCGAGCGCCTGCGCCGTTCC
>DATEGI010000299.1:0-11527 GCA_035280205.1 Terriglobales bacterium | reverse complement strand
CGCCGGGCCGGCAGGACTGGCAGTGGCAGAGGAACTGGCTGCGCGCGGTCACGGCGTCGCCGTCTTCGACATGTGGCCCTTCCCCGGCGGGCTTCACCTTTACGGCATTCCTAATTTCAAGCTCAACAAGGAAGTCGTCTTCTCCAAAATCCAGTACCTCGAAGACCTGGGCGTGAAATTCGTGTGCAACTACCGCGTGGGAAAAGATCGCCCCGTGGACAGTTTCCTGGGCGCGGACGGCTTCGACCTGGTCTTCCTCGGCTATGGCGCAGTCAAGGGTGGGGTCATGAAGATTGATGGTGAAGAGCTGCGCCACGTTTACCAGGCCACCGAATACCTTGTGCGCGGCAACCTGCCGCCGGAGCTTCTGCCCGAACACTGGCGCGACGCCGACAACCCCAAGCCCTACGCCGGCGACATCACCCTGGTCATCGGCGGCGGCGACACCGCCATGGATTGCGTGCGCACCGCCCGCCGCCTTAACCCTAACAGCAAGGTCTATTGTGTCTACCGGCGCACCGAGGTGGAAATGCCCGGACGCTATGAGGAGCGGGTGAACGCGGTCGAGGAAGGCGTGCAGTTCGAATGGCTCACGGCGCCCGTGCGTCTCCTGGGCAACGAAAAAGGTGAGGTCGCCGCGGCCGAGTGCATTCGCATGAAGCTGGGCGCGCCTGATGCCAAGGGACGCCGCTCCCCGGTCCCCATTGAAGGCTCAAACTTTACCTTGCCCTGCAACACTGTTGTGCTGGCCATTGGCTACAACCCGGAAACCGAGATCCCGGAAACCACTCCCGGCCTGCAGATGACCAAGTGGGGCACCGTGCTGGTGCAGGACGAGGAAACCGGCCGCACCTCCCGCGAGGACCTCTATGCCGCCGGCGACAATGTTCGCGGCGCCGACCTGGTCGTTACCGCCGTCGCTGGCGCTCGCAAAGCCGCTCTCGACATGCATCAGCGCCTGCTGGCCATGAAGTCTCGGAAGCAAGTACCCTGTACCTAGTGGACCCCGTGACGCAATCTCAGAATTCCGTAATGGATTTCTTGGTTGTCAACCTCAGCGGTTGCTAGCCTCACCGTTGTCTTGACGAGAACCTATGTTCATAAATTCGGTTCAGGCAGCGGCTTCAGTCGTGCCGTCCAGAATCGCATAAATTGCGGTCTTTAGCCCCTGCATCGCAATCCGGCTGCATTCGCAAAAATAGAATGAAACCTCAAAAATTTAGCTGCGAAGCGGCCTAAGAATGTAGCCCATTCGCGAGAGACTGTTTACGAACTCTCGGTCCTGCAGTGGAGGTGGAACAAAAACCGCATCAGCCGCGTAGCGGCGCGATAGTAAAGCCCAGCACAGCAGAGCCTGTGTGAGAATGCAGAAATCTAAACCGCGGTGGAACAATACCGTCATTTTTGAGCCGCGGAGCGGCGCCAGAATGTAGCCCCGGACGTAAGTCCGGGGTACACATTGGAGTAAATTCATAGCCCCAGCGGGGCGAAAGAACGCCTTCACACGGACTCGGCAGTCCTGGGACCAAATAGCGCCCAGTGAAGTTCTGGATACTAGACACAGTCACAGGCCGCTCCACTTCAGCCCCTTCAGGGGCGTCATAGTAAAGCCCAGTACGGCAGAGCCTGTGTGAGAATGCAGAAATCTAAACCGCGGTGGAACAATACCGTCATTTTTGAGCCGCGGAGCGGCGCCAGAATGTAGCCCCGGACCTTAGTCCGGGGTACAAGTGGAGTAAATTCCTAGCCCCAGCGGGGCGAAAGAACGTCTTCACACGGACTTGGCAGTTCTGGGACCAAATAGCGGTCAGTGAAGTTCTGGATATTAGACACCGCGGCAGACCGCTTCACTCCAGCCCCTTTCAGGGGCGTCATAGTAAAGCCCAGCACGGCAGTGCTGGGTAGACGCAAGGAGAACAAATAGAGTCCGCTTTAGCGGACGGCACCGGTTTCTTTAGCCTGCACTGGGTGCACCCCTCGGAACTCGGCAATGCATTTCCTGGTTGCCCACCTCAATGTTTTGGTAGCCTCGTTACTGGATACTGGGTACTAGCTACTGCCTCCGGAGAACGCCATGAAGAAGTTCCTCGTGCGACTGCTGGCCGTAATCGGCGCTGTGGTTATTTTGTACGTCATAGTGATTGCCATCGTGCTCGTAGCGCGCAAGCCGCACGTGCCCGGCAAAACCATCCTCGAAGTCAACCTGGAACGGCCCATGGTCGAATACGTCCCCAATGCACCATTCGTCCAGGTCATGATGAAAGACCGTCTGGTGCTGCGCGACGTGGTAGACGCGCTCGACCGCGCCGCGGACGACAACCGCGTCCTCGGCCTCGTTGCGCGCGTCGGCTCCGAGCAGATGGGCATGGCCGAGGTGCAGGAAATCCGCGAAGCGGTGCAGCGCTTCCGCGCCAAAAAGAAATTCGCCATCGCCTTCTCCGAAACCTTCGGCGAAGTCGGGCCCGGCAACAGGTCCTACTACCTCGCCACCGCCTTCGACCAGATCTACCTGCAGCCTTCCGGCGATATCGGTCTCACCGGCCTCATGCTGGAATCGCCTTTCCTCAGCGGCACGCTGCAGAAACTCGGCATGCCCTTCCACGGCGACCACCGCTATGAATACAAAAGCGCTCTGAACACCTTCACCGAGAAGAAATACACCCCGGCCGAGCGCGAGGAGAACACCGCCATCCTTACTTCGTGGTTTTCCCAGATGCAGGACGGCATCTGCGACGCTCGCCACATCTCCAAGGACCAATGGCAATCGCTGGTGGACCATGGGCCCTACCTGGGCAAGGAAGGCCTGGACGCCAAACTGGTGGACGGTCTCGCCTACCACGACGAGGTCTATGACCAGGCAAAGAAGAAGGCTGGCGGCGGCGCGAAGTTCCTCTACTTGGCCAGGTACCTGGAGGCCGCAGGCCGCCCGCACCAGAGTGGCAAGACTGTGGCGCTCATTTACGGTGTGGGTTCGGTGCAGCGCGGCAAAAGCAATTTCGATGCCCTCACCGGCGGCGGCAGCATGGGTTCCGACACCGTCACCGCTGCCTTCCGTGCCGCCATTGACGACAAGGATGTGAAGGCGATTCTGTTCCGCGTGGACAGCCCCGGCGGTTCCTACGTGGCTTCTGACGCCATCTGGCGCGAGGTGGTGCGGGCGCGCAAGGCGGCCAAGCCGGTCATCGTCAGCATGGGCGACCTGGCTGGCTCCGGCGGCTACTTCGTCGCCATGGATGCGGACAAAATCGTGGCCCAGCCCGGCACCATCACCGCTTCCATCGGCGTTCTGGGCGGCAAGTTCCTCACCTCCGGCTTATGGAAAAAAATCGGCCTCAGCTGGGACCAGGTGCACCAGGGCGCCAACGCCACCATCTGGACCAGCACCATGGACTACAGTCCGAAGGAATGGGCGCGTTTCCAGTCCTGGCTGGATCGGGTCTATTCCGATTTCACCACTAAAGCCGCGGATGGCCGTCACATGCCCAAAGACAAGCTGCTGCAGATCGCCAAGGGCCGCATCTGGTCAGGCTCCGACGCCAAAAACCTGGGCCTGGTGGATGAGGTCGGCGGCTTCGGTGAAGCCATCAGCCTGGTCAAAAAAGCGATTGGAGTTTCGCCCAGTGACGACGTAAAAATTGTGCTCTTCCCGCGCGGCAAGAGCCTGCTCCAATCCCTCGTGTCCGGAAGTCCCGACAACAGCGAACAGGAAGGCGCCAGCACGGAAACCCACGTCGGCATTCTGGAAACGGTGCAGCCATTCCTCAAGCAGCTGCAGGCCCTCGGCGTAGGCGAAACTGACGCCCTGCGCATGCCCATCCCAGTTACTGAATAAGATTCACAACCGGCGTGCTAAATGCCAATTACGGAATAAGATTGCAATAGGCGTGCTAGCACCCTTTCATTTTTCTTTTGTCATCCTGAGCGCAGCGAAGGACCTGCTTTTTCTCTGAATGAATCGTAACTGAGTGTCACCAACTACCGATTCCTTCATCGTTGGCTAAATGCTAAATCCCCGCCCTTGGACATGGAGCAACTCTTGAAGGCCGTGATGGAAATGACTCCGCAGGATGGAAAACGTTCAATTTAGCCCCGTAGGATGGAGGGCACTCAACTTAGCCCCGCAGGTGGAGACCATTGTCCCGCAGGATGAGAGTCATTCAAATTAGCCCCGCAGGGGCGGCATAGTAAAGCCCAGGACGGAAGTCCTGGGTAAGCTTGGCTAAGAGTTAACAAGTCCCGGAGGGACGACACACAAAGCTGCGGGCAAAATCACCAAGTCCATTTGCTGCTTTCCTCACCTGCGCTCCAATGGCGGAGCACTCAGAGCTGAAAACGAGGTGCGCTGGCCGAATGCTGAGTACTACCGCTAACCGCTCGCTTTCATCCCCCACCTTTCCCACAGCACCTTCAGCACTTCCTGTATCTGATGGTCCCACTCCGGCCACTCGTGAATTCCCGGGCGTTCGCGGTATTCGTGGGGAATTTTTTTCTCCTGTAGTAGCCGCGAAAACTCGCGGCTCTGCTGCAGCAGGTGGTCCTCGGTCCCGCAATCCAGATAAATGAAAGGCAGTTCCGCCACCGGCGCGTTGATCAACTGCTTCAGGTCGTACTCCTTGCGCTGTGCCGAACCCGCCGGCCCGAAGGCGGCCACGATGGACTGCCGAATCCAGTCAGGCATGTCGGCGCCCATGTTCTCCGGCGTCGAGTCCGTCACATTCAGCGCGCCGCTCATGGAGGCGGCAAAGGAAAACAGGTCGCGGTGCTTCAGCCCCAGCATCAGCGCCCCATAGCCGCCCATGGACAGCCCGGCGGTGGCACGCATGCCCATTTGTTGCAGCGTGCGGTAGTGGCTGTCCACGTAGGGCATCACTTCCTTCATGATGTAGTCTTCCCAGCGGCTGTTGGGCACCGTGCCGTTCACGTACCAGCCTTTGTCGCCCTCGGGCATGACAATAATCAGCTGATACGGCCGCGCATACTCCGCCAGGTTGGTGTTCGTCACCCAGGTGTCGTAGTGGTCGCCAATACCGTGCAGCAGGTAGAGCACCGGATAGCGCCGCACGCTGTTTTCATAACCCGCCGGCAGTATCACCTTGAAAGGCGCTCGCTGATGCAGCGCCTGGCTGTCGAACGGTACCGTGGTGACGCTGGGATCGGCCTGCCCCCAGCCCAGGCACGAGAACAACAGAGCGAAGATAACGATCGTAATGCGATGCATGATGTCGCGCGCCATTATAGCCTTCAGCTTCATTCAGCATTAACACTTGGACAGATTTTGATTAAGGCGATTGCTTTAAAACTGAATTGCTTTTAAAACCAAATTCTTTGAAGGGTAATTGCTTTGAAAGGGACGGCCTTCAGGCCGTCCGCAAGTGCTTAACAATTATTGCGGCTTTAGCCGCTGAGGCATTGCAATTCATCACAAGCTCGAACCTCGTGGAAGCGCCCGGCTTCAGCCGGGCGAATAGCGCTCCCATTCAGCACTGGGCTTTAGCCCCTGGAGTATTTCTCCCCTTCTCCGTGCCTCTGTGTCTCCGTGGCTGCCGTTGCTGCCGCCACGCCCTTAAAATGCGGCAGCACCGCTTCGCCAAACAACTTGGCCTGTCCCTCCCGCTCCTCGCCCCATAGTTCCAGCATGATGTGTGTGCAGCCCGCCTCGCGATACTGTTCGATCGCATTAATGCAATCTTCCGGCGTTCCGGCAATAGGGCACACCTTGCGCAGAATGTCGTCGGTCACCGCCCGGGCCGCGGCTTTTCGTCCCCAGCGTTCCATCGCGTCCGCAATGGGCTGAATTTCTTCGAACGTCAGCCCGGCGTTCTGCAGGATCATGTCCGCCGACCCGCGAATGTTCTGCACCTTGTTGGCCAGGTACATGGCCGCCATCTCCCGCGCTCCTTCCCGGCCCTTCTGACGGTCTTTAGCGATGCTGCCCACCACCACCGAACCCAGTTCCAGCGTCTCCACGTCGCGCCCGGCTCTCTTCGCGCCCTCTTCCAGGTTCTGGCGCGAGTAGCGCACAAATCCGGGTGTGGTGATGCTGGCGGTGAGCAGTCCGTCGTAATGCGTGCCCGCCAGGCGCTGCAGCACCGGCCCGGTCGCGCCGATGAAGGTAGGCGGCATCCAGCCCGGCGCATCCGCATCATCCTTCAGCGGCGGCACCAGCGCGGTGAACGCCTGGCCTTTGTAATCCAGCGCCTTGCCCGCCAACACCGCCTTTATGATCTCAATGCTCTCCCGCATCACCACCGCGGGCGACGCTTCTTTGCCTTTCTCCCCCTCGCCAATTTCCTTCATGAAGATTTTGGAAGCGCCCAGCCCGAGCAGAAACCGCCCCTCGCCTGCTGCCTCCTGCATCACCCGCGCTTCCATGGCGATCTGCACCGGGTGGCGCGTATAGGGGGAGATAATGCCCCAACCGATGGGAATGCGTTGGGTTTCGCGGGCGATAATGGCAGTCACGGCCGTCGAGGAGCGCGCCTCCATGGAGTGCTTGCGCCACCAGGGGTAGGCTTCGGCCAGCCAGAAAGCGTCAAAACCCGCGGCGTCGCAGGCTTTAGCCATGCCCACCGTCTCCCCCAGCGGCTCCATGCTCAGCTGCAGCACCCCAATCCGGAACGGCACGCTCATGTGGTTTCCCTCTTCCTGACCCTTCTAATGCCAGAATAGCAATTCGGCTCTATATTTCGTGACCTTGCTCGGTAACTATATTTTGTCTGTTATCAACGCTCTGCACTCCAAACGATGCCGGCGGCTATTGACTCGTAGCTCCGGCGTATCGCCGCCTGTCCCGCCGGCGCCCCACCCCGTTATTTCCCCCTGTCACCCCGAGCGAACGCGACCCCCGAGCTTGCGAGGGAAGCGCAAGGCGAGGGACCTTGCGTTTGCTCGACGTATTCCGAGGCCCCAGGGTGCCCTCACCTCTGCTGACTCCCGACTCCTGACTCCTGACTACTGGTTTTTTCCTCCCACGACCTCTCCAACCCCTTGATCAGCGCCCACATCGCTTTGTTCAGCGGCGTTGGCACTCCCGTCTTCTCTCCCCACTGCACGATCGCGCCATTCATGAAGTCCACTTCCGTCTGCCGCTTGGCCAGGACATCCTGCAGCATGCTGGCTTTGTGTTTGCCGGGAGCATTGGCGCCTTTCATTACCAGGTCCCACGGCTCGCCATGCAGCGTGATGCCCAGCGCTTTGGCCACCGCTTTACCCTCTTCGATCAGGTCTTTGAACAGCTGCCCGGTGGGCGGCAGAAAAGTCGCGGCGCCATGGTGCAGCAGCGTGAGCGCGCCTACGGGATTAGTGGAAGCATTGAAAATCAGCTTGGTCCACTGCGCCCCGCGCGCATCTTTCAGCGGAATGGTGTTCATGCCCGAAGCCGTCAGCATGCCCGCCAGTTCTTCCACCCTCTGCATTGGCGTATGGGTCGGCTCAAATGGCCCGATCCAGGTGTCGCCCTTGATGTCGTAGCCGATGTGCCCTGGTTCAATCGGGTGACCGGCGGGAAAAGTAGTTCCGCGGATCACATACTTCACGTGCTCGGCGATAATTTCCTCGTTGCCTACTCCATTCTGCACCGAGCACACGGCGCTGTTCTCATCAAAGGCGCGCGCCGCCTGGGCGATGGCTGAGCGCGTGTGAATGCTCTTGGTGGCGACAACACCGTAGTCGCAACGCGGAATTTCGGCGGGATCGCTGGTTGCGTTCACCCGGGCGGTGAAATCCGCGGCCCCGGAAAGCCGCAGCCCGCGCTGGCGAATCGCTTCCACGTGCGGCTTCCACACGTCATACGCCCAGACCTCATGCTGGCCGGAGCGCGCCAGGTGCGCGGCAAACAAGCTTCCCACCGCGCCGCAACCTACGATGCAGACTTTCATGCAGTTCTCAGTTCTCGGTTCTCAGTTCTCAGAAAGTTGCTAGAACCTGTCTCATAAATCGATTTGAAAGGGCGCGGCTTCAGCCGCGCCGTCCAGAATCGCGGAAAATGCTGGGCTTTAGCCCCCAAGGTAAACCGATGTTTACTGGCTTCCTTCATTATGAGATAGCTTCTAGTTGGCGAAAACCATGACCGCAACGACAAACGACTAACGACCAGCTACTAACTACCAACTACCTGGTCGCCACTGAACTGCGGGTTTCCTTGCCATTGAAAAACTTCCACGGCACATCCGCCAGGCACTCGCCCTCAGCTTTGCCGATGCGGTAGGTGTCCTGGGTGTAGAGGCAAACCTTGCCATCTTTGTCCACCACCTGGGGATGGAGCGAGAAAATCATGTTCTCGCGCAGAGGCACCTCCGCCCTGGCTCCGATGGCGGGATGCTCAATCATGGTGGCTCCAATTGAGTGCCCGGAAAGATGCCCGAGCGCAAACCCGTGCCGGGCAAAAGTGTCGGCCACGGCGCGGTGCACAGTGCTGGCCATTTCACCATCGCGCATTAGCTTGCGGGCAGCTTCTAGCGCCGCCAGATAAGCATCGGCCATGGCTTGCGTGCGCGCGCTGGGCTTGCCGCTGATGAGCGCCCGCGAAAACTCCACCCAATACCCGCCGCCCCCGGTGATCTCCAGCGAATAGAGCAGCAGATCGTCGGCGCGTACCACGCGATTTCCCGGCACCTTGAACGACGCTTCCGCCTCCCCATGCTCGCCGGAGAGCAGGATGTTCATCATGCGTGGCCCGGCGCCACGGGCGAAAAAGCGCTCCACCGCCGGCGCCATGATCTCAGCCTCGGTTTTGCCCGGCTTATAAGCCTCCACCAGCGCCCAGAAGCCGTCCAGAATGATGTCCATGGCATCGCGCACTTCCGCCAGCTCTTCTTCGCTTTTCACCGCCCGCGCCATGTCGAACGGAACATCAAAGGGAACCAGCTCAAACGGCCCCTGCGCCAGCTCGCGGTAATCACGCACCGCCATGATGAAGTTCATACCGTACACGCCCACGCGCTTCCAGCCCTGGTCCTGGGTGCGCTCGCGCAGCCACTGGCCGGGAACCGCGGGCCACACCTGGTCCCGCACCCAGGGCTTGGCCTTGTCGCCAATCCAGCGCGCCTCCGCTGGGAACACCAGCGTGGGCTCGCCCTTCAGCGGCAGAAGGACGTAAACGTAGCGGTGAACGATTTCGAAACCCGAAGTGTAGAGCACCGCGCCTTCGAAGCCGGCGTACTGGTTACCGCAAACGATGAGCGCGTCCAGGCCCTCCGCCTGCATGGCGGTTCGCAACGTGGCATAACGGCGAGCAATTTCCTTTTGACTCGGCAAATGTGTCCCCGGGGGCTAAAGCCCGAATTTCAATTATTGCCACCATTGCAGGCCTGAAGGCCTGCTCCACCCAAAATCATCCGCGCTCATCCCTGACAAAGAAGTCACGGCCTGAGGCCTGCTCCACCCACAACCATCCGCGCCTATCCGCGGCCAAGAAGTCACACATGCGCGCCGCACAACTCACCAGCTTTGGGGTGGCGCAGCGCTTTAGCCCCAAGCTTTTGGGTGGCGCAGCGCTTTAGCGCTGCCTTTGCGCTGCTTATACCAAAGCGGCTTTAGCCGCTGAGGTACATCCCTCAGGGGCTGAAGCCCAAACCTAATATCGCTCCTTATGCAGGTCTGAAGGCCTGCTCTACCCAAAATCATCCACGCCCATCCGCGGCAATGAAGTTACACATGCGCGCCGCATAACTCACCAGCTTTTGCGTGGCGCAGCGCTTTAGCGCTGCCTTTGCGCTGCTTATACCAAAGCGGCTTTAGCCGCTGAGGTACTTCCCTCAGGGGCTAAAGCCCACACCTCATAGTGCTCCTTATGCCGGCCTGAAGGCCTGCTCCACCCACAACCATCCGCGCCTATCCGCGGCAATGAAGTTACACATGCGCGCCGCACAACTCAGCGGCGGTCAACGCATAGATCCTGGTAATGTCCACCAGCGTCTTAATTTCCACCTTCTCTCCTTCAGCATCGCGCGGCCCGCTGGAAGGGCCATAGTTGACGGTATCAATCGCAAATCGCGTCATCACCGAGGCATCCGAGCACCACAGCACCGTATCGTGCCCCGGCGGCTTGCCCGTCACCCGCTGATGGTTGGCTTCTATCGCCTTGACCATCGGATGATCGGCGGCTATGGTCGCCCCGGGCACGGAAACAAAGGTTTCGAACTCCAGCCCATAGTCGGGATATTTCTTCTGCAGCTCGCGAAACAGCGCCCGCGCTTCTCGCCGCGCCTGCTGCAGCCTCATGCTGGGCGGTACGCGCAAATCCAGAAAAACATCAGCCCGATCCGGCGTGCGGCTCACCCTCCACGGGAAGCCGGCCTGCAGGCATCCGATGTTGGCCACGCCCTGGTGCCCACCATGCGCCGTCTTCTTCTCCCACTGCTCGGTCCACTTCACCACGTCATCCAGCACGTCTTTCATGCGGCGGGTGGAAGTCTTCTGCGCCCGGCCTTCGGCGAAAGCGCTGTGCACATAAATGCCGTGCGTGGAAATTCGCACCCACAGCGACCCGAAATGCTCCAGCACCACGTTCATGTCAGTGGGCTCGCCCAGAATGCACATATCGGGCAGCACGCCGTGATTGACCATGTAGTGCGTGCCTACGCCGTAGCCGCGGTACTGCTTGCCCTTGTACTCGCCCCATTGCGTTTTTTCGATCTCGCCGGCGACGGCCCCGATGATGAGATCCCCGTGCAGCTTTACCCCGGCCCGCTTCAGCGCCCGGGCCGCGTGCGTGTAGCACACCAGCGCGCCTTTCATGTTGTAAATGCCCAGGCCGTAAATGAATCCATTCTTGACCACTGCCTTGGGCTTGTAGCCAAGCCCGGTGAGGAACGGCTCGTCGCCGGTGTTGGAGGTGTCCATGTGGCCGTTGAACATCAGGCTCTTGCCGTCGTCCTCGCCTTCCCAGCGCGCAATCACGTTGGCCCGGCCTTCTTCCACTTCCTGCCAGGTCACGTTCAAACCCAGGGCTTCCAGGACCGCCTTCATGTACTCCGCCATGCGGCCCTCTTCCCCAGTGGGGCTGGGGATGTTGATGACGTCGCAGCACATGGAAACAATCTGCTGCTCGTCCACCTCGGCCAGAATGCGTTCCGCCAGCTTGGCGGGAACTCCTGATTCTTTCTTTTGCGGAGCGGCCATAGGTTTGTGATGAGTCAAAAAGCGGGCTGCCAGTATAGCTGGATAGCTGGCTGGCTGACTAGGTGGGTGGCTGACCAGCTTGCTAACTGACTAGCCGGCGGCGCCATGAAATTTCCTAATTTCCCTCCAGGACAATGCCACCTCTGCCGTCGCGAGCATTTGGGTGGCGCAGCGCTTCAGCGCTGCATTTTTGCGCTCGGAAGCAAACCGGCTTTAGCCGCTGAGGGAGGTTCTGAAATCTACCCCAGGGGCTGAAGCCCAGATTCAGTGCCGCTCTTCCATGCAGGCCTGAAGGCCTGCTCCACCCAAAATCCAAACCAACAGAATTCGACCTTTCATCGGCGGGCATCAGCGTTGATCCGTGGCAAAGAAGTTACAAGATTTTGGGTGGAGCAGCGCTTTAGCG
>DATEGI010000298.1:0-6507 GCA_035280205.1 Terriglobales bacterium | reverse complement strand
AGGTAAGTGTTGTGGTCAATATTGTAGAAGCGTTTGACCAGGTAGTTGTCGGCCTTCTCCACCCTGGTGTTCAGCTTCTTGCGGGTTTCAATGAATTGCCGCGCCAGGGGGCTCTTAGCGGCAACTTGCTCTTCAGTGACCTTGTAGGCGGGTTCGCGATCAGTGGTCTGAGGCATAGCCGAAAAAGGTTATCAGAACAGTACCGAGTACCGGGTAGCGAGTGACAAACCTTCAGAGCCACCACAGCCCTATTCCGGTCTTGGACCGGGCATCCAGAGCCGCTGCTGGACAACCCTCTCCCCCGGCTTGACCAAAGCCAATGTAAAGGGCATGATGCGCGATTGTCTCGTGCGGTAACCGGGCATGCCCGGGTGCGGCACAGGCAAGTTCCTCAACGGCCCTGAACGGGAGGACTCATATATGGCTACCGAAGTTAGGACAGAGGCAAAAGCCTTGGCCAAGAGCTTTGGCCAAAACATCGAAAGCGACCTGGCGCTGGAGTTCCTGCGGGTGGTGGAAAACGCCGCCATCGCCTCTGCCCACACCATGGGGCAGGGGGAACGCAAACTGGCGGACGAGAAGGCCACCACCGCCATGCGCAAGACCATGGACACCGTGCCTATGCGCGGCACCATCGTGATCGGCGAGGGCGAGCGCGACGAGGCCCCCATGCTCTTCATTGGCGAGCAGGTAGGAGCTTCCTTTCCCGACGGCACCCAGGTTCCCGAGATTGACATTGCCGTGGACCCGCTGGAAGGCACCAACCTGTGCGCTACTGGCGCTCCCGGGGCCATCACTGTGCTGGCGGCTTCGGAGAGAGGTGGCCTGCTGAACGCCCCCGACTGCTACATGGAAAAAATCGTGGTGGGGCCTTCCTGTCATGGCGCTGTGGACCTGGATGCGCCCGTGCGCGACAACCTGAAGAACATTGCCCGGCGCCTAGGCCGCGATGTGGACGACCTGGTAGTAGTGGTGCTGGACCGGCCGCGGCACGAAAAGCTCATCAGCGAAATTCGCAAGGCAGGGGCGCGCATTAAGCTGATTGGCGATGGCGACCTTTCCGCCGGCATTGCCGCCGCCGTCATCGGCACCGGCGTGCACGTGGTGATGGGCTCAGGAGGCGCGCCCGAAGGCGTGCTCACCGCTGCCGCAATGCGCTGCCTGAACGGCTACATGCTAGGGCGCCTGGTGGTGGACAAGCCGGAACTGGAAGAGCGCATCCACCGCATGGGAATCAAGGACAAGGACCGGATTTACAAGGCGGAGGACCTGGCTCCCGGCCGGCAGATTATCTTCGCCGCTACCGGCGTAACCGACGGCGCGCTCATGCGCGGCGTCCGCTTCTTCGGCGAAGGCACACGCACCTCCTCCGTCATCATGACCAAAGGCACCGGCAAGGTGCGCTTCATTGACAGCATTCACCTGGAGAATCGGCCGGATATAAGGATTAGGTTCTCGTAGAAGCAGTTGTCAGTTGACGGCTTGCACTGGCACTCACCCCACTCTGGCATCATTCCCGAGTGGGCTTCAGCCCCGAGGCATCTCGCGTGCACTACCGATTGCCACAGCACGCGAGACGCACTTCGACAAGCTCAGGGCAGGCTTTCGGGTCCAAAGACCCTCAGCATGGCGCCGCTGGCTGAATGCTGATTGCTGAATGCTAACTGGCCACTGACCACTGCCCACTAGTACGCCGTTCCCTTCGGCATGGGCGGCCACTCCTGCGAATAGCCCTCAAACAGCGCCACCGTCTGCTCCAGACGGCGGGTGCCATCGTGGACAGCAAATTTATGTGGCTTGCCCGCCTGGTAGCCGGTCCACAGAGACACGCCGGCATAAGCGCCATCCTTGCGCAGGATGTAGTAGGTCATATCAACGTAGCGCAGACGAGTCATGTCGTTTTTGTAGTTGTGGCCGATGCGACGCAGCACATCCAGGCCCGCTTCCTGCGGGTTCATGCCATGGCGCATGTTCTCGATGATGCTCTTAGCGCCGCACACCTTGATGTTCTCTTCTCCGCTGCCGGTAGCGCCGGCCGAGCCCACCTCCTGGTCGGTATAGCAGCCGGCACCGATGATGGGAGAATCGCCCACCCGCCCTGGCACCTTCCACGCCAGCCCGCTGGTGGTGGTGGTGCCTGCCATCTCGCCTTTGGCGCTGAGCACGGAGCAGTGAATGGTCCCTGTGGGTGGATAGAAGATGTTGCGGATGGCCTGCTGGCGCAACTCGGGAGCGATGCCCAGGCGAGCAGCCAACTGTTCCAGCTTCCGTAAGCGCTCCGGCCATAGCTGAGATTTGGGGGCCGGTGCCTCCTCCTCGGGCATGTGCCACCGCGGATCGTCAGGACCGGGTCCCCACCAGTCGCTATCGGAATGGGCCTCCTTCCACAATATCCACATCTTGCGGGAGGCTTCCGTCAACAGGTTTTCGCGGGGAAAGCCCAGGTCAATCCCGAACTTGGTGGCATTATCGCCCACCAGCATGACGTGCCCGGTGTGCTCCATGACGGCGCGGGCCAGCAGCGAGACGTTCTTGATGTCGTGAACGCCGCCAACCGACCCGGCGCGCTGCGCAGGCCCGTGCATGCAGCAGGAATCTAGCTCGACCACGCCCTCTTCGTTGGGCAGGCCGCCCAGGCCCACGCTATGGTCGTCGGGATCATCTTCCGGGCCCCGCACCACGCTCAGGCCCGCCTCGAGGGGATCGCCGCCGCCGCTAAGAATGCCGTAGCCGCGCTCGATATAGTTGTAGCCATTGGCGGCGGAAATCAGAACCGGCTTGCGCGCCATCTTCACTTGCCCAGACGATTTGTTTTCCTGGGCCTCCAGACCGAGCGCGAGCGAACTCAAGGCGGCGGTGGTGAGAAACTGCCGGCGGGATACGGACATGTTTCCTCCTCGCGAAAACAGCGGGAAAGAATAACATGTCGCGGAGGAAGTACTCGGCAGTCAGCACTGAGTTGGTCAGGATCCAGTACCTGGTACCCGGTCACTTGGTTAAATGCACGGCGATCGCGAAACCAAGAACTCACAATCCAAACAAAGCCCAGCACCTCGCGCCGGGCTCATTCACTGACTCCTGACAACTGACTCCTGGTTTTTTACCCCGCCTGCTTCATGGGCGTGTTCTGGTCGGAGCGGAAGCGCAGCAGGGCGCCGATGTGGCCTACCTTCTCCAGTTCCTCATTCTGTTCCACATAAATGATTTCAATGGCCTTGCGCAGAGCTGCGCCAATAATGGCGTCGGCAATGTCGTTTAACTGACGGACCGGATGCCCGCACACGGCGCAGCTGTCGCCCATATGAAAGTCGAGATGTCCGCAGTTGGCGCACTCCACGCCGGGAGATTGAAATTTGTCCCCCAGCAGCAGTGCCTGAACTTCGCCGGTTTCGAGGGAGCGCAGAACGCGCCGCAGCCCCACCGCCCCGCGACCGTTCCGTTGTGCCTGGCCCAGCACCTCGCGCAGCACCGCCTCGCAGCGGTTGCCGCGCGCTTCCGTGAGCACGCCCAGCGCCTTTTCGCGAACCTGTTCGGCAGTGGCAGTTGAGGGCTCCAGAACTACCCGCCCGAGCAAATGCTGGCGTACATAGGAGTGCAGATGAGGCTCAAACTCGGGCCAGGTTTCGTCCCCGCAGCCAACGATGAAGTTGGCGGAAACGCCCGTATCATAAAGTTCTTTCATGCGCTCGGCGACCGCCTTGAAGTGGTGCATGGCCTCGTGCTCCACGTGCCGCTGCGCATGGCCGGCATCGTAGCCCGCAAAGCCGTCGCTGCGGCCGCGCCGCGGCAGTTCCGCCTTGATCTCCTCGCGCGGCACAACTTCGTCCAATGTCAGCGCGAAGCGGCGCATCTGTTTGCGGTCCACCAAAACCACCGAGGCGCTATACATGGTGCTCAGAATGGCGGCCAGCGGCCGCAGGTGGAAACGCTGGTTCACAGCCACGCTGCTGCCGGAAAGCCGTGGCGGCAGGTCATACTCGCGCCAGAATCCGACCTGGGAACAGGCAAAAATCGCCTTGGCGCGCGCCTGGTTGCCGTGCAGGCGCTCGGCTATTTCCAGAATGCGGTCCAGGTCGGCGCGGGCGCTCTTCCCTTTCCCGTTCTTATCTACTTCGCGCAGGGCGGAACGCACCAGGTCTTTGGCCAGGATCGCCTCTTCACGATGGGATTTGTTGAGTGGTGTCCGCGGCTGGAAATAAAAGCTCAGGGCAGAACCTTCTCCGCATTGAAACTGAGCCAGTTCGCGGATGTCTTGGCGACGAATCATTTCCCACCTCCTGTGGTGATACGGTCAGGCAGTCCTGGTATGGTGCAACAGCTTGTCACGGAATTCGTTGGGGATGGGCAGCGCTTTGCGCAGGTGGTCGCGGGCGGAATTTACCGAGGCGCGCACCTGCTCCGGTTTGCGGTCGGTGATGGCGGCGATCTCCTCCACCGTGAAGCCCTCGATGGCATTGAGGATGAAGGCTTCGCGATTTTCGCGGGGGGCGCTGAGCAGCGCTGCCTCCACCAGGGTGATCATCTCGTCGGAGGCGGCGATGTCCTCGGGGGTGGCTGTGCCGCGGTCGGGAATGGTGTCCTGGGCGATGAGCTGCTCGTCGGGCTGATGATATTGCAGCTGCGGCTCGTCGCTGGCGCGCACGTTGGGAGCGCGCTGGTTGCGCTGCAGGGGGACAGTGCCGGGATCCTCGCCGGTGCGGGAGGAGAGGTCGTCAATGGCGCGCATGGAGAGGCGGTATAGCCAGGGCTCCAGCGCCAGGCGTTCGGGCTTATCCAGACCGTCGCCCAGGGCGTTGGCCACGGCTTCATTGATGATCTCTGCCGGGGTCAGTGTCTCGGGAGCTAACTGGTCAACGCTCTCGCGGTAGCGCAGCTCGCGCTCCACGAAGCGCTGCAACCGGCCCAGGTTGGCGTTCACGTACGTGCTGATGTCCTCGCTGGAAACCGTGGGTGGCTGCACCGCCGCCACCGTTTCCTCAAAGGGCACCTGCGGCTCAGGCCGGGTACGGCCCACACGTCGCCAGCGCGGCCACCGGTGCGTGTTGCGCAAGTGGTCCTTGTGCTTGGTCAGCTGTTCCACCAGGCCTTCGAATGCTCCCTTGATGGCAGTAGTGGCATTAGGGGAACGCTCCTGGGACGCCATCTGCCCCGAAGGCAGGCGCAGGTTCAGCGAGACCAGAAAGCCCTCCCGCACCGAGTTCTGTTCCACAATGCCCTTCAAGTGGATCAACTCCGGACGGAAGACCTGCAGTCGCCTGCGAATCTTGTCTACCTGCTGGTTGATTTCTTTTTCTATGTCGGGGGTCTTATTAACTTTGTAGCTAAAATGGACGTTCATGCAAGCCTCGGAAGCCGGGTGGAGGACCCGTCCTGCTGAAGTCCCTACAAGGAGATTCTACACCTCCAGCAGTAGAAGCAGTCGCGAATTGAGAAGTTGCTTTCCTGGCCTGGGAAGCGCTTGGAATTGGGCACTCCAGGTTCCAGGGGCGCTCGCACTGTTATTCTAGGGGCTACCCGTTCCGCTGTGCTACAAGAGACACAACCGCAGGGGGCTTGGGGCCCTGACACTGTACTTTGGAGCCGAATTGAACCACTACCTTCTCTCCCTGCTGCTTGGAATCATTGAAGGCCTGACCGAGTTTCTGCCCGTCAGCTCAACCGCCCATCTGCGCCTTTCAGAAGCTTTCCTGGGCGTAGACCTTTCCAGCGGTTACTGGAAGATGTACTCCATCGTTATCCAGTTGGGGGCCATCCTATGCCTGCCCATCTACTTTCGCCAGCGCATCCGTGAATTCGTGGCCACCTTCCCCTACGGACGCGAGGGCAAGCACACCATTTGGACCCACCCCCTCAGTCTAACGGCCGTGGCGTTCGTCTTTACCGCCGTGCCCGCCCTGCTGCTGACCAAAGTGATCGGCAAAAACCTGGAGAACATTCACGTAATGGCCTGGTCGCTGCTGATAGGCGGGGTGATCATGTGGGTGGTGGACGCCCTTTACGGCCCGCCACGGCCGCTGCCCGCCCGCTCCCTCGCTGCCGCTGCCAGCGCTAGTACCCCAATGCTTGGTTACCGGACGGAGCATGTGGAGCAAATGACCTTGGGACAGGCCATCTGGATCGGCATTTGCCAGATCTTTTCCGCGGTCTTCCCGGGTACCTCACGTTCCATGGCCACTATCGCCGCCGGCCAAGTCACCGGCATGTCGCGCCCCGCTGCTCTTGAGTTTTCCTTTTTTCTTTCTATCCCCACAATGGTAGCGGCGACCGGCTACGACCTGTTCCATTCGTTTCACCACAAGCCTGGCGCGGCCGACATCGGCGTCGCTCCCCATACCGGGCAGGAATGGATCGTGCTCGCCATCGGCTTCCTGGTTTCCTTTATCGTCGCCTATGGCGTGGTCGCCTGGTTCATGGCCTGGGTACGGAAGCGCGGCTTCGTGCCCTTTGCTGTTTACCGCATAGTTTTGGCGATTCTGGTCTTCGCCTGGGCTGCCCGCATGGCCGTGG
>DATEGI010000297.1:0-9170 GCA_035280205.1 Terriglobales bacterium | reverse complement strand
CCTAGGAGGCGGGAAAAACTTTAAAAGCCAGTCGAGCGTAACGGACATGACGGAAAGGTGGTCTCTGTTTCCGCCCGTCTGTGTAGTGCCGAATCCAGAGACAAAGTTGGCCGAGCGTCCTCTCGCAGCAATATTGAGGTTGGCGACGCCCAGAGAGTCAGAGGCTGCCAATGGAAGGACGGTCACCGGCGCCTCATTGGCGCTGCGTAACCGCGCAGAGCGCCGCAACAAATCGGCAAGCCATGGGTCGGGTTCAAGGGCCAAAAGCTGCCCGCTTTTTCCGGCTTGAACCGAGGCGGCAAAGGTGAACAGGCCCACATTGGCGCCGATGTCCCAAACAACGTCTCCTGGCTTTACTAACTCGGCCGCAGTACGAAGCAACTCGGGATCCACAGCTCGCAGGTCGCGCCGCCAAAAACGCAGGGCTGAATCCGGCGAAACAAAAATAGGACGCGAATGGAATTCTTCCGGCAGATGCCGTTTTAGGATGACGCCTCGGCTCAGTTTTTCAGCCCATGATCTCAACACAGCGGATGACCTCAACGGGAAGTATTTTTTGACATCGCTTCTGAGCGGAAGCTATAGTGAGCGAACTTCCACTCATGCTGAAGCGAGCTCTCCATGCCTTTGTCGCATTTTGTTTTGGACAAGGCATTGCAACGCTCGGCTACCTGCTGCTGGTTCCGCTTTATCTGCACGTATGGTCGGCGTCGCTCTATGGCGAGTGGCTGACGCTGGGCTCGGTGGTGGCGTACTTCTCCTGCCTGCACCTGGGGGTGCAGACCTGGGCGGTGAACCGGCTGACGCAAGCCCACGCGCTCGGCGACATGGAAGAGTATCGGCGGGTGCGGGACACCGCCTTCGGCTTTTACTTTTGCCTGGCGCTGGTGGGCAGCACGGCGCTGGGCATATTCGCGTGGTGGGCGCCGGTGGGCTCGTGGTTTCATCTCTCGGCCACCAGCCGGTACGGCATTTTCGTTGTCCTGCTGCTGCTGGGAGGTCAGTTCCTGTGGACGATGCCCGCTTCTCTGCTGTGGTGGGTGTACGGCACCACGGGCGACTTGGCGAGGACGCAATGGGTGATGAACGTCTCCAAAGTGCTGACGCTGGCCGTGACCGGCGGCGCGCTGCTGTTGTGGCCCCGGCTGGTGGTAGTGGCGGCGGCACAGGCGGCAGGATTCCTGGGGATTGTCGGGCTGGTGTGGTGGGACGTTCACCGGCGCTTCCCCGAACTGGCGCCCGGATTCAGGCAGGCGAAAGGTTCCCTGTTGCGCCCCATCCTGAGCGAAAGCATATTTTTTGCGGTCATCAACTGGGCGGTGGCGCTGACGCTGCACGGCGCGAACCTGGTGGTGGCGGGAATGCTGGGAACAGCGGCGCTGGCGCTGTTCGTGACCACGAGGACACTGGCCAATTCTGTCCGCCAACTTGTGGGCCTGGTGGTTCACTCTTCCTCCACGAATTTGACCCGACTGGAGGCGCTGGAGGATAAGCGCCGACTGCGGCTGGCCTTCCGACTGGTGCTGTTTGTAACGGTGTCGGGGTGCGTGGCGGTTTCCGCCTCGCTGTGGTTTGAGGGGGCGTCGGTGTTCACATTCTGGACACGAGGCCGACTGGCAGCAGATATCTGGCTGCTGCGGCTGTTCCTGCTGTGGCTGGTGCTGCAGTCGCCGTGGATGGCGGCGTCGGCAATTCCCGTGTACACCAACAAGCACAAGGGACTGGCAATGTCGTACCTGGTCTCCAGCATCGGCGGGCTGCTGCTGGGCGCGCTGCTGGTGCCGCGCCTGGGGTTGAAAGCCTTGCCGATTGCGTTCATCGTAGCGGAAGCCCTGGCCTGCTATCACTTTGTGGTGCGCAATGCCTGCCGCATCATTGGCGAACCGTATCTGCCGTTCGCCGCGAAGTTGTGGTCGGGCACAATCGGAGTCGGGGCCTGCGCATTTGCCACCACTTGGGCCATCCATGCCGCACCCAACCTGGGAACTTTTCCACGCTGGATTTGTTCAGGCGCTGCCAGCCTTGCAGCCGTAGCTGTAAGCGGCTGGGCATTCTGGCTGCGGGGCGAAGAGCGCGGATTCATTCGCCGGTCAGCGGGTTTCGGCGTCAAACTGGTCGCTCGTGCGCTTCCTCTCCCCCTCCGGAGCACTAACACGTAATTGGGGTGTTGCGGTCGGCAAACAAGTAACCGGATTCGGTGCGAATCTGTTTAGCTATCCGACCGTTCTCCAGCAAATGGACACGAAAGCCGTGGCAACGAAACAGGTCCGCCAGGACGCTGGGGTCGCCAAAGCGAGTGTGAACTTCCATAGCGATTTTGCGAACGCTGTCCAACCAACCGAGATCGCCACTGAATAGTGCGAATTCCGACCCCTCAATATCGACTTTCAGGAAATCCACGCAGCCGAGGCCAAATTTGGATAAAAGGGTATCCATGGCGATGACGGGCGGTGCGCCAGCAAGCAATTCTGGTTTCAGGGACACAACGCCGGTATTAGGGCCGATGACACCGCACACGATGGAAACCAGAGCCTGGTCGCAGTGGTTTAAACGAAGCAGGCGGGGAATGTGGTCAAGCAGTTCCTGCTGCACATCGACAGCAATGGTACGGCAGCCGGTTTTGGCTGCAAGCGTGGTGAACAGGCCCCAATTGGCCCCCAAATCCACCACGGCATCGCCCGGGGAGATCGAAAAACCATCCACGGCAAAGTAAACCTGTCGCACATACATTTCGCGCGCCCCGCTAAACATGGAGCCGTCAAGCACGATGTGGTTCTTTCCCACCCGAAAGCTTCTTGTCCCGCGGGTCATTCCCCGATCGGCGGGCTGCAGGTTGCCAGACCGCAGGACCTCTGGAAACCGCAGCAGTAGTTGAGCGCCGAACTCTACCGCGCACAGTGGACCGCACGCTCGCCGCACACCATTTACTTCCCGAAGAAGTCTTTTCATTCGGAGCATGAGCCCTCATGATTCTATTAGTTGCTTACTAGCGCGGCTTCTGCTTGATCCATGGCGAGGTTCTCGGCGCGGCCGAGCACTTGCCTTAGTCTGTTGTCGTACGAATAGGCGGGGACGCAACGGGCGTAGCTAGCGCGGGCGATGACATCCCTCTCTGCGGGATGAGCGAGGTAGTATTGGACCTTCTCCGCTAGTTCCTGAGGAGAGCGGAAGCAGGCTACCTCTTTGCCTTCGTCATAAAGCTCCAGCAGTTCGGGCGTACGCTCGTGGAGCATGAAACCTCCGCAGGCGGGAATTTCGAAGGTTCGCATTACGTGGCCGTCACGGTTGGCGCGACGAACCAAACAGGGAGCTATTTTGGTTCCCGCGATCACAAGGCGATACTCGCGCCCAATCGCAAAACCGCGGTGGTATTTTTTAAGTCGCGGATGGCGGTCCCAATAGCCGCCATATAGATGCAGGTTGAGCTCAGGCATAGCATCCAAGAGCGCCTCAAAGAACGGGTAACGGTCCGGGTCTGCCCCTCCGATGAATGCGACATCTGAGGAGTAACGCGCCTTGTCTTCATCCGTCAGCGGCTGCTCTGGGTAGTGCATACTCGGCTCGTACCCGAAAGGTATGAAAACCGCATTTGGAGAGCCAGCCAGCCGCACGTCCTGCATGATTGCACGCTTGGTGCAGACATAAAGGTCGTAGTAGCGGATCGCATTGACGAGGTGTCGACCAGATGTCCTTCGGTTGAACGGGTCGTCTGTCGCGTAGTTAATCAGGACTGCAGCGGTGCGCCGTTTGAGTTCAGCAAGGGCTTCAGGCGCTATAAAGGAGCCTTTGGTAGCTAGCAGCACATCCGGTTGGAATTTTGCAGCGGCATTAACTAAGTCCCGGTTGAAGGAGCGATACCTCAGCGGTTTCTTGTCAAATAAGCGATAAGCGAGCGCTTCCCCAGCCCGGTTTGTGACGTAGCCGCCCTCATCAACAAAGACAACATCATGGCCGAGTTCTTCCAGTGCTCGTCGAAAGAAAGCTCCTATATGGTAGGACTCGCCAACGCCCACCAATAGCACCTTCACGCGGTGCCTCTTTCAAATTTCGCTCTCCCTGTGGTCATGCCAGTTTGGAGGCCGCGCATAGGGGCTCAGGAGATGCGATGGCATCGGCCGGGTAGAGAAGCTGCCGCAGGCGGTCGTGAAAATGGGGAAAGGCAAAGTTGCGCTGCAGGTCTTCCCGGCCGCGCTCCCCCATAGTGCGGGCGAGGGCAGGGTCAGAGAGCAGGCGCAGGATGGCTGAGGGCAAAGAACGAGGGAGGTCGGAGGCGTCCACCAGGAGACCGGTGACGCCGTCGCGCACCACCTCAGGAATACCGCCGGCGCGAGCGCCGATGCAAGGCTTGGCGTGTCCCATGGCTTCCAGAAAAACGATGCCGAAGCCCTCCTTGGTGCTGGGCAGGACGAAGAGGTCGCAGGCGGCATAGTAGGAAGCGAGGAGGTGGTTGGGCACGCAGCCGGGGAGAAAGACTTTGGCGGCGAGGCCCAGGTGCTGTGCCAGGTCGCGGAAGTGCTGGCGCTTGGGGCCGTCACCGATGATTACGTAGAAGGCGTCGGGAAGGTGGCACAAGACGGCGGGCAGGGAGGTGATGACCTCCTCAATATTCTTGTAGCGCTCGGAGAGTTGCAGGCGGGAGACGGAGAGCAGCATCGGCCCCGGGGGCAGGCCGAGGGCGGTGCGGCCGGCTGTCACCTGCCCGGCGCAGGCGTAAAGCGGGTCCAAAGTGTTGGGGAAGACGCGGAAGAGGGCGGCGTCCATGCAGTTGAGACGCATCATTTCGCGCTGGGTGAAGGCGCTGACGCAGAGGATACGGTGGAGGCGCGAGGCGCCCAACCTCTGCAGGCGAGGCAGGGGCTTCCAGACCTCGATGCCGTGGGCGATGAGGCAGTTGAAGGAGCCGTTCATCAAGGGCGCCAGAGGCAGAAGGTTGGCGTGGCCGATGATGACGGTGTGGGCAGAGCGGGCGGCCCGGCAGGCAGACAGGGCGAACTGGAGACGGCTGCCGCGGAAGCCGCGGAAGTGGAGGCGGCCGGAGGGTGCGTAATCAGAAACGGCCGAGGGCTGGGTGGCGTCGAGCAGGGAAAGCACACGCACATGAAGGTCGCGGGTGGAGGCGATGTGGTTGAGCGCGTGGATGAGCGAACGATTGAAAGTTTCAATGCCGCCAAAGCCGTGGAAGGCGCCGGTGATGAGGACCACGACGTCAGATGAGGAGCGAGGCATGAGAGCAGGGATGGCGTGCTACAGCTTCGCCCCGTCACTTAGAGGGGCGCATGTGACCTGAAGCCGGAGATGATCAAGCCAGCGGACACACGTCAGCGCCCACGCTGGAGAGCGCCACGACGGTCTCACTGTGGCTTTGCTTGGGACAGTTATTAGCACAGGCAGGGAGAGGGGGCAATCGGGTAGTGCCCTTTTTTCTGTGCAAATCTGGTCCGAAAAGAATCAAAGTTTTCCACCCCGTGCAGAGGGTGTTCTGAAAAACGGGACAGGCCGAAATTTCTCTAAGCGTTGAGGAACGAAGATGCTAGAATCGCGATAAATTTTTTAAAACCAAACAGGCGGGATGAGGGTTCGGGCCCAAATGGGCTGACAGGGCCCAAGGGGATTCATGGATTCTGGCATCATTCTGCAACCAAACCGCACTCCTGGCAGCGGCCAGGGATACGAGATAGTGGAATCGCCGGTTTCGCAAAATTACTCCACCTACATGTATGGCCTGGCGGAACAGCACCCGCTGCTGGGTTATTGGCGGGTGTTGCGGAAACGCCGGTGGACGATTCTAGCCACGTTTGGGATTGTGGTGGTGCTGGCGGTAATCGCAACCCTGCATATGACGCGGCTGTACCAGGCGACGTCGCGAATCGCGGTGTATCCGGAGAATTCGAATGTGCTCGGGCTGAAGGACCTGGAGAACGCGACGGCCAGCGAGGATTGGGATTACAACGTCAGCCTGGAGACGCAACTCTCAATTCTGCGCAGCGATGAGCTGGCGTTGAGGGTAATTGACACTTTGCACCTGGATAGTAACCCCGGCTTTATGGGCGACGAAGCGGTGAGAGAGAGCCGCGGGTTGCACGCCGCCAACCTGGGCCGCGATCCGGAACAGCTGGCGAAGATGCTGGGGATTTTCCGCCGCGGGCTGACGGTGCAGGTGGTACCGCGGACGAGGGTGATTGAGATCAGCTACATGCAGCATGATCCGCAACTGGCGGCGGAAATCGCCAACACGCTGGTGAAGACCTTTATCGAGGAGAACTTCCGCACCAAGTATGAATCCACCAGCCAGACGGCGGATTGGCTGTCGAAAGAGCTATCAGATCTGCAATTGAAAGTGCAAACCTCCGAGGAGAAGCTGGTCCGGTACCAGAAGGAACATGGCATTGTCGGCATTGACGAAAAGCAGAACATCGTTACGGCCAAGCTGGACGCGCTGAACAAAGAGCTAACCGACGCGCAAACGGACCGCATACAGAAAGAAGCAAACTACCGGCTGGCGCAGGCTGGGGATCCGAGCGCATTTACCAAGCTGGATGCGGACAGCTTGCTGGGCAAGTTGCGGACCCAGGAATCGGACCTGCAAGATCAGTATGCGCAGACGACCACGCAGTTTGGCTCCGGTTACCCAAAGGTGGCGGCATTAAAGAATCAGCTGCAGCAGATAGAGGCGTCCATCGCGGCAGAACAGAAACGGCTGTTAGCGAAGGTACGGGACGAGTATCTGGCAGCGGTGCAAAGGGAGCAGCTCCTGAGTGGCGTCTTCAACCAGCAAAAGCAGGAAGCCAACCAGTTGAGCGAGGCCGCGATTGAGTTCACCTCCTTGAAGCGGGATGCGGACACCAACCGCCAGCTCTATCAAGACCTGCTGCAGCGGCTAAAGGAAGCCTCGGTGACCGCCGGGCTGCGGTCGAGCAATATACGTGTAGTGGATGTGGCACGCATTCCCATCGAGCCCGCCAAGCCCAATGTGCCCCGCAATATCGCGCTCGGATTCCTGCTGGGACTGGCCGGCGGAGTGGGGCTGGCCTTCCTGCAGGAGAGCCTGGACACGACCATTGCCAATCTGGAGGAACTGACCACCCTAACCGCGTTGCCGGCCTTGGGGACGATTCCCCTGCAAATGGGTGCGAATGGGCGGCGGAAGCTGACCGCGGGTATGACAGGCGGTCAAGAGCAGGAAGCTGCGGGCCCAATTACTTATGTTCGCCCGAAGTCAGAGGCCGCCGAGTCCTACCGCGCGCTGCGGACTTCAATTCTGCTCTCTTCCTTCGGCGCGCCGCCGAAGGTGATCCTGGTGACCAGCGCCCTGCCACAAGAGGGCAAGACCACGGTGAGCACCAACTCGGCCATGGTGCTGGCGCAGAAGGGCGGACGGGTGCTTCTGGTAGACGCCGATTTGCGCAGACCCGGAGTTGGGAAGGCGCTGGGCGTCAAGGCGACTGCAGGTCTGAGCACAGTCCTGAGCGGGGTGGACAAAGTTGAGGACGCAGTAGTTCCCTTCCCTCCGCTTTCAAATCTCTATGTGCTGCCGGCGGGTCCCATTCCTCCAAACCCGGTGGAGTTGCTGGGCTCGACGGTGATGAAGGAGTACATCGCGCGCTGGCGGACCGAGTACGACCACATCATTATTGACACGCCGCCGTGCCTGTCGGTGACCGACTCGGTGGTTCTGTCGGTCGAGGCTGATCGGGTGATCCTGGTGGCACGCTCGGGGCAAACTCCGAAGGCGGCGCTGCGGCGGGCTTCGGAGCTGCTGACGCAAGTGAACGCCCGCGTCATGGGGGTGGTGCTGAACGCTTTCAACCTGCGCTCCGCCGACGGTTACTACTATTACTACGGAAGCAAGTACGCCAGCCGCTACTACCAGCAGAGCGAAGAAGAGCAGAAACAGGGCGCGCACGCGTCCTGAGCAACCAGCCAGCAGACTCGCGCCGGAATGCACGCAAAGCTGAACTCGAAGCCGCGAAAGTTGCTTTTCGTTCTTGTGTGCCTGGCTATCGCTGGCTTGTACCTGGCGATGATCGCCGGGCATTACGCGGCCACCATCCTGAGGGCGCGGCACAACCCGGGAGCACTGGTGCAAGCCGCAAAGATCGAACCCTGGAACGCGGAGCCTCGGTGGGAATTGGGCCGCTATTCCCTCTTTGTGGCCCAGGACGCGGCCGCCGCCGTTTCGAATCTGGAGACCGCCGTTGCGCTCAACCCGCATGACGCACGCTACTGGCTGGATCTGGCGGCGGCCTACCAGGTGGCCGGGGACGTTCCAAGCCAGCGTTTGGCACTGGAGCAGGCGGTTGAGGAGGAGCCTACCGCTCCTGGTGTGGCCTGGGAAGCGGCCAACTTCTACCTCGTGCAAAACGAAGTCGCCCGCGGACTGGCACTATTCCGGGTGGTCATGGCGAATGATCCGGAGCAGTTAAATGCCGCTCTCAGCCTGTGCTGGCGCGCCACTCGGGACGTGAACATCATGCTCACACAAGCAGTTCCTCCTCAGCCGGCGCCCTATTTCGCATTGCTAAATCTGCTGACGACCCAGGGTCTGACAGCTCCGGCCGAAGCAGTGTGGAATCACCTAGCGAGTTTGGGGCAGCCTTTCCCTGCTCGAGACGCGTTCCCATTTGTGGACTACCTGATCGGGAAACACGAGATATCGGCGGCAGTCCAGGTCTGGCAGCAGCTGCTCGCCCGCGACCGCGACCTTCAAGGGTATGAGCAGTCCGGCAACCTGATCGTGGATGGAGGCCTGGAACAGGAGTTGCTGAACGGGGGCTTCGACTGGCGCTATTCCGACACTGGCTCGGTGCAGCTTGCGATTGACAACAGCGAGTTTCATGGTGGTAACCAATCGGTGCGCATGACCTTCAGTGGACCTGGGGTTTCAGACCCAGGAATATTCCAGTACGTCCCGGTGCGTCCAGACACTAATTACCGTTTCAGCGCCTATACCAAAGCGGAGGACATTGAGAGCGCCAGCGGGCCTCGCTTGGCGATTCTTGACGCCTATTCCGGAAAAGAGTACGCCCTAACCGACGACTCTCTGGGCACCACCGGCTGGCGGGAACAGTCGGCCGATTTCCAGACCAGTCCGGAAACTTCACTTCTGATCGTCAAGGTTACACGGGTGCCAGGCAATCCTTTGATTAAGGGAAAGTTCTGGGTTGATGATT
>DATEGI010000296.1:0-30571 GCA_035280205.1 Terriglobales bacterium | reverse complement strand
AAGCGTTTCTGCTGGGCGCCTGGCGCTCGAGAGTTGGCGCTCATGGCCCGAACCTAGCACGGGCGAGCCCGGACAACTCCGGAAAATTCAGTAGCACGTATCCAGTTTATAACACAGTAGTACTAGCCGAAGGTCGGCTTTGGTATTTGGTGCGAAGGGGATTTATTACAAATCATCAAAAAATCACAGTTTCCGTGGGGCCGCCCATCAGGAAGTTGGCCAAATAACAAAAAGAGCCACGTGAATCTGCCATCGTCCATCCTGGATGTTAGCTCTTATTTCATTACCTCTGTCATCTTTCCGACTCATACGAAGGGGTCCAGAATTGCCCTCAATCGACACCAAGAAGTGAAGACGATTATGAATAGTTGGGCAAAGATCCCAGGCCCCGGGCGAGCGCAGTTTTCTGCCGTCCAGCTGTTTTTCCTCTGCCTCGTGTCTTCACTTCTGCTTGCGCAAGCGTCCACCTCTGATATTCGTGAGGCCGCCGCTGCGGGGAACGCTCAGGCACAATTCACCCTCGCGAATGACTATTTTCGTGCCCGCTACGCGACCCTGGATTACGTTGATATCTTGTCTTGGTACCGCAAATCCGCTGCCCAGGGCTTTGCCCCGGCGCAGAATCAACTCGGCAGCATGTACGAAAATAATATCGGTGTACGGCAGGATTACAAGCGCGCCGCAACCTACTACCGTCTGGCGGCGAACCAGGGCTTTGCGCCGGCGCAGTACAATCTGGCGGCTTTATTCGAGGCGGGCCGCGGCGTCCATCGTGACTACAAACAGGCCTTTACTTGGTACCGCAAAGCGGCCGACCAGAATCTCTCGACGGCCGAACAGGAAGTTGGATACTTCTACCAGTGCGGACTTGGGGTCAAGCGTGATTATGCCCAGGCCCTGGCTTGGTATCGTCGCGCCGCCGAACACGGCAACTCCGACGCGGAAAATCAGTTAGGGTACATGGCCGAGGAAGGATGGGGTCAGCCACAGAGTTACGATGAAGCCCTCTCCTGGTATTACAAAGCCGCAGAACACGGCAATGGCCAGGCTCAGGAAAACATTGGCTATATCTTTCAGCATGGCACGGGCGTGAAAACCGACTACGTGCAGGCAATGTCCTGGTTTAAACAGGCTGCTGCGCAAGGCAACAGCGACGCGGAAAACCAGCTAGGCTGGATGTATCAATTCGGACAAGGTGTTAAGACCGACAACGCGATGGCTTTGACTTGGTATGGTTTGGCAGCCGATCAAGGAAATGTTCAGGGAGAGAATAATCTCCAAAGCTTGACCGACGATCTGCAGGACAGCGGCGGAGAGTGGCAATCCGCCACCTTGCCGGTCAGCGATGCTGCCGTGGCGCAAGCTCAACGCCGGGAGAAAATCCAGGATCTTCACCGTCGCATTGACAAAGTCGAGGCCGATGCCCTGTACAATGACGATCTCGCTGACCAACTCGAACATACCGGCAAGGGCAAGAGCGGTGCGGTCGTCAAGGTGATAAACGCCATGGGCACCGTCGGCGCCGTCAAGTTCCGTATCGAAGCTGCAAAGTATCGCGCCGAAGCTGCGCAGCTGCGCGATGAGTTGGCCCAAATCGAAAGCCAAAAACAATCCAGCGCCGGCGTCCCTGCTCCCTAAACGTCTTCCGAAGTCGTTGGTCCGATGTGGTCTCGTATCTTCCCGATGCCGAGTAACTGCGGTCACGGTGCTGGGCTAGACGCGGATGATCATGACCTCGGTGGCCTTGATGAGAGCGGCGGCGGTCTGGCCGGGCTTGAGGCGCATTTCGCGGGCGGAGCTGGCGGTGATGATGGAGGTGATGCGCTGCCCGCCGATGGAGATTTTCACTTCCGCCATGAGGCCGCTGATGCGCACTTCCTCGATGCGTCCCACCAGCTGATTGCGGCCGCTGATGCGGCGCAGGACTTCCTGGCGCACGGCCTCGTTGTGCCCGCGGGTGCGAAACAGCAGGCGGTCCACTTCCGCCCGTGGAATGCGGTGATGTCCGCCGGGGGTGCGCACGCTGCGAATTTTTTTCTTGTAGATCCATTGTTTGATTGTGGGGAAGCTGATGCGCAGCTGCAGGGCGGCTTCGCGAGGAGTGAGCAGCGACTCGTTGTACGCGGCTTTCATAGGATGCGGTGGTGTCGTCCCTACGGGACTGAAGACGCTTCTGGCGTCTTACCCAGGACTTCCGTCCGGGGCTTTACTATACCGCCCCGCAGGGGCTAATGTGCTGCCGCTCCGGGACTTGTGGGGCTCGCGCCGCATTATTCAGGACTGTCGAGCCGGCTTCACAATACCGCCCCTATGGAGTTGTCGAACCGGATACTGAAAAGACACTTCGAATCTCCCGCGACGCCCCACGCAAACTTCTCCCGGCGCAGGCCCTGGGTGACACAGGTTGCGAGTGACCCCTTTACCGGTGGCTAAAAGTTGCCGGTGGCTAAAACGGGAAGCGAACGCTGAGCACCCGGTTGTGGTTGAAGGTGTGGAAGCGGGTAACCGCGATCTGCTCGCCCGCCCCCACGGTCAGACCCAGGCGGCGCCAGAGATGAATTTTGCCGACCACTAGGCCGGGAGAAAGGAATACCTGCTGTTTGCCGTCATTCTTCCCGTCGTGAAAGAGATTCCCGTTCACTTCCAGCTCCGGCCATAATTTGCGCAGCAAATGGTATTGGACGGCCGTGTTGTAGGCGAGAGAAGTGCCCAGGCGAGCGATGTCTCCCACCGGTACAGCAATGCCCAGGGTGCTCTGCACGTCGAAAGCGCCCCAGCCCTTTCCCAGAGCGATGGTGGGCGTGACCACGGCATTTTCCGCGCCGTTGCTGTAGGAACCGGTGGGAATCGAGCCGCCCAGGAAGGCGGTGACGATGTAGTTGCCGGCTTCCTCGTTAGCGGCGGCGAAGCGATATTTCAGAAGAAATGAGGTGTCGCCAAAGCCGTCGTGCTGGGTGGGATTCTGATGCGAAAAATACGGGGGCGGGCTGACGATGATTTCCGTGTGCTCGCTGGGAATGAATTCCAGGCCTTTGCCGCTGCCGAAGTTGGTGACATCGCCTTTCGCCGTGTTTTGCCAGCCGATGTCATAGCGGACCTCTTCTTCCAGACGGGGAGTTGTGGTGAACATGGGAGTGATCCAGTGGGGCTGCTCCGCCTGGGTGCGGGAAACGCGCTCGAACCAAGTGCCGAAGTAGGAATCATCAGCCGACCCGTTCTGGGCCAGCGCAGAAGGTACAATCCCGAGCAGAAGCACGACGATGAGCCAGCGAAAGCGTGACAATGCATCTTCTCCTTAATCTGCATAAAAGCGTATAGTCTATCGAACGACAATTATATTCACAATACTGTTGCCATTTTGCTGCAGAAAGGGCTTTCGAGATCTGCCAAGGTCCGCGAATCGAACGTCTCCGCACCTTCGCTGGCAACCGGGACGCAGGCCAGCGCGTCTGGCCCCTTAGGGGCCGCAATTTGTTAAAGGGGGCCAAATGAAGCCGGCTTTTGAAGAGCACCGGATGGACCAGGCGCTGGAGAAGAGTGCGGATGTGATTAAGCACCCGAGCGGGGGTCATTGAGCGCCAGCATGGGCAGAAGCGCAAGGGAAAGGCGTCGTAGAGGTGCTGGAAGAACTGCAAGAGCGCATGCGGGGGCACAATCTGAGTTTGCAGCAGGGTCGTTTCCCACGGCCATCTACGCGGCACGGGAGCTAAAGAAATATCTGGCAGGCGCCAAGGGCGATGTTGCCAACAAGGACGCAGCGCAAGTTTTCTATCGTGTGCTGGTGAACTTGATCGAGGAGCTGCGGTGACTGGACCAGAAACTGGCCAGGGAAGAAGCGGCCTAGGTCCGATGCGTAGCCCACAGCACCTGCGGGCGGCGCGTAACTGCACTCAGGAGTGATGATGCTGGGGGAGTGAAAGAAAAATTCAGAGGTTGCTATCCACCTTGAAGCCCCACGCTTGCAGTAAGGCCGTGGGGACGTACTTGACGTCTTTATTCTTGCGCACCCATTCCTTCAGGACAGCAGAACTTTCGTACTGCTCCGGAGAGAGTCCCAGTTGCTTAACCATCTGGTCGAACGAAGTGGGCGTGGAAGAGGGCACTGCCAGTTGCTCCGGGTTATTCCAATTCTTGTTTCCGCGAGTTGCCATCGGCACGGGGTTAGTCCTCCCGAATTATAGGCCAGCAAGAGGTCTGCAAGTAAGATGCCATGACGATAATAAAAGAAAATCGCCTGATTTGTGCAATTTGCTGGCAGCAGCAGTCCCGTGCCGGCGGACAGGATGCCGAAATCTGGCATTTCCTGCCGGGCGATTAACAATAATTCGTAATAGAAAAGGACGGTGGGCAGCATTCCGCGCTTGCTCACATTTGGCGTCAACGAGCGTGCGAGGGGGTGGTGGGCACACGAAAGTATCGGCTTCGGGTGAAAGAAGAAACGGCACACCAAAAGCCTCAAGCACGGAAGTCAGTGGAGTTCTCCCTTACGACCAGCCTCGGCTGGCGACTCCGGCCAGAGCGTCGGCGAAATCGGACCCGGGAGAGCGCTTGGCGGCGCGCATTTTGGCCACACTTTTGGCACGCCGCTCGGCGCGACGCAGCGCGGTCATCTCTTCGCCTCCCGCCCAGGCGTCCAGATCCTCCTGGCGGTACTCGATAAAGCGGCCGACGTTGTGGAACTTCGGCCCAGCTCCTTTACGCCTCCACAACCGCAACGTCGCAGGGGAGTAACCGATGTAAGCTGCTGCGAAGCGTGTATCCATTCTTCTTCTCTCTTTGGCCAGAGATTACGTCTGGTTGATATGCTAACGAACAACCGGGTGCTGCAACGGATCCGCCGGTAAGGGGCGGCAGCATACCACGGCTGTTTTCTCAAAGGCAAATGAACTCTTGAACCCTAGCCCGGGAAGCCATTGCTGCCCTAGGAGTTAAACAATATGGATAAAAGATAAATCTAATCACTCGGAGAACGATGTAATTTTCGACACCGCTGCCAGCGC
Organism: Terriglobales bacterium; assembly: GCA_035280205.1. Classification (GTDB taxonomy): domain Bacteria; phylum Acidobacteriota; class Terriglobia; order Terriglobales; family Acidobacteriaceae; genus JAICWP01. The sequence continues at coordinate 25,571 of DATEGI010000296.1, read as the reverse complement.
CGCCTGCTTCCCGCTTACCACGTCTGCATTTTTCAGTGAAACCTGGCCAGCAAGCAATGATTGCGTCACCTTGGGTGAAGCAACTACCATGAAATCGTCATGCCGGTAGAAACGGAAATTCATTCCGCAACTTATACGCCCATTCGTGCTCCCCGCGGCACCGTTCTTTCCTGCCAGGGCTGGCAGCAGGAAGCGGCCATGCGCATGCTCATGAACAACCTGGATGAGGAGGTTGGCGAGCGGCCACGCGACCTGGTGATTTACGGCGGAACGGGCAAGGCGGCGCGCAACTGGGAGTGCTATCACGCCATCGTCAACACCCTGAAATCGCTTAGGAGCGACGAGACGCTGCTGGTGCAGTCGGGCAAGCCGGTGGGGGTGTTCAAGACGCACGAATATGCACCGCGGGTGCTGATTGCCAATGCCAACCTGGTAGGGCACTGGTCAAACTGGGAGAAGTTCAATGAGCTGGAGCGCGCCGGGCTGATGATGTACGGCCAGATGACGGCAGGCTCCTGGATTTACATCGGCTCACAGGGAATCATTCAAGGAACGTTTGAGACATTTTCGGCGGCGGGTGAGAAGCATTTTAGCGGCGCACTGGAAGGCAAGCTGATCGTAAGCGGCGGCATGGGTGGAATGGGCGGCGCCCAACCACTGGCTGCCACCATGACGGGAGCGGCGTTCCTGGGCGTGGAGGTTGACCCGGAGCGCATCAAAAAGCGGCTCAAGACCGGCTACTGCGACTTCATGGTCAATTCACTGGACGAAGCGCTGCGCATCCTTAAAAACGCGGTGCGGAAGAAGGAAAATATTTCCGTCGGGCTGGTGGGGAACTGCGCCGACGTGATTCCGGAGCTGGCCGAGCGCGGGGTGGTGCCCGACATTTTGACCGACCAGACTTCTGCACATGATCCGCTGAATGGGTATATCCCGCAGGGGCTGACGGTGGAGCAGGCGGCGGAGTTGCGGGAACGCGACCCCAAGGGCTATGAAGAGCGGTCGCTCGATTCCATCGCCCGCCACGTAGAAGGCATGCTGCGCCTGCAGAAAATGGGCGCGGTGACCTTTGATTACGGCAACAACATCCGCACCTTCGCCTTCCAGCGCGGTGTGAAGAACGCGTACGACTTCCCGGGATTTGTGCCGGCCTACATTCGCCCGCTCTTTTGCGAGGGCCGCGGCCCCTTCCGCTGGGTAGCGCTGAGCGGCGAGGCGGCCGACATTCACACCACTGACGATCTGGTGCTGGAGCTGTTTCCCGATAACCGCATCCTCAGCCGCTGGATCAAGCTGGCGCGGGAGCGCATCAAGTTCCAGGGCCTGCCGGCGCGCATCTGCTGGTTGGGCTATGGCGAGCGGGCAGAGTTCGGGCTGGCGATGAATGAGCTGGTCAAAAAAGGCAAGCTGAAGGCGCCCATCGTGATCGGGCGCGATCATCTGGACACGGGCTCTGTGGCTTCGCCCTTCCGCGAGACCGAGGGCATGAAGGATGGCAGTGATGCCGTGGCCGATTGGCCTTTGCTCAACGCACTCTTGAACACCGCCAGCGGAGCCTCGTGGGTTTCCATCCACAACGGCGGCGGCGTGGGCATTGGCTACTCGCAGCACGCCGGGCAGGTGACCGTTGCCGATGGCACTGAGGGCATGGCCAAGCGCATCGAGCGCGTGCTGACCAACGATCCCGGAATCGGCGTGGCCCGGCACGTGGATGCCGGCTACGACGAGGCCAGCCGCTTCGCCAGGGAGAAGGGCATCAAGATTCCGATGGAGAAGTAGGGACGCACTCAGCAGTCAGCCCAGGTTGGGTAGACTACCTAGCGGGTTTCGGAGGGACGCGGCTTCAGCCGCGCCGATGCGTGGCAAACCTATTGGGGCTTTAGCCCCTGAGGGTCGCCCATGATACCTCAGCGAGCCCATAATTTTGGAACCTACTTCGCGACCACGCAGACCTGGGGTCGAAGGTCCACCTTTCAGGTGGATGAGCTGGCGCGTTTGCTCATCGAGACTCTTTTGCATTATCGAGGGAAGAAGAAGTACTTACTCCATGAGTTTGTCATCATGCCGAATCACCTTCACCTTCTTCTGACTCCCTTAAACATTACACTCGAACGCACGATACAGCTTATCAAGGGCGGGTACTCATATCGTGTCGGTCAGACGCGGCGAAAGTTGGAAGTGTGGCAACCGGGATTTACCGATCATCGGATCCGTGATTACACCGACTATGAACATCATGTTGAATATCTACAATTCAATCCGGTCCGGGCTGGCTTATGCTCCAGCCCGGAGCATTTCGTTTACAGTTCGGCATCCGGCCTGTACTCGCTGGATGAGGTCCCTCAGCGGCTAAAGCCGGTTCAACTTGTTGCCGAGGTACGGCATGGCTAAAGCCATGCCCCTCCGAAAGAACCCGAGGCCGAACACGTCAACTGCTCGGCTAGTTAGTCGGAGCACCGCTCCTCTCCTTCTGGTCAACATCCGGCAATTGCTGACGCTGCAGGGCGGCACCACGCCGCGCCGCGGCAGGGAACTGGGCGAACTCTCGATCATTGAAGACGGCGCGGTGCTGTGCGAGGCGGGCAAGATTGTTGCCGTCGGTAAGACCCGCGATGCTTTACGCGATTCCTGGTTAAGGCGCAAACGAAAAAACCTGCGGGAAATTGATTGCCGAGGCAAGGTGGTGCTGCCCGGTTTTGTGGACTCGCACACCCACCCGGTATTCACGGCGCCGCGATTGGTGGATTTCGAAAAGCGGACGGCGGGCGCCAGCTATGAGGAAATTGCGGCAGCCGGCGGTGGCATTCGCTCCAGCGTGGAGGGCGTACGCCGGGCGAGCAGGGAAGAACTGGCGCGGCACGTGTTGGCGGCTCTGGAAGATATGGCGGCACAAGGCACCACCACGGTGGAGGCCAAATCCGGATACGGCCTGAGTGTAGAAGCCGAGTTGAAATCGCTCATGGCGGTGCGTGACGCGGCCGCGCGTTGGCCGGGCACTGTGGTTCCCACCTTGCTGGGGGCGCATGTGGTGCCGCGCGAGCACCTGCGGCATCCGGAAAAATATGTGCGCGAAGTTTGCGAGCTGATGATCCCGCAGGCCGCGCACAAGAGGCTGGCCGAGTTTGTGGACGTGTTCTGCGACCGCGGCGCATTTTCGCCGCAGGATGCGGAGCGCGTGCTGCAGGCGGCGGTGGAAAATGGCCTGGGCACGCGCGCCCACGTATGCCAGCTCAGCGCCTGTTCCTTGGCTCCGCTGCTGACCTCAAAGCCGGCTTCGTTCGATCACCTGGATTTCATCAGCGACGAAGACATGGAAAGGCTGAGCCGCTCCGAAACCATCGCCACGCTGGTGCCGGGGGCTAATTATTTTCTGGGGCTGGACCGCTATCCGCCGGCGCGTCGCCTGATCGAAGGCGGGGCAGCGGTTGCCCTGGCTACAGACTACAATCCCGGCACCTCGCCCACTCCCAGCATGCCGTTCATTCTTTCGCTGGCCTGCACGCATTTGAAAATGTCGCCGGCAGAGGCCATCAGCGCGGCCACAATTAATGGGGCCTGCGCGCTGGCCCGGCAGGCCAGCAAGGGCAGCATCGAACCGGGCAAGGACGCGGACCTGGCGATCTTCGATGTGGCCGACTATCGGGAAATTGCCTACTGGTTCGGGGTGAACCGCTGCAGTGCGGTGGTGGCAGGGGGAGAAGTGCTGAAGAGCGAGTAGTCAGGAGTCGGTTGTCAGGAGTCAGCAAAACTCCTATTGATGATTGACGATTGACGAATGAAAGCAGTGTGAGGAGGCGAGAAGAGCAATCTCGCGATGTCGTCCACTGACTGACTCCTGAGCCCTGAGCCCTGACTCCTGATTCCCCTCGTTGAGCGTTCTTCGAGCGGCTTGTTATAATCGCTTTGCTCCGCACGGATCCACGAAATTGCGGCAGCTGTTTCCAGCGCCTCCTCATGGCGTGCCGGGAATGGCTGTAACAGTCCTGAGTTCACCCAGAACGCGCAGTTCAGGCGTGCTCGGTGAATGCGTGCCCGCGGCAGTGGCCAGGTAGCTCAGGTGGTAGAGCGCAGCCCTGAAAAGGCTGGCGTCGGCGGTTCAACTCCGTCCCTGGCCACCATCATTCCAAAGCACTTAACTCTGATCACAAATTAGCGTGGGGCACACTTGGGTCATTTGTCCCGTTAGGGCCACTCCTGCGAACCAGAGGCGAAAATATTCCTGCGTCTATATATATGTATATACATCTATTGGGAACGAGGAGGATCCCATGAACTACCTGGTGCAATTGAAACTGGCTAATCGCCCTGCCAACTCACAAGAGGGCGTTGTCTTCATCGAGCAGTTCATCCTGCCAACACTGGAACACTGCAAAAAGCTCGAGGCTGAGCGGAAGATCGTTGCTGGAGGACCGCTGAGCGGAGCCATTGCCCTCTCTTTAGTCCTGAGCGCGGAATCGGTCCAGGAACTGGACAGCCTCATCAGCAGCCTGCCGGTCTGGCCGCTGATGGAAACGACGGTTACCCCGCTCTCTACGTTTGATGTCCGGATGCAGGCGGTTCGCACCCGGCTGCAACAGCTGAAGGCTCAAGGAGGTGCGCGATGAACGCTCCTGCACTATTCGGGGTCAGCATTCTGGGGAGCTTCTTTAGTTCCGCGGTCGCGGCGCGAGTCTTTGTGTGGCCATGGCTTCGCAAGACCGAACCGAATCGTGCGCTCACTGCGCTGGTGGCGCCGCACATGTTTCTTCGCTTCATTGGGCTGAGTTTTCTGGTACCCGGAGTTGTTTCTCCGTTGCTGCCGGCTGGATTCGCGATCCCGGCAGCGTACGGCGATTTCGTCGCCGGCATATTGGCGATCGTGGCTACGATCGCGTTAGTGAAGCGCGCATGGTGGGCCAGTGCCAGTGTTTGGCTGTTCAATATCTGGGGCGCTGCTGACCTGCTATTCGCTTTCTATCAGGGCAGGCAGGTCGGATTACAGCCTGGAATGTTGGGACCTGCGTTCTACCTCGTGACCGCGCTGGTGCCAGCGCTGCTGGTCACGCACCTTCTGCTCTTCGGCTTGCTGGTTCACCGGCAAGCCGCAACGGAATCCTATCGCAGCCAACGGCTGGAACACGTTGAGCTGCCAAGCCAGCCGGGGCGCTAGCCGCCCCGGAGTTCAAGGAGACTCACTATGAGACAGCTAACGATTCAGGTGCCGGGCGCCGCCGGCAAGGCCGGATGGGCAGTGGCCGACGAACGCTCTGTGAAAGCAGCCGGGAAAGCCGAGGCCATGCCATCGGCGCAAGCCTGGTTTTCGGGTGGTGAGCGCGTCGGCTACGACGCTGGTGCGCGCGCCATCGTTGAGGCGCAAGAGGCGCCCCTCAACGTGTTCTTGAGGCGTGAGGGAGATCTGGCTCACGCCGTCTGCTTCCTTCCGGGATTTCCTGATGGCTCATTTGGATGGGCCAAGGTCCTGCCCTATCTGCCGAACGCGGCCAAAATGTCCAAGCTCTTCGTCGAGGACGTGGGCATGGGTGACAGCGATAAACCCAAGAACTACGCGTATTCCACCGCGGAGCGTACTGATCTCGTCGAAGCGATCTGGCGTGAGTTCGGCGTCCAGTCAACGACGCTGGTCGCTTTCGACTTTTCCTCGCTGGTCGTTCTGGAGCATCTGCGGCGGCGCCTGGAGCGCTCTAACCGGGGCGAGCCTGCGGGCGGGCCGGAAATACGCGGCGTTATCATCTTCAATGGCGGGCTTTTCCCCGGCGGGCACTCCCACCCGTGGTACACCACGCCGGCGTTGCGCCGCGTCCCCAAGCGCGCCCAAGCTGGCTTGGCGCGCTCCTTCGCCGCCTTCAAGATGATGGTGGCAGGAGTAATGTGGTCCAAAGGCTATAACGTCACCGATGAGGAAGTTCGCGAGGTCTACAACGCTATAAACCGCCGTGACGGTGGGTTTTACCTTGCGGCAGCAGCGGGCTTCGCGGCCGAGCACAGAGCGCAAGGCGACCGGCTCGACTTCGGCCGTCTCTTCCAGGCTTATGGCGCGCAATTTCCGTTCCTGGTTGGGGGCAGCGATGAAGATCTGTTCGAGCACCGGCAGGTTGACCTTGCAGAGGAACGGCTGGGCAAGTTCGGCCTCCAGATCAAGCGTTTGCCCGGCGGTCACCTTACCACCCACGAGCAGCCGCAAGCTTTGGCTGCGTTGATCGCAGAGTTCGAGTCTGGACTTAGTGCAAAAAGGGGCCACTATGAAAAGCTGCATATGCTTACCCGCTCCGATGTCACTGTTGGCGGCCTGCACGGCGGTGATTCTCCGCTGTGCAGATGAGGACGAGGATTAAAGTACACATCGCGGAACGATAGGAGTCAGTTCTGTGAACAGGATGGCTATCGCGCTTATGTTTTTGGCTATTGGCCAACTTGCCTATTCGCAGGAGGCGAATAAGGGTCGGGCAGCGGGCTCGAGAGGGCGGGACAAAATCATTGCAGAGCTTCGTGCCGCCTACGCCGCGTTTAATCGCGGAGACTTCGACGCGGCTGTGGCCTCACTCGACCCCAAAATCGAATGGGGTGAGCCCGAGGAATTTCCGGGCGGCGGCACGTATCACGGTCGCGCCGAGGTCAAGCGATACCTGATGCAGTCGCGAGCCGGATGGGCTGAGGGCAGCAGCGAACCGGAACGGTTCATAACCGCCGGCAATCGGATCGTGGTGTTTGTCTATGCTCACTTCCGCCCCAGAGGCAACAACCAGTGGCAGCAAGTCCGGCTGGCAGACGTCTACTCAGTCCGGAAGGGCCGAATCGTGCAAATGAAAGCCTTTGCCGACCGTCAAGCAGCCTTGTCTTGGGCAGGCGCGAAGATTCCGACTGACAAATGAGGGCATTCCGCTGAACCCCTCTCTGAGGGGTGGCTATAACCTTGAGGAGCAGGGCGGTGCAGCGAAATGAAAAGTCCCCATCCTGGTCGCAGAGATGCGACCAAGATGGGGCGTTCGTTGAGATTGTTTACGGTCCTTGGACTGCGGAGACAAGATCGGGCGCTGTTGCCACACGTGCGGACGGGTGGGACGGGAACTGGGTCCGCTCCGGGCGGCAATCCCGAACACAGGGAAAGGCGGCCAGCAACTGCGCGTCGTCTCTTCGTTCCCGCACCCAATTCTTCAGCAGGCGGGATTGGCATCAGCTATGCGGGTTAACCTTTCCTGCCAATACACCAACTGATTTCCTATACTCATGGCGAAGTGTCAAAGTAGTAATCACAACCACCGCGGCGACGATTGCGATTACGCCGTATGAATATCGTCGCGACGGGTCCGGCGTGCGCGAAGAATTGGGAATTCTGCCTGAAGCGTCAGGAAGATCAGTGCGCGAGTCGGTTTTTGTTGTTCGGGACATCGGCTGTGGCGCGGGGCCGATCCCCGGTGCCATCCCGAAAGGAGGGGACCACTCACTTCGCAACATCTGCACCGAGTTGTCCTAAAAATATGCCGGAGAAAAGGGCAAAGCTGTGACCGCCGTCACAACCCCGGCGTTAATTCAGAACCAAAACTGGAACTTTGATAGGACGGGACTCCCCACCCTTTACTCTGTGTTGCCTGCTAGCGCGGGCGGGTGCGATGCTCAATTCCGGCCGGACCGGCGATGACGACATCTGTAGCCAGTTCCAGGAACAGGCCATGCTCGACAATTCCGGCGCGGCGGGCCATGTACTCAGCCAGCCCGGCAGGATCGGCAATGGCGCCGAAATCGCAGTCCAGAATCATGTTGCCGGAATCGGTGGCAAACTCCGATCCATCAGCATTTTTACGGACAGTGATTTTGGCCTGTAGCGACTCCAGGTAACGAGCCTGGCTTTGCCATCCGAACCCCAGCACTTCCACGGGAACGGGGTGATGGGTGCCCAGGCACGGCGAGAGTTTACTTTCGTCGACAGTGATGACGACGCGGCGGCTGGCCTGGGCGACAATTTTTTCCCGCAGCAGCGCCCCTCCTCCTCCCTTGATGACGTTCAATCGGGGGTCCACTTCGTCGGCGCCATCTATGGTGAGGTCAATGTCGCGAGGCATCTCCTGGGCGAGCAGGGGAATGTCCAGGCGCCGGGCTTCTTCCCAGGTGGCTCGCGACGTCGCAAAGCCCAGAATGTCGCGCAGGGCGCCCTGGCGCAGCAGTTCGGCGAGGCGGCGAGTGGCAAAAATCGCGGTTGAGCCCGTGCCCAGGCCCACCACCATGCCCGACTCTACAAAGTTGATGGCACGCTCAGCCGCCTGCTTTTTGTATTCCAGTTGCTGCGGCTCGTACGTGTGGCGTTCAGGCACCTACCACATCTACTACAGCCGGGAACCGGCGGGCAAATGACAAAATTTATTTCTGAGGAGGATTTGCCGGCTTTTCCGCTGCTCCCTTTTTTGTATCCACCACTACCGGGCCGCTGCCGGCGGTCTTCCTCGTGTCCACCCAGACCACGCCCATGCCGCCATTGGGATCGGCAGACTGAATGGTTTCAGTCTGTTGCTTCACGCCATCAAGACCCGTGGTAGTGATGTCCAGCACGCGCTGAGTGGGCCGCAGGCCAGCATCCGGCGCAGCCTGACTGCGCTGGTCAACGCTCTGGCTCGTGACCTGCTGGCCATTGGGGCCAATGCGGGTCACAGTTGTGACCTGGCGGTCCAGGTGCATCTGGCCATCAGGATCGGCAGTGACGCCGTCCATGCTGGTGGAATATTTCTGCACTTGCTTGCGCTGCTCGCCCGCAGAGCTGGTTTCCGTGCTCACGGTCTTTTCGGCCAGGGCCATTTTCCCATCGGCATTCAGCCGGGAGACATTTTCCCGCTTGGTTTCCGTATCTCCGGACTTTTCGATGGTGCCTTGCCGGACTTCATTCACCTGCCAGTTACCATTGCCATCCCGCAGGGAGACGGACCGGGTATAGGCGGTCGTGCCCGGCTGCACCTTCTTTTGCACTTCGTGCGATTTGGTGCTGGGAGCCAGGGTGCCGTCGGGGCCGGGTGACAGCACGGTCGTGTCGGTGGTCCGCTGGTCGGGAGCGCTCTGCACCGTCTTTTCGATCTCGCGCCGTGTAACCTGCAGGTTGCCGTTGGCGTCGGGGCTGGAAACCGAGCGCGTCACGCTTTCTCCGCCATCGGGCAATTCGCGTTTCTCCTCCATGGTGACGCTGTTGACCACTTTGTCGCCGTCGGTGTTGGTCACGTAGTGGCGAGTGATGACTCGCGTGGTGGCGGCATCCACTTTCACAGTTTCCGTCTCGGTTTGTCCGTAGACTTGTGAGCCGCCGTTTATGCCTTTCGTTTCCAGCGTCTGCACATCAATCTGCCTGCCGTTCTCTTCCCGGTGAGATTGGGTTACGCGGGTGGGATTGGTATTTCCCGATTGATCCTGCAGGCTGGTGTTGGAATTCCAGGACTGGCCGGAATCGGATTGGTCGGACGCGTTCTGCGCCGATGCCGGGATGACCAGTAACACGAAAAACAGTGTTGCGGTTACGAAAGGTGCTTTGCGGACGGCTTTCATGTGTCCCTCCCGCCCTCTGCTCTCAAAACTGTGCCACAGAAGTAACGCGGGCACAATGTCACTTCGGCCCAGGGAATAGAAGGCGTATAGAATGTGCAAGATATGTCCATTCAATCGCCCGAGGATCTAGCCGGCCTGCAGGCCATTGGCCGGATTGTTGCACTCACTCTGCAAGTCATGGCACAGGCGGTGCGGCCGGGCATTACCACCGCAGAACTGGACCTCGTAGCCGCCCGTGAACTCGCCCGCTGGGGCGCGGAGTCCTCGCCCGCGCTGGTCTATGGTTTCCCCGGAGCCAGCTGCATCAGCGTGAATTCACAGGTGGTTCACGGCGTCCCCAACCAACGCACAACCGTGCAGACGGGTGATTTGGTGAAGCTGGACCTGACGGCGCAGAAGGACGGCTATGTTGCTGACGCGGCGGTCACGGTTGCGGTGCAGCCCGCCACCCTGACGGCACGCCGGCTTGCCGAGTGTGCCCAGGCCGCATTTGAGAGGGCGATGTCCGTGGCCCGTGCCGGCAACAGAATTTCTGCCATTGGGCGCGCGGTAGAAAAGGAAGTTCGCGATGCCGGCTTCGAGGTTTTGCGCCAGTGGTGTGGGCATGGAGTGGGCCGCACCATCCATGAGGCTCCCGAGGTGCCCAATTTTGAGGACCGTGGGAATCCGGCCGTGCTGACTGAGGGCTTGGTCATCACGATTGAGCCGATCATTACGGCGGGCATAGACAAATCTTTTGTGGGTTCCGACGGTTGGACGGTAGTAACTGCCGACCAGGCCCTCTCAGCCCATTACGAGCACACGGTGGTGATCACACGCGGTGAGCCCATGGTACTGACCGCACTGCAGTGAAGAGGGAGTGGGACGAAACTGGTCGTCCACTCCCTTACAACCGGCAAAGGGGAAGCAAAGCAGGTTGTTCGTAGTCCGATGCCTATATCGGATATTCGGGATATCTGGTCAGTAGAATCCAGAGTTCTTGCACCTCCTTTAACCGAAGTCTCCAAACTTCTCCTTCATGCCTTGTTTCGCATGGTTCCTGTTTTCCACCTTAGACAAACACTTGCCGGAAACTGTTCATCTCACCCCAGTAGTTCGGGTCGCGAGTTCTCAAACTCACTTTCAGGTGTGGTGCTGTGCAAAAACCGTGGGACCAGCAGAAGGGGAAGACGCCTCTCGCAGCCGGACTGCGGAGCCAGGGACCTTGTGCAGTCTTCACGATGTTGCTTCTCTTCTTCGTATCCCTGCCGCTAGCCGCACAAGCCCAGAACCCGCACGCGCCGGGTGAGCCGCCCAAAACTTCACGCTTCACCGAGGAGGTGCTGCCCTCCTACGAAGGACAAAACGTGACTTCGGTGGAACTGGCGGGCAGGCCCGACCTGAACCCGGCTGAGCTTCAGCACCTCCTGGTCCAGCACGCCCGGGAGCCCTTTTCCATCGCAAAAGTGAACCAGAGCATCGCTGCCTTAAAGCGCACCGGTAAGTTTCAGGAAGTTCAACTCGAGGTGCGGCCGGAGCCGGGCGGAGTGCGTGTGCTGCTGGTGCTGGAGCCAGCCGTGTACTTCGGAATCTATGAATTCCCCGGCGCTTTGGAGCATTTCGCCTATGCCCGCCTGTTGCAAGTGACAGACTATCCTCCGCGCGGCGTTTACACTCCGGTGGACGTGCAGGATGCACAAAATAATTTGCAAACCTATCTGCGTCGCAGTGGATATTTCCTGTCCAACGTCGAAACCAGCCTGGAAAATCACCCCCAGTACGGCATCAGCGACGTTATTTTTCACGTAACTCTAGGCCGGCGGGCCAAGTTCGGTCGCGTCATCATCACGGGAACCACGCCGCAAGAATCGAACTTCCTGCGCGGGAACGTGCAGTCCATCATGGCGCGCCTGCGCGGCTCCGCTATTCGCCCGGGCAAGACCTACAAGATGAAGACACTGCAGAATGCCACCCGCTACATCGAGAACGCGCTCAGCGGGCAGGGGCACCTGGCGGCCAAGGTGCGGCTGATCGGAGCCAATTACAATCCGGAAAGCAACCGTGCTGACGTCAGCTTCCAGGTGCAGACCGGGCCCACTGTGCACGTCAAGGTGCTGGGCGCCCACATATGGAGCTGGGACAAATCGAAGCTTCTGCCGGTGTATGACCAGATCGGAGTGGATCCGGAACTGATCCAGGAGGGCCGCCAGAACCTGGTCTCCTACCTTCAGTCTAAGGGCTACTTCAACGTGCGGGTCACCAGCAATGTGCAGCAGCAAACTAACGGCGAGACCATCGTGTATCAGATCACCAAAGGGCCGCGGCACAAGGTCGGAGCGGTAAGCATCGCCGGCAATCGTCACATGCCTGACACCCAACTGATGCCTCACGTCGCAGTGAAGAAGGCGGGGTGGTTCGGGCATGGGAGCTTCAGTCAGAAACTGGTTCGCACCAGCGTGACCAATCTGGAAAACATCTACAAGGCCGCAGGGTTCAGCAACGTGAAGGTGACGCCCCAGGTCAGCACGCACAGCAACGGTAATGTTCTGGTTAGCTTCCAAGTAGATGAAGGCCCGCAGGACATCGTGGAAGCCTTGCGAATACAGGGGAACAACACTGTGCCCATCGAAAGGTTGGCGCCGCACGGCTTGCTGCTCGCCCAGGGCCGGCCCTACTCGCAGAGGAACGTGAACGAAGATCGCAATCGCATCATGGCGAGCTACCTGGACCTGGGTTATCTGACGGCCACCTTCCGGGAAAACGTGCAGCCACTTCCCAAGCAGCCCCATCAGTTGGTGGTCACGTATCAGATTATTGAAGGGCCGCGGGTGAGCATTGCCAAAGTGGTGACGCTGGGCCGTCGGCACAGCCATCCCAGGCTCATCAGCCGCGACACGGCCAGCTTGCAACCCAATCAACCGCTGCGGGAGAGTGACATGCTGGCCTCGGAAAGCCGGCTTTATACTACAGGGATTTATGACTGGGCGGAGATTGACCCGCGGCGGCGTATCACCACGCAGCACGATGAAAACGTGCTGATCAAGGTGCACGAGGCCAATCGCAACTCCATTACCTACGGTTTTGGTTTTGAGGTGATCAACCGGGGCGGCAGCGTGCCCAGCGGCACAGTAGCGTTGCCGGGGTTGCCGCCGGTGGGCCTGCCCTCCAAGTTCAAGACCAGCCAGAAAACTTTTTGGGGGCCGCGCGGTTCATTCCAATACACGCGCAGCGACCTGCGTGGCCAGGGCGAATCGTTCACCATCTCCGGCCTTGCCGGGCGCCTGGACCAGCAGGGGACCATCAGCTATATAGACCCGGACTTTCGCTGGACCAGGTGGAAGGCTACCGCCTCAATAGGCGGGGAGCACGACAGCGAAAACCCTATCTTCACCTCGCGCCAGGCGAACACGGGATTGCAGTTTCAGCATCCCTTGAACGCCGACCAGACGGATAACATTTTCCTGCGCTATAACTTCAGCGAAACCGGGCTCACGCGCCTGCTCATTCCCGGGCTGGTGCCGGCCTCGGACCGCCACGTGCGGCTCTCGACGTTTTCCGCCAATTTTATTCGCGACACGCGCGACAATCCCCTGGATGCTCACAAAGGCATCTACGAGACCTATGAGCTGAGCATCAATCCCAGTGTTTTGGGCTCCAACTTCAGCTTTGCCCGGCTGATGCTGCAGACGGCGTACTACAAGAACGTATTTCACGGCATCATATGGGCCAATAGCCTGCGCATCGGGTTGGAGCAGCCGTTCGGCAACAGCCACGTGCCTTTGAGCGAGAAATTCTTTTCCGGCGGCGGCAGCACATTGCGCGGTTTCCCTCTGAACGGTGCTGGACCGCAGCAAACCATTCCGGCGTGCGGCACCCCTGGTGTCTCTTCCACTTGTGCTTTGATAACTGTGCCCGTGGGCGGGAATCAGATGTTCCTCCTAAATTCTGAGTTCCGCATTCCCATCAGCTACGACCTGCCCCTGGTGCACAAAAATCTGGGAGTGGTGCCGTTTTACGATGGCGGCAATGTGTACCAGCGCATCGGTTTCCACAACTTCGGCCGGGATTACACGAACAGCGTGGGCATTGGCCTGCGTTATACGACACCGGTTGGGCCGATACGCATTGACGTGGGCCACAACCTTAATTCGGTGCCCGGAATCAAAGCTACACAATTCTTCGTAACCATTGGACAAGCATTTTGAGCGCCGCTCCCGTACCGCCGATTCCTCCCGACCGCGAGCAGTGGCCGCCGCCGGAGCAGCCACCGGAGCCAGCGCTGCGGCGGCATGGCTGGCGGCGTGTGCTGCTCTGGGTGGGCGTCGGCGTGCTCGTTCTCATCGTCCTGGTGGTGACCGGCGTCGTTGTAATTCTGAAGAGCAACCGAGTTCACGAGTACATCCTGAATGTAGCTGAGCAAAAGGCGGCCGCTTCACTGGGCACGCGGCTTAAGGTGGGGAACTACGCCTTGCACTTCTCCGGCGTGAGCCCCACGCTGGATCTATACAACGTGACCGTGTATGGCGCTCCGCCCTACCAGACGCCCCCGCTTCTCCAGGCGGACCACATTGGCTTGGGGATACAAGTCACTTCGCTGCTGCGCCGGCAATGGTACTTCAATTCATTAGCCGTGAATCATCCGGTAGTGCGAGTGTTTGTGGACCGGCATGGCACGGACAATCTGCCGAAAATGAAAAGCAGCGGCGGGCAGAGCCACACCAGCGTTTTTGACCTGGGAGTGCGGCATGCGCTGCTGGCTCAAGGTGAGGTCTACTACAACGATCGCAAGAGCGTGCTGAATGCCGACCTGCACAACCTGCAATTCCAGTCCGCGTTCAACACGGCTGACCGCAGCTATGCCGGCACCCTGAGCTACAGCAACGGCCGCCTGCAGATGGGGACCTTTAATCCTATCCCACATGACCTGCAGGCCAGGTTCATCGCCAGCCCGGCGCGGTACACGTTACAACGAGCAGTGCTGAGCAGCGGGAGATCGCAATTCGTCTTGAACGCGACACTCAGCGACTATGGAAACCCGCGGCTGCAGGCCAACTACACGGCGCTGCTGGACACCGCGCAGTTCGCGCGCATTCTGAAGAATCCATCCCTGCCGGAGGGGGACGTTCATTTGGCAGGCGCCATGCAATACCAGAGCCTGCCGAACCGGCCCATGCTGGACACGGCCACGCTGGAGGGTAAGCTGAGCAGCTCCGTGCTGCACGTGCGCAGCGGCAGCATTCGTGGCGACTTGCGCGATTTGCGCGCCGACTATCGGTTAGCTAAAGGAAATTTGTACGTGACCAACCTGGGCGGGGTGCTGCTCGGCGGCCAACTCACAGGCAATGCGACCATGGCGAACATAACCGGCGCCAGCCACACCCGGGTGCAGGCGGCTCTGCGCCAGGTGTCACTGGCTGCGCTGAGCGCGATGAGCAATTCTTTGGCGGTCAAAGACCTCAAGCTCGCGGGGACCGCGAACGCGAACTTGAACGCCGCCTGGGGCAAGACCCTGAACAACCTGGCGGCGGACATCGCGGCGAATGCCCAGGGCAGCTTTCAACCGGCGGGCGCAGGCGGACGTGTGCCGCTCAGCAGCCAGATCCAGGCCCGCTATACCGCCGCCACCAAGCGCCTGGAGCTCGCGCCCAGCTACATTCGCACGCCGGAGACCGCGCTTTCGCTGAATGGCATTCTGAGCACTACCTCAGCGCTGAATGTGCGCTTCACCTCCAACAATCTGCACGAACTGCAAAGCTTTCTGCCGGCGAGCTCAACCCAGGGCCTGAATCTCTATGGGGAAGCTGCTTTCACCGGCACGGTGCGTGGGTCTACCGCCGAGCCGCAAGCGCGGGGACTACTAACGGCAAGCAATCTGCGGGTGAACGGAGGAGATTGGAAATCATTGCGCGCGAACGTAAGCGCCGGTCCCTCCCTGGCCAGCCTGCAGAACGGAGTGCTGCAGGCGGCACCTAGAGGTCACATAGGGTTCAATTTGAGCGCCGGGCTGAAGCAGTGGAAATTCACCTCCGCCAGCCCTTTGCAGGTGACGCTTAACGGCTCGCAGCTCGATCTGGAAAATCTGGAGCGCACAGCAGGGAAGCAGTTGCCCGCCTTTGGGACTCTCTCCTTCAACGTTTCGCTGCACGGTTCGGAGCTCAGCCCTGCCGGGCAGGGCACGGTTAAGCTGACCAAAGCGCAGGTGGAAGGCCAGCCTCTGCAGTCGGCCACTCTGCAATTCCACGGCAATGGCACGCAGGTCCAAGGGAATCTCGGATTGCAGTTGCCACGGGCCGGAGGAGCGCAGGCGAATTTCACCGTCAACCCGCGGCAGGAAACCTACAGCACGCAAGTGCGCGCGGTTGGCATCCAGTTGGCGCAATTACAGGAAGTGAAGGCTCGGAACATGCCGGTTTCCGGCGTGGTGAACCTGACGGCTAGCGGGCAGGGAAGCTTTCATAATCCGCAGTTGACCGCCACGGTGCAGGTCCCGCAGTTGACGATGCGGAATCAGACCATCAACTCGCTGCTGGTGCAGGCGAACGTGGCCAATCACGTGGCCACAGTGGCTATGAACTCGCAGGTGGTGGGCACCGCCATTCGCGTGCAGGCGCGCATGGATTTGACCGGTGCCTACTACACCACGGCCGCCATTGATACCAGCAGGGTGGCGCTGCAGCCGATCCTGGCTCTGTATGCGCCGGCGCAGGCGGCTGACGTGTCAGGCGAGACGGAATTGCACGCCACGCTGCAGGGGCCGCTGAAGAACCGCTCAGCGCTGAACGCCCATGCCACCATCCCCGTGCTGCAGGTCAATTACAAGAATACGATTCGACTGGGCGCCGCCAGTCCAATCCACATTGATTTTGTGAATGGTGTGCTGGCGCTGCAGCGCGCCACCATCCGCGGCACCGACACTGACCTGCAAATGCAGGCCACAATTCCTACCGCCAGTTCGGCGCCCGCCTCCATGCTGCTGTTGGGCAACATCAATCTGCAGATTGCGGAGCTGTTCTCGCCTGACATCACCAGCTCAGGAGAAGTACGCCTCAACATCAATTCCTATGGAGCGCGGTCCAATCCCAACATTCAGGGGCAGGTGCAGATCGTCAATGCCAGCCTGGCCTCGGGCAGCGCGCCCATTGGATTGCAGAACGGCAACGGGACGCTCACCCTTACGCGCGACCGGCTGGACATCACGCATTTCCAGGGCACGGTGGGGGGTGGCACGGTGACCGCCTCCGGTGGCGTCATCTACCGGCCGGCCTTGCGCTTCGATTTGGCCATGGCGGCCAAGGACATGCGCCTGCTCTATCCGCAGGGCATCCGGGAAGGCCTGGACCTGAACCTTACCTTGACGGGCACGCGCGAGGCGGCCCTGCTGGGCGGGCGCGTGCAGGTGAACGAGCTTTCCTTCACGCCTGATTTCGATTTGACCAACTTCCTCGGCCAGTTCACGGGCACAGAGGCGGCGCCGCCGCCCGCGGGCTTCGCCCAAAACTTGCACCTTAACGTGGCGGCGCAGTCCACCACCGGAGTGAACCTGGTGAGCCGGGAACTGAGCCTGCAGGCGGCTGCCAATTTGCAACTTAGGGGCACGGCCGCAGATCCCGTAATTCTCGGGCGGGTGAATATCAATGGTGGCGATCTTATCTTCATGGGCAACCGCTACATACTGGAGGGCGGCACCATTCAGTTCGCCAATCCCATGCGCACCGAGCCGGTGCTCAACGTTTCCGCCAGCACCACCATCCAGCAGTACCAGATTTACCTGCGATTTGAAGGCCCGGTAGACCGCATGCATACGAACTATTCTGCCGTGCCGGCGCTGCCGCCCGCCGACATCATCCATCTTTTGGCTTTTGGGCAGACCACCGAAGCCGCGGCGGCCAATCCCACGCCAGGCACGCTGGGCGCGGAATCGGTTGTGGCGTCGCAAGTTACAGGGCAGGTGACCAGCCGGGTGGCCAAGGTCGCCGGCATCTCCCAACTTTCGGTGGATCCTGTGCTGGGAGGGGCAGGCAGCTCGGGAACAGCGAACAAAGGCGCTCGCGTTACCATTCAGCAAAGGGTGACGGGCAATTTATTCGTGACTTTCTCCACCGATGTGACTACCACTCAGGACCAGGTGATCCAGCTGCAGTACAAGGTTTCGCCCAAGCTGTCGTTCAGCGGCACACGCGACCAGAACGGCGGCTTCGCCTTCGACACCCGCATTCGCAAGACCTGGTGAGACATGTGCTTTCAATACTTCCTGTGACCTGGAGCCGGGCGAAGGAATCTAAGCACTCATGCCTACTCTGAAACGCTGCGCCGCAGTGGTCTGCCTGCTGGCGCTGGCGCAGGCGGTGCAAGCCCAGCAATCGCAAGCCCCGCAACCACTTCCCGAAGCGCCTCATCCTGGGCAGGGACAATCCGGTACGCCGGTCACGGTTCCCACCAAGCCGGAGCACGTGCGCAGCGCTCACCATATCTTTTGGGTGATCCCCAATTATCGCGAGGACGAGAACGGGGGCGTGTTCTAACGCCCCATCAAAAGTTCAAAGTTGCGCTGGACGATTCCTTTGACCCTTCAGCGTTCCTGGTGGCGGGAGTGTTTGCCGGCAATTCCATTCTGCAAAGGCAGTACCCTCAATTTGAAGACGGAGCTGCGGGATTCGCCGAGTATTTCGGCGGTGCTTTTGCCGATCAGGCCATCGGCAACATGATGAGCGAGGCGCTTTTCCCCATCATGCTGCACCAGGACCCCCGCTATTTTCCCCGCGGCAAAGGAGGATTCTGGAAACGCGCCGGATACGCCGTCAGCAGGGAAGTAATCACCCTGGGCGATGATGGGCGTGAGCATTTCAACACCTCAGAAATTGCAGGCAATGCCGTTGCAGCCGGTATCTCCAATCTCTACTATCCGGCGGAGGAGCGTTCGTTTTCGAACACAGCAAATAAGTGGGGCCAGCAGCTCGGGCTGGACACTGCCTTCAACATCATGAAGGAATACTGGCCTGATTTGCGTCAGAAACTCTTCGGGAAATAGCCACTTAGTCGCAGGCGTTCAAAAAGCAGAAAATTACACGAAGGGGCCATCGGCCATAGCACATCGGTAATTTTCCCTACAGGACCGCTCCCATTAATATGGCTGCCTGTCATGCGTATTAAGAACGAAGAACGCCTGGGCAGCGTGACCGCCGCCGGCGGCATTATCTGGGCCGTATGGGTCGCTACCCAGCATGTGAGCACCCTCTGGAGCTTCAGCGTTACTCAGCCTGGGCCGCTGGAGATTTGTGCCCTCGGAATCCTTATGTGGTTACATGCCAAGTGGCGGCGCTCAATAAAAATCTGACCTCCAGCCTGGTATTTCCTGGCTCGCAGCAAAGAACTTAGCTCACACCGGTTCGCCAAGCCGGTGGGCAATCCTGGCCCTGGCCCATCTGCATCTGTATCATTCTGAGCTATGAAAGAACGAAGCCTGGCGCCACGCTTGCTGGCGCTTTTTCTCGCCCTTCTGATCGCGCAGCCGGTCTGGCTGTTTGCCGCCATCCACACCCCTGAACTGCCCAACCCCGGTCAGGTCTCCCTCAGCCGAGAGCAACAGCAGCAGCTTGGCCTCAAAGCGATGGGAGAGGTGTACCAGCAGATGCCGGTGCTGCCCGATTCCAGTCCGGTCACGAAATACGTGCAGGAACTGGGGAGAAAACTGGAAAAGGTCATACCTCAGCAGTACACGTGGCCATACCAATTCCACGTGGTGGAGCAAAAGGAGATTAACGCTTTCGCCCTGCCGGGCGGGCCGATTTTCATCAACGTGGGCACCATTACCGCCGCAGATAATGAAGCCGAATTGGCTGGCGTCATGGCGCACGAAATGTCGCACGTTTACATGCAGCACTCCGCTAAGCAGATGAAGCAGAACGTCGTCCCCAGCATTCTCGCCGGGGTGGGTCAGGTTTTAGGGTCAATGATGGGAGGGGTTGGCGGAGCTGTTGCCAGTATTGGCGGGCAGATGGCCGGCGGGATGTTAAGCATGAAGTATTCGCGTGGCGACGAAGCCCAAGCCGATGCCGTCGGCGCCATCATCATGTGGAAGGCCGGCTACAACCCCAAGGCCATGGCCGAGTTTTTCCAGAAATTGGAGAAGGAGGGCGGCGCCGGCGGTCCGCAATTCCTCAGCGATCACCCCAATCCTGGCAACCGTGTGCAGGCGGTGGACAATGAAATCAAGGACTGGCCGCAAAAGCAATACCAGGACAACAGCCAGGCTTTTGTAGCAGCGCGGCAGGACGCCACCAAGGTGAAGGCCTACACAGCGCAGCAGATTGCGCAGGGCGCCAAGAGCGGCCAGTGGGCGCGGGAGAACCAGCAAAGCGGCGCCGTGCCCAAGAATGTGCCGGTTTCCTCCACTTCGCCCGGCGACCAGGGCAGCGGCGGAGGTACGCTGACCAACGTCAGTTACAGCCAAGTCAAGCCCAGCGGGAGCTTCAGCCAGTATCAGCAGGGCGGTGTCAGCATTTCCTATCCCAGCAACTGGCAGACAGCCGCCAGCCAGAATGGCCTGACCATTGCCCCGCAGGCGGGAACTTCGCAGGGCGCGGTCGCCTATGGAATGGTGATGGCGGCGGCGCAGATGCCCAGCGGCGCTTCCCTCGACCAGGCAACCCAGGCCCTGGTTCAGAGTTTGGAACAATCCAACCCCGGCCTGCAGGCTACGGGTTCCAGCAGCGGCATTCAGGTGAACGGCATGCAGGGTAGATCGCAGATGATGGTAGGCAACTCGCCCATCCAGCAGAATGGCCAACCGCTACGCGAGCAGGATTGGCTGGTCACGGTGGTTAGCCCCAACAATCAGCTTGTCTACGCCGTGTTCGTGGCGCCGCAAAAGGACTTTAGCCGTCTGAAATCCACCTACCAGCGCATGCTTCAGAGCCTGCAACTGCAATAGCTGAGCCAAAGGACTCAGGCCTGCGCGAACCCGTGGGATTTTTCTGCCCGTCCACTTTCCGGTGGCCTGTCTGCGATGAAAGCAAAACTTCACCTTTAGCGCCTGACTCAGGTGACCACCTCAGTATCAGGCAACACAGGTAAGCTCCGGGGAATCTCAGCAGCCATCCAGCACGGAGGCCAGTTCGATGAAAGCTCCTTTTCTGCTCGGCCGTCTCGTCTTCGGCGGCTTTTTTCTGTATAGCGGCATCCATCATTTCCTCGATCGCAAGATGCTCTCGCAATATGCCGCCGGCAAGAAAGTTCCCCTCCCCGATGTGGCCGTCGTGGCCAGCGGCGCCATGATGGTTGTGGGCGGAGCGAGCATTCTCTCCGGCGTAAAACCCAAGCTGGGAGCGCTGGCGGTCGTAGGCTTCCTGGCCGGCGTCTCGCCCATGATTCACGATTTCTGGAGTCATCAAGATCCCAACCAGCGGCACACGGAACCGGCCAACTTCAGCAAGAACATGGTGCTTCTGGGCGGAGCGCTGGCGCTGATGGGAGTAGAGGAGCCATGGCCGGTGAGCGTGCCCGTGGCCCAGCCGAGCGCGCTCGAGCGCGGCCTCAAATTCGCCCGCCGCAAGATCGCGGCCTGAGTGTCAAACAAAGATGCAGCTTACTGAAGCACATTAAAAAGAGAGCGGCCCTGTGGCCGCTCTCAGTTGTAACTCGTGAGGTCTATCTCACCTGCACGGTGCCATGCAGAATCTCCGGCCCGCTGGGCTGGGTGACGGTCGGATTATCTTCCGCGGTGACCACCACGTTAAAAGTCTTCTGCGGGGTAGTGCCGGAGAAACTTCCTTCCAGGTTGTTGTTGACGGCGAGCACGCCGGCGTTCTGCGGCTGCTGATCGCGGGGCTCTATCCAAACCACATAAGCGTTCTTGGACGGGGTTAGCTGGCTGGGAGCAGCCAGGTTCTTGGTGGAAACGGTGAACTTGACGTTCCCGTTGCGATCGTGCTGATAGCTGATCTTGCCCGTGGCTGCCGGTACCAGCGAACTGGCCACCATGGGAATTTCAGCAGCCCAGGCCGCCAGGCCCAGAAGCAACACGGCTATTGAAACTGCGAGACTCGCGCGGCGCATTGAGAAAACCTCCTGATGTAAGACCCAAATGCGCATATAGATGCGCCGCGAAATTGGCGGGGATGGCGCGACGGCGGGCACACACATTCGACGAGAGCGGACCTAAGCTGCTCCCCGCAAAGAACCGGGCTGGGGCAGGACAAAGTGGCTGTCTACAAAATCATCGTAGGAGGTGGAACTCTCGCGCGGCGCGCCCACCGGCGGCTGGCCAACGTACTCCCAATAAACTGTGTCATCCTCCACCCGCGTGATGCGCTTCCGTGAGCCCAGGCGATCTTTCACCAGCAGGCCTGATTGCAGAGCTCCCCGGCACCGGGAGTCATCGCTGCTGCTCATATTTCCTCCTCCGCGCAGACTCCGGAGGCGTGTTTGGAGCTGGGCCGAAAACTGCAGTTTCTACTGAGTTGGAGCGGCGCCTTGCCGGCCGACGTTGCCATTGCCTGCTCAATTAACCTGCGCAGTGTGGCAGGACCTAGATGACTGGCCCGAACAGGTCCGCGCAGCTCATTCAAACCGCAAAGCTGTCATGGGGCTGACGCGGGTGGCGCGCCGGGCAGGCACCCACACGGCCAGCAGCGCGACAGCGCTAAGCAGAAGCGGCGTAGCAACAAAGGCGGTGGGATCCCAGGCCGTGACCCCGAACAGAAAAATATTCAGGAAGTGGCTCAGCCACAAAGCGCCACCGATGCCGATCACCACGCCAATCGCGGCCAGCACCATTCCCTGGCGCACCACCATATTGCGCACATCTGAGGCCTGCGCGCCCAGGGCCATGCGGATACCCAGTTCCTGGGTGCGCTGCTGCACGGAGTAGGCCATCAAACCGTAAATCCCAATCGCAGCCATGAGCAGTGCCGAGGAACCGAAAATGGCGAGCAGCAGCATGTTGAAGCGCTGGCGGGCTGTAGTGGAGACCACCTCTTCATCCATGGTACGAATGTGGGCCACAGCGAGCCCTCCGCTGGCCTCGCGCAGAGCGGCAGAAATCGGCTTGACGAGGGTGTGAGGCTCCACGCGCGTACGCAAAATCCACCATAGCGGCGCGATGCGCGAGTTGAGCGCGGTGACTTTGTCCGGCATCTGCGCGATCGGGATGTACATGGTGGGAATGGGGTTCTGGTTCAAGCCCTGGTCCCGCATATCGCCCACCACGCCGACAATCTGGCGCGGCGACTCTACGAAAACTGGTCCCATACTGGCGCCCACCAGTAAGCGGTCCTGAAGCGGATCGCCTTTTGGCCAATATTGTTTGGCCATGGCTTCATTGATAATCACCACCCCCGGCGCCGAACCATCATCCTGCCTGGTAAAAGAGCGCCCGCGCAGGATGGGCACTTTGAATGCATCAAAAAAGCTCCACGAAACTGGAAAATATCCGCTTTCGCCGGTAGTGGGATTGTTGCCCTTAGGACGGCCCACGATGTCAAACGGCAGGCCGAAGCCGCCCTCAAGGGGCAGGCAGCAGGAAGCGGCGGCGCTCTCCACGCCGGGAATAGCGTCCAGGCGCTCGGTGCCGTCGCGAATAATCTGTGCCACGCCCGCGGTTTTCTGAAAACGTTCGCCGCCGATGGACATGGTCATGGTGAGCACGTTGTGGGTTTGGAAGCCGGGATCCACCGCCTGCAGTTTCATGAAGGTGCGGATCAGCAGGGCAGCGCCTACCACCAGTACCAAAGCCAGTGCGACTTCACTCACCACCAGGGTGGAGCGCACTTTGCCGCTGCGGAAGCCGATGCCGGAACGATTGCTGCTCTCGTTGATAGCCGCCGCCAGATTGGAGCGCGTTGCGGCGATCGCAGGCACCAGCCCAAACAGCATTCCCGTGAGCACCGAGACGCCCAGTGTGAACAGCAATACATTCTGATCGAGCGTGACCGCCGAGCCGTCCTGGCCGATGCGCGGAATATCTCCGGGGCTGAGGGCAAGCAGCAGGCGCACACCGAGGAAGCCGAGACCAAGGCCCAGCACGCCGCCGCTGAGCGAGACGGCGAGGCTTTCCGCAAGCAGTTGCCGGATGATGTGGCCGCGGCCGGCGCCCAGGGCGGCTCGGGTTGCAAGCTCGCGCTTTCTTGCGGTGGCACGGATGAGCAGAAGATTGGCGACGTTGGCGCAGGCTATGAGCAGGACGAGACCAACCGCTCCCAGCAGAACCAGCAGGGAAGAGCGGGTGTCGCCAACGAGACTCTGTTCCAGGGAAATCGCGCTGAAGCTGCTCTTCGGGTCGAGCGTTCCCGGATAAGTGCGGCGATACTGCTCGGTGGCAAGTTTCAGCTGCGCGTTGGCCGTCTGCAGTGTAATGCCGGGTTTGAGCCGGGCTGCTACCACGAAGTAATTGGCCATGTCCTGCGAGGTGAGATCGAATTGGTAAGGTAGCCAGAGATCCCCGCCCGCCTCGGTGACGAACCCGCGGGCGATAATTCCCACCACTGTGAAGGGTTCGCCATCAAGCTGGATATTTGTACCGACAATGCTGTGGTTGCCACCGAAGCGGCGCTTCCACAAACCGTAGCTGAGAACAACCACGTGGCCGCCATGCGGGGCATCCTCGGCGGCGGTGAAGGTGCGGCCTGCCAGTATGGGTGCGCCAAACAGGCGGAAGTAATCGCCGGTCACGTGGATGCCCTGCACCTGCTCCGGCTCGCCGCCGCCGGTGAGGTTGAGTCCGGAGCCTCCCTGGTCGTAGCCGGCGACATACTGGAAAATGCTGGTCTGCTGACGCCAGATGTTGAACTTGGGCACGCTGGCGCCCCGGAATGATCCCTGTGGGGCAGTTTCCATCAATTGCACCAGCGACTGCGGGTCGGGATAGGTGAGGGGCTTTAACAGCACCGTGTTGATGACGGAGAAGACTGCTGTGTTGCAGCCGATGCCGACGGCAATCACAATGACGGCGACGGCGGTGAAGCCCGGCATCTTGGCCAGCGAGCGCAGGGCAAAGCGGAAGTCACGCCAGGCGTCCTGCAGCCAGAACACCAACGGAGAGCGC
Organism: Terriglobales bacterium; assembly: GCA_035280205.1. Taxonomy (GTDB): domain Bacteria; phylum Acidobacteriota; class Terriglobia; order Terriglobales; family Acidobacteriaceae; genus JAICWP01. The sequence continues at coordinate 1,033 of DATEGI010000296.1, read as the reverse complement.
CAACTGCGATCCGTGTTTTCTGGGGAGCCCGTCTCTAGGGGTGACATGACTCACGCTGCCGTGAATTTTCTCGGACGTTACTATACTCCGTCGAACCATCCGTCAGCTTGCCCTCTGAACAGTCGCCGCGTTGCACGGCATGCCATTCGGTTATAGTGTTTTCGTGCCCACGCAAGTTGTCATTCGCCAGGTGAGGCCGGACGAAAACAACGCGGTACACGAACTGGTTCAGGCCATTGCCGACGAGACCTTTGCCAACTTGTTCGTAACTCCTCATGTACCCATCGGTGAAGCTAATTGGTACTCAGCCTGGCTGGCGATTTCAGAAGAAGAGATCGTTGGCGTGACCATGACCCGGGACGAATGGGTGAGTGATTTATGGGTTCGACGCGACAGCCGCAGGACTGGAATTGGCGCTAAGCTGCTGGCGCATGCGGAACGTGAAATACGCAATCGCGGACATGACAAATTTCGACTTCGGGTGGTCAAGTCGAATACTCCAGCTGTGCAGTTCTATCAAAGCCAAGGCTGGAGAGTTGAACGCGAATTTCGCCACGAGAAGTTCGGGCACCCAATGTTTGAAATGAGTAAGTTCGGACGGGATAGCCAGCTAGCCAGCGAGTCAGCTATTTAGCGTTCTTTTGCGCCCGCAGCTGATGTTTCCATCCCAAAATGCGGGCCTTGTTGGCCTCAGCCTCCGCTTCCGGAACCATTCCTTTTTTCTGGTAGAGGATGGAAAGCGTGGTGTGTGCGAGCACGTCTTCGGGATCAGTTTCCGAAATGCGAAGGGCCACGGCGACCGCCTCTTCAAGATGGTCCAAATCCTGGTAGATGCGCACCAGGCCGTGCATGGCGTCGGTGAAACAAGGATCGGACGCCAGAGCAAGCTGGTATTCGGCGATGGCGCGCTGCTGCTCGCCGGCGGCAAACAGCTCCAGGCCGGAAAGAAAGTGACGTTCCGCGTTGCCGTTTTCTTTGGCCACCACACCCCTCAGAACGCCGATTCTAGCATCCAGAAGGAACGAAAAAGGGC
>DATEGI010000295.1:0-4494 GCA_035280205.1 Terriglobales bacterium | reverse complement strand
TGCGGTAATCGGCCGCCGAGTGCGAGAACAATCCCAGTAGCAATGCTACTGCCGCGACAACCTTTGTAACCTTCGTGAACATCGCCATAACCTCCTCTTGCCAGTCCGCAGCGGGACGCATGGACACACCAAATTCCTGCGGCGCGCTGCTGCGTCATCTCGTAACACTTCAGACTCGTTCTGCGCGTGAGCGCCTTACGCGAGGCCAAGCCTCTCAATCGCGAAGGCGCAGGGAGAAGGGCTGCGATGTGTCTTCGTGGTCAAGCGGTAGCTTCACTATACGCGCTTCTGCAGCGGATGGGGCGTAATTCGACGACACGAGCCATGTTATGAAAAAGCGCATTCCGGGCTCCGGCCAATGTATCTCAAACAAACACTTCCCCGGGCAGGGCTTGCAAGGTCCGACTGGCCAGCGTGTTCCCTGGCCGGGACGTCCTTTGGGCGGAAATCTCCGCTTTAATGTCACAACGCTCGATGCGGATGGCGAGCACGCGTTCGATATTCCGCAGGTCCAGTGTCTCCGCAGGACTGGCCAGCGTGGAAGCGTGTCCGCGGGCGCCCGCCCGTCCGGTTCTGCCAATGCGGTGAATGAAATCTTCCGGCAGGGACGGTAAGTCGTAGTTAATAACGTGGGCCACGTTTTCAATATCGAGTCCACGAGAAGCGACGTCGGTGGCGACCAGCACCTTGAACCGGCCCTCGTCGAAGCCGTTCAGCGCGCTCGTACGTTGCGGCTGCGAACGGTCGCCGTGAATCATGGCGGCAAGAAAGCCTTCCCGTGCCAAGTGTTTCGCCAGGCGCTCAGTGCCGCGTTTCGTACGGGCGAACACCAGCGTGCGCCCCTTTTCGGAACGCAGCAGATGGCATAAAGCGTCGAACTTATCCGCCGAGGAGACCTCGAAAGCGTGCAACTCGACGCTGTCTACAGGCTTCAATACTGAGCCCAAAGCGATACGCACGGGATTACTCGTGTACTCGCGGACCAGTCCTACCACTGACGATTGCAGGGTCGCAGAAAAGCACAGCGTCTGCCGCTCTTTCGGCAGCGCTCCCACAATGCGCCGGATGGACGGCAGGAATCCCATATCCAGCATGCGATCGGCTTCGTCGAGAACCAGGATGGCCACGTGGCGCAGGTCCACTAGGCCACGTTCCAGGAAATCCTGCAGGCGCCCGGGAGTCGCTACTACCACGCGCGCACCGGACCGAATCGCGCCTAACTGGCGGCCTTCGGCGAGCCCGCCGACCACCAGTGCGGCTGGCGGGAGCTTATCTCCGCGCAGCTGTTCGAATTGTTCGTGCACCTGCATAGCGAGTTCGCGGGTGGGAACAAGTACCAGCCCTGCGACTCGCCGCGAGGAGGGTGATTGCAGCACGCGCTCGATAAGCGGCACCACAAAAGCCAGAGTCTTGCCGGTGCCGGTTGGAGCCGTGGCCATCACGTCTTTTCCCGCAAGAGCGTGCGGGATCGCAGCCGCCTGGATCGGCGTTGGGGTATGGAACTGAAAACTAGAGAGTCTCTGCTGCAAACTGGCAGACAGAGGCAGTTCGGAAAAGCTGGTCATGCAAATCGTATCTTTCTGGAGGGCATCTCGCGAGACGCACTCAAGATGCGATTCGCGAAGGTACAAAAAGCCGCTCAATGGTTTAGTTAAACGCGAAATCAAACGGAGGGCAGAAAAACCTAGGAGGGGTCAGACCGAAATTCGTGGGCTGCCACGCCACAAGCAAACCGTGGTCATTAGCGCTTAAACAGTATAGCACACCGGCTTGAGACCTGCGCACGGCGGTAGTGTCTTAAGGTCAGGATACTTTCGGCGTGGCTGGAGCACGATTCGGAATGGGTTGCTAATTCTGTCCGAAACGGCCAGCCTGCGGGTGGAGAATCAGCTCGGTTACAAAATGGTCAAAGGGATTGAGCGCATTGAATCTATAAATTAGTAACTGCTAAATGCTTCGCGAGCTGATTTCAGCTTCTGCCTGCTTTACAATAGCCTGTTGCCATACGCGCTATGTCCCTCACTAAATTCCAAGCCCTGGAGCTGTTCAACTCGCCTGACCTGATCGGAATCGGCATGGAAGCCGATGCCGTGCGGCGCAAGCTGCATCCTGAGGGCGTGGTCACCTACATCATTGACCGCAACATTAATTACACCAATTTCTGCACCGAGTATTGCACCTTCTGCGCCTTTTACCGTCCGCTAAAGGGGCCCAAGGCCAGGGAAGGTTACATCCTGGATTTCGATACCATTTACGACAAGATCCGGGAAACAGTGGAGTTGGGCGGTACGGGCGTGCTGATGCAGGGCGGCCTGCATCCCGACCTGAAGATTGACTGGCATGAGCAGATGCTGCGGGGCATCAAGCAGCGCTTTCCGCGGGTGCACCTGCACTGCTACTCGGCCTCCGAAGTGATCGCCATCGCGGAGTACAGCGGGCTGACGATTCGCGACACGATCTGCCGGCTGCGGGACGCGGGGCTGGATTCCATCCCCGGCGGCGGGGCCGAGATTCTGGATGACGAAGTGCGCTACAAGATTGCCCGCCTGAAGTGCCTGACCGACGACTGGCTCAATGTGCACCGCACCGCGCACCAGCTGGGCATGCGCACCACCGCCACCATGATGTTCGGCTGCGGTGAAAAATACGAGCATCGGGTGAACCACCTGCAGCGACTCTACGACCTGCAGGAAGAGACCGGCGGCTTTACAGCATTCATTCCCTGGAGTTTCCAGCCGGCCAACACTGCGCTGGGCGGGCGGCACTGGGACGAGGCCACCTCGGTGGAGTATTTGAAGACGCTGGCCATTTCGCGGCTCTACCTCTCTAACTTCCTCAACGTACAGTCGAGCTGGGTTACGCAAGGTCTGAAAGTCTGCCAGCTGGGCCTGCGCTTTGGCGGCAACGACGTAGGCTCGGTCATGCTGGAAGAAAACGTCGTGAAGGCCGCCGGGGTGAACAACTGCACCACAGAAGAAGAGCTGCGGCGCATCATTCGCGATGCCGGTTTCCGCCCCGCCCAGCGCGACACGCTCTACCGCACCTATTTCCTGAACTAATAGCAATGGGTTGGCACGGGGCTACGTCTCGTGCTGGGGCAGAGCCCCGCCCCACACGGCCAACTCAGGTACAATAAGGGGTTTGCGCACCACCGCGCGTTTGTAGTCGTGGAGGTTGTGTTTGCTGGCGGAGTTCATACTCGGGCTGTTTCTGGCGCCCCACGGGCTGACCAATTACGTCCGCACCCATCTCCTGGACACCACCTTTAAGGGCCTATATCAGGCCAATGCTTTCGACCTGGCGCTGCTGATTCCCTATTTCATCGTGCTGATCTGGCTGGCTTCCTACGGCATTCACCGCTATACGCTGGTCTACCTCTACTACAAGCACCGCAAGGACCGGCACCAGGAGCCGCCTGGGCATTTTGAAGAGCTGCCGCGGGTAACGGTGCAGCTGCCCATCTTCAATGAGCAATTTGTGGTGGAGCGGCTAGTGGACACAGTCTGCCGCCTGGATTACCCCAAAGATAAGCTCGACATTCAGCTGCTGGACGACTCAACCGATGAGACCAGGGGCGTGGCCCGGCGCCTGGTGGAGCGCTACGCGGCCGAGGGCTACCCGATCACCTACCACCATCGCGCCAACCGCGAGGGCTACAAGGCGGGCGCCCTGCGGGAAGGCTTGAAGACGGCCAAAGGCGAATTCGTAGCCATTTTTGACGCCGACTTTGTGCCCCCGGCAGACTTTCTGATGAAGATCATTCAGCACTTCACCGATTCCAAAGTGGGGATGGTGCAGGGCCGCTGGTCGCACATCAATCGAAATTACTCGTTCCTGACCAACGTAGAAGCGATCCTGCTCGACGGGCACTTCATCCTGGAGCATGGGGCGCGCTCCCGCTCCAACGTGTTCTTCAATTTCAATGGCACGGCGGGCATGTGGCGGCGGCAGGCGATTGAGGAAGCGGGCGGCTGGCAGCACGACACGCTCACGGAAGATACCGACCTCTCCTACCGCGCCCAGCTCAAGGGCTGGAAGTTTGTGTACCGGGAAGACGTGGAGTGCCCGGCCGAGCTGCCGGTGGAGATGACCGCCTTCAAAACTCAGCAGGCGCGCTGGGCCAAGGGTCTGATTCAGACAGCGAAAAAAATTCTGCCCCAGGTGATGAAGAGCGACAATTCCTGGCGGGTGAAGCTGGAAGCCTGGTACCACCTGACGGCCAACATCAGCTACCCGCTGATGATTGCCCTCTCGGTGCTGCTGCTGCCGGCCATGATCATCCGCTTCTACCAGGGGTGGTTCCAGATGCTGTACATTGACTTGCCATTATTCCTGGCATCCAGCTTTTCGATCTCCAGCTTCTACCTGGTATCGCAGAAGGTGCTTTACCCGAAGACGTGGTACCGCTGCCTCCTGTATCTGCCCTTTCTGATGGCGCTGGGCATTGGACTGACGATTACGAATTCGCGGGCGGTGCTGGAGGCGCTGTTTGGG
>DATEGI010000294.1:0-5879 GCA_035280205.1 Terriglobales bacterium | reverse complement strand
TGCTCTGCGGCCGGGTCCTTGTTGTCGCTTTTGTCGCCTCCCCAGGTCCAGTACATGCCCACGTATGCGTAGTTTTCCGTTTGTCCCGCGACGGAATGACCATAGCAAAACAGGAACTGTTCCCCAGGATGGTGCTTGAAGTGGTAATACCCGCCCGCATCTACCATGGTGGAAGACTGGGTCTGCGCCGGCGCACTGCCTTCCCGCCCATGGGCGAACACCTCCGCCCCCAATTCAAGCCGCTTGCTGATTTCCTTCTTCACCAGCCATCCGGTATACGGAAAGTTGCGGAACCCGGCTTGTGGGACTACGGCATAGCCAGCGCCGCCATCAAAGGTCCACTTGCCCACGTTCTTTTGCAGCCAGATGGGCAGTTTGTACCAGAGCCGGCCGACGCCCAGTCCCTTGTCCGCATTGCCGGTGGGGACCTCGAACATGGTGAAGGTCCCGATCTGCGGCAGGTGTTTGCCCTCCTTGATAAACGCGATCTTTGAGCCCAACTCCATATCTGTCAGCCCAAACTCCGTCGGACCGGTTCCGCTCGGCAGATACACAGGATTGTTAAGCGGCGCGGCCACCCCGAACGGCAGGATCGCGTGCAGTTGCAAGCGAGGCAGCGCGCCCCAGTTGAACTCGATTGCTGGACCCACAGAGTCCATTTCCACGGGTGTCCCGTCCGCCGCGCCAAAAATATAGAACTCGTAGTGATGCAGATCCACCGGCACAGGATCGTCGGTCTGGTACGGCGGTCCTTGCGCCCACAGCTTCGACCCAGTCAGGATTACGAGCAGGAGCATCGCTGTGACGACACAACTGGAGCGAGTTACCGGCATAGCCAATGGCCGGCTTTTATTGCAACATACAGACCCGGTTCTGGCCAACGCGCCACGTAATGGGGCCACAGTCGTTTCAGAACCAGTCATACCCAGGAGTTCCGCTCACGGCGCGGCCAGAAAGGGAATCCTCACGTGCTACACTCCCCTGTTCTTGCCGAGGTTTCCATGCGCATTCTCCGCGGCCGCGTGCGTTCCAGCTACCAACTACCAGTTACCATCTACCTTGTAGTCATTCTTGTAGTCATTTTCCTGAGCCTCTGCGCACTCGCCCAAAACCCCAGCTTCAACCAGCAGGTTGACCGCGTCGCCCATGGGGTGCTAGCCAGTACGGGAGTGCCCAGCGCGTCGGTGGCCATCGTGCGCGACGACCAAATCGCCTACGTCCACAACTATGGTGACGCGAGGCTTGACCCGCGCGTCCCCGCCCGCCCAGAGATGCGCTACAGCGTCGGCTCCATCAGCAAGCAGTTCACGGCCACGGCCATCCTCATGCTCGCCGACCGGAGCAAGCTTTCGCTGGATGATCCCGTGTCGCGTTTTCTGCCGGACCTGACGCGCGCCGGCGAAGTCACTATCCGCCAACTGCTCTCGCACACTTCCGGCTACCAGGATTATTGGCCGCAGGATTACGTGATGCCCATGATGCTGCAGCCCGTAACCGCGCAGAAAATTCTCGACCTGTGGGCGCGCAAGCCGCTGGACTTCGAGCCGGGCACAAAATGGCAGTACTCCAACACCAATTACGTGATCGCTGGCCTGATCGTGGAGAAGGCCTCCGGCATGCCCCTGCTGAAGTTCCTCGCCGATGAGGTGTTCAAGCCCCTGGGCATGGAGAACGTGGTCAACATTGACCAGGAGCGGTTGGCCGATACCGATCCCACCGGCTACATGCGCTACGCGCTCGGGCCGCTGCACCCCGCTCCCAAGGAGGGCAAGGGCTGGCTGTTTGCCGCCGGCGAGTTGGCCATGTCCGCGCCTGATCTTGCCCGCTGGGATATCGGCATGTTGCAGCAGCGCCTGCTCAAGCCGGCTTCGTATAAAGAAATGCAAACCGAAGTTCTCCTGAAGAATGGCCTGGGCACCCGCTACGGCCTGGGAGTTGATGTGACCAGCGAAGCCGACCACCGCGCCATCGAGCACGGCGGAGAAGTATCCGGCTTCACTTCCGAGAACATTGTCTTTCCAGATGACCGCGCGGCTGTTGTCGTCCTCACCAACCAGGATGCCGCCCTGGCCGCCGGCCAAATCGCGCGTCGCATCGCTCCTCTGCTCTTTCAGGACGCCCATGTAGCCGAAAAAGAGCAACAGGCCCGCAACATCTTTACCGGCCTGCAGCACGGGCAGGTTGACCGCTTGTTCTTCACCGCTAATGCCAACAGCTATTTCACGCCCCAGGCGCTGACAGATTTTGCCGCCAGCCTGGGCCCTCTGGGCGCGCCACAGTTATTCACCCAAGCGTCCCAGGGTCTGCGTGGCGGCATGAGCTTCCGCCGCTATACCGTCACCTTCCCGAAAAAGCAGCTGTCGGTGTGGGTCTATGAAATGCCCGATGGCAAAATAGAGGAATACCAGGTGATGGCCTCAGATTGACGCGCGTAAGCAGCCGCCTCGGCCATCAGGCCAAAACGCAGGCTCGGTCTCGCTGTGCTGCGCTGGCCACTGCGTTTTCTGCTCGCGAGCTTACGGAGGCTTGCCTATTTGCAGTGGAAGGCTGCCTGCATCGCCGCGGAGATTACCGTCGTCGCCTTTTCCCGGAGATATTTGGGATGGTCCTGCAGAAACCTGCCTACCAGCTTTTTCATGTCCTCATCGGAAACGCCGCGCGGCACACAGGCTTGGGGACTTTTGATGAGACCGGCCTGTTCGGCCACCCCGCGGATGTATCCCAGGCAAAAGGTGTGAGCGAGCGCGTTGAGGCTGGCGTCTTTGGTGCTCGCCTGGCACAAAGCCTGCAAGTCACGACCGTCAGAAAGATCGTAGGGCGTCTGCGCCCAGACTGCGGTACCCGCCAATACCAGAGTTAACAGGAATAAGGTTTTCATTGCGCCTCTCTATGCAGGCATTTTAAATGGGGAGTGAGAAACAGGCACTAACTTAGGATGTTCAGAGGTTGGAGTTCCAGCTTATTCTCGTCTTCAGGGCTCAATACGTTACCACCGGCGCCTGAAAGACATAGAAATTGTTGCTCAGCTGCTTGAGCGCAAATTCCACCGCATCCACCAGCGCAATGCGCCGCGCCCTGAAGTTGCGCAAATCGGTGAGCACCATGTACTCGCCCCGCGGCCGCCCCTTGCTCAGCCGCGCCGGACGCACAATCACCCAGTCCAGCTGCGTGCCGCGAATCAGTTCCTCCTGGCGGTCCCGGTCTTCAAAAACATGCTTGAGAAAAAGTGGCTGGACGATTTTGTCGTAAAAGAAGCCACAATGGCCGCGGCTGTCGCCCGCTCCGCAGGCGCTGATGCAAATCAGCCGCCGCACTCCATGCTTCTCCATGGTGCGGATCAGGTTGGCTGTGCCCTCCCACAGGTAGGTGTTGGGCTGGCGCGGGGACTTCGGCGTCAGCCAGCAGAGCACCGCGTCCTGGCCTGTTACCGCCGGTGCAAGCGACCGTTCGTTCAGCACATCCCCTTCGATTACTCGATGCTTTGGCCGGCGCCAACGGAGGCGCGGCACCTTCCGCTCCAACGCGGTCACTTCATGGCCCTCAACCTGAGCCTGCTCTATGAGTTGCCGCTGAATCCGGCGCGACGACGCGATGACCAGTACTTTCATGTGAAACCAGTTTCAAGTTTCATGTTTCAAGTTGGGTTTGAGGTAAGACGCCCAGGCCGAAACCTGAAACCGGAAACCTGAAACTGCTCTTATAACGAATCCTAGCCCGCCTCCTCCGATTCGCAAGTAACCAGAGGCGGTGCCACCCCTGTCCGCGGCATTGTCCTTTCGGGCATCCCCCTATCGCCCTGTTTCCAGCACCTTGCGAACTTCGCTGGTCCTGCCGTTGTCCACTTTCCTGCTCCAGAATTACACCTCCGTCATAGCGCCTAAGTGCCAGAACTGACGTAGATTAATACTTGTGAGCCAGCTCAACGCTCTCCTCCTCACCCGCGACCCCCATTCGACGGCCCGCCTGCTGGCCCCGTTGCATCAGTGGGGAGTCATGGGCGAAGTGGAATCGGAGCCTGACTACGCCATCGCAGCCCTCCTCCGCCGACACTTTGACGGCCTGATCGCCGATTTCACCACGGTACCGGGTGTCAACGAAGCTATCAGCGCCATTCGCTCCGCCACGGCATGTAAGTCCACCCCCATCCTCGGCCTCGTAGATGATTCCATCAGCGTGCAAACCGCGCTGGAGGGCGGGGCCAATTCAGCCCTCCACAAGTACTCCTCCCCCGCCCGTTCTCGGCCCTACCTGCGCATTGCCCTGCTGCTGATGACCCGCGAGCACCTGCGCTATTTCCGCTATCCCGTGGATACTCCCGCCGCCATCACTTATGCGGGCGGGCCCACGCTGGAGGCTCGCACCGTCAACGTCAGCAATGAAGGTATAGCCCTGCGTCTGGCGCATCCCATGCGGATAACACGCACGGTTCGCGCTCGTTTCCAGCTGCCTAGCGCCAATCCTTCCGTGGTGGTCGCCACCGGGCACACGGCCTGGATTGATGCCGAGGGCCGCCTTGGACTGCGCTTCCTCTACATGCCCGAGCCCTCCCGCCACCGCTTCCAGCAGTACATGGCGGAGATGCACACCCGCTCCGGCAACCACCTGACCCGGCACTGCTCTTAGCCGGCCAGCCTGTCCTCCACTCGCAGATTTCAGAAGAGAAACTTCAAGGCAACTTGGACTAACCGCGGCGGTAGAGCTTCGCGGATTTGACCAAAGGTGGGCGAACTGATGTCGCTGTCCGGCAGCCGGAAATTCGTGTGATTGAAGATGTTGAAGAATTCCGCCCGGAATTGCAGCTGTTTGGTTTCCGCAAGCGGGATGTTCTTGAGAGCGGAAAAATCCCAATCCTCGAGTCCGGGCCCCTCTACGATGTTGCGCCCAGCGGAGCCGAACTGACCCGCTTGGGTCTGCGGGTCGAGCCGCTGGAAGGCATTCACATTGAACCATTCCTGCACGGTGTGTGGTCCGGCATTAGCGTCGCCAACCAGGTTGGGGCGGTTGCTGGAAAATCCGGTAATCTCCGGCGCCGTTCCTTGCAGTGAAACATCCTGTGAATCGAATACGGTGAAAGGCGTGCCGCTCATGAAGGTGGTTATGCCATTCACCTGCCAATTGCCGAGCACGTGCTGATACCAGGCGCGCGGCTGCTTCCACCAGGGCAGGCTCCATTCGTAGCTCAGGACGAAGCGGTGACGAGCGTCGAACATGGAGCGCCCGCGCTCCGCAGCCAGGTTGAACGGATTCTGCGGCAGGTCGTTCTCTCCAGCCACTGGACTCGCGGCAGAGCCGGTAATGTTGAACGAGGAAACGTCATCAATGCTCTTGGAGAAGGTGTAGGAGGCCAAGAAAGATAACCCATGACTGAAGCGCTTGCGCAGGGTGGATTCCAGCGCGTTATAAGACGAGTTGGCGATGCCTGCGATCTCGCCCACCGACCCATAAGCGCAATTGTTGGGATTGGCGAGGGTACATCCTGAGTAGAGGCGCCGCTGGTTCACATTATTCTCGTTCGACTGCCCGGGGATAAATACCGCCGGGTTGCCCTCGATGAAGCGCGGCAACTTCACGCCCGTGGTCCCCACGTAACCGACTTGGAACAGCCAGTCGGCGCCGAATGATCTTTGCACATTCAGGTTCCAATCCTGTGCATAAGGCAGCGGCAGCCTGGGATTGAGCACCAGCAGAGTCATAGGCTGAGAGAAGCTGAGCGTGAACGGGTTGCCGCCCTTGAAGGGGTCGGCAAAATCAGGCAAATTGACCTGCGGCGTTTGCAGGTAAGGCGGCGCGCTGATGGGGTCCTGCAGCGGCCCTCCTACGCCGGTGTAATAGGGTTCATAGAAAATTCCGTAAGCGGCGCTGACCAGCCAATGGGCGCT
>DATEGI010000293.1:0-3224 GCA_035280205.1 Terriglobales bacterium | reverse complement strand
TAGTGGGCAGGCTGTTGGGCGTGATCGGCATCCGGGCGTCGACAATTCACTCCGACCCCTTCTAAATGAATTCACCTCGACGCCGTCTCAATGATTGTCATTCTGAGCGGAGCATGGCGATTCGCTTGCGAATCGCGCATGCGCAGTCGAAGAACCCCGATGCCCTTCAACTTGCCACGAAGGTATCAGGGAGTTCTGCCATCTATTTTCCTGACCCGAATTCAAGATCCCCGCGGAAGCGTGCGCGTGAACGCGTAAGTGATGTACTCATGGTTGAAGCTTGCTCTGCGTTCTCGGCGTCTCGGCGGTGAAAATTCATTCCAGTCCGCCGCGCGCCAACTGCACCGCTCGCAGCCCCGCCTGCGCCTTGTTGAGGCACTCCTGGTATTCGCGTGCGGGCTCGGAATCCGCCACAATTCCCGCCCCTGCCTGCAGGTAAGCTCGCTTGCCCTTCACCACCATGGTGCGAATAGTGATGCAGGAGTCCAGGTTCCCGGCGAAATCGGCGTACAGCACCGCTCCGCCATATACGCCTCTCCGCACCGGCTCCAGCTCTTCGATAATCTGCATGGCCCGCACCTTGGGCGCTCCTGTCAGCGTTCCTGCAGGGAAACACGCGGCTAGCGCATCAATTGGGTCCAGTCCCTCCCGCAACCGGCCCTCAATTGCCGACACCAGGTGCATCACGTGCGAATAGCGTTCCACGTACATTAGCTTGGGCACTGAAACCGACCCGTATTCGCTGACCCGCCCCAAGTCGTTGCGTCCCAAATCCACCAGCATGACGTGCTCCGCGCGCTCCTTCTCGTCTTCGCGCATCTGCTTTTCCAGCGTCTGGTCTTCAGCCTCGTCGCGGCCTCGCCGATGTGTTCCGGCAATGGGACGGTATTCCAGCCGTCTCCCGCTCACCCGCACCAGCATCTCCGGCGAAGAGCCCAGGATCTGCAGCATTTCTCCTTTACCCCTTTTCTTTTCCGCCCCCAACTCATGCAAGCGGAGGAAGTACATGTAAGGGGAAGGATTCACCGTGCGCAGGGCGCGATACAGGTCGAAAGCCTCGGCGCGCGGCTCGAACTCCAGTCGCTGCGAAAGCACCGCCTGGAAGATGTCGCCCGCCGCTATGTACTCCTTCATGCGCTCCACGCCGTGCATGTAGTCGGCGCGGCTGGTGCGGTGGCGAAGCTTCAGCGTTCCGGAGAAACGGCGCGTTCCCTGCGGGCGCAACCGCCGCAGCCCGGCGCCCAGCTTATTCTCGATGGCGGCGATATCGCGGAGAGCGCGCTCATAAGCCCGCCGCGGGCTCTCCCGCAAGACATCGGCGGCGGCGATGATGTGGATCTGATGGCGCAGGTGGTCGAACGCCAGCAGCCGGTCATAGAACATCAACGCACAGTCGGGCGCGCGCAGATCATCCTTGCTGTGGTCCCCGATCTTCTCCAGTTGACGCACAACATCGTAGGCAAAATAACCCACCGCGCCGGCTGTAAAAGGCGGCAGGTCAGGCACTACGGCTGCGCGGTGCTGGCGCAACATCTGTTGCACCGTTTCGAAAATGTTTCCGGCGCGCCGTTCCACGCGCCCCCGCCGCTCCACGGTGATCTCGGTCCCGCACGATTGCACCTGCATGTAAGGCCGCGCGCCCAGGAAGCTGTAGCGCCCGATTCTTTCTCCCGCCTCAATGGACTCCAGCAGGAACGACCCTGGCTCATCGCTGGCCAGCGCCAGGAAAGCAGACACCGGCGTCAGCAGGTCGGCGGTAATGGACTTGGCCACAGGCACCAGTGTGGCCTCGCCTGCCAGGCGGGAGAATTCCTTAAAGTCGGGACGAAGCATTTCTCTACTCGAGGAAAACGCACATTATATGAGGAAGGTCACAGTACCCAGTACCTGGTACCCAGTCCGTGGTATCTGTTCCGAAGCTTTTGACGGCAAAATGACGCAGTTGGATACGATTGAAAATCCGCCAGCCCACTACTGGCAACTGAAAGCTGGCAACTGACAACTGGGTTACCGAACGCCCTTGCACTCTCGGGCATTGACGGCGGCACCTCCGGGTTGCAAGATGGGCTAACGTCCAAAACAACCGGCGGAAGCCTATGTTAGTTAGATTCTGGGGAGTACGGGGGTCTACCCCTACTCCGCAGCCGGAAAACATGCGTTACGGAGGTAACACCTCCTGCGTCGAAGTGCGGGTCGGCGACGGCCTCTACATCTTCGACTGCGGCACCGGCCTGCGCAATCTGGGCAAATGGCTGAGCAATCACGCCGGACCCGGCATCTCCGCCCACATCTTCATCTCCCATTTTCACTGGGACCATATCCAGGGTATTCCTTTCTTTACCCCGCTTTACGACAACGCCGAGAACCGCTTCTTTTTTCACTCCTCCAGCCGCACTCGCAGCCTTCAGCGTGTGCTGGAAGAGCAGATGAACGAGCCTTATTTCCCCGTGGACATGGGCCAGATGGCGGCTCACCGTCACTTCCACGACATCGGCGAAGGTCAGATGACCATGGAAAATTGCGTCCTGCGCACCATGGCTCTCAACCATCCCCAGGGCTGCCTCGGCTTCCGCATGGAGACGCGGGATGGCGTGCTGGTTTACGCCACCGACAATGAGCCCGGCCAGGCTCTGTTCGATAAGCAAGTACGCAAGCTCGCCGAAGGCGCCGACGTGCTCATCTACGACGCGCAGTACCTGCCCGAAGAATACGAAGTCTGCCGGCGCGGCTGGGGCCACAGCCACTGGCGTGAAGCCGTCAACGTGGTCATGGAGAGCGGCGCCAAAGAACTGGTGCTGTTCCACCACGATCCCGACCACGACGACTCCTGCATCGAGCGCATCGTGCGCGAGGCTGGCAACTACTATCCCCGGGTACGCGCCGCCGCCGAAGGCATGGAAATCGAAATCGGTGCCCCTGCCCGCTTCCAGGCCGCTGCCAGCCGCAAGTAGCCGCCCTGTTGACTGTGCCGGAACCTGGGGCGCTGATTTCCGGAAAACGAAAACCGATCCTCCTACAATCAGCTCAGAACGCATCGTCTTTACCGGGGGCCGTGTGTACAAGTTTCAAGCCCGCTGACTGCACGAGTGGCGCACCCTTTCGCCAGAAAACAAATGGGTGCCCCACCCTTTGCGGTCTGTGCAAGGGGTGGGGCCCGCAGCCAGCCCCTTGCCGCCCCTGGTACCGCCGTCACCTCCCTGGTGAGACTCCGGCTTGCCCCCTGC
>DATEGI010000292.1:0-5767 GCA_035280205.1 Terriglobales bacterium | reverse complement strand
TCTGGAGCCCCTGCTGCGGCGCGCCGACCGCATGGGAGTAGCTACGAGCCAAGTAGAGCTCAGCTGGCACGGCAGCATGCTCAACGTAGCCGTAACCGTTGCCACCCTGGAACATGAAAACCTCGGGCTGGGCTACGTAGTCATTTTCGAAGATCTTTCGGACCTGTTGAAGGCGCAGAAGCAGGCAGCATGGCGGGAAGTGGCGCGGCGGGTGGCGCATGAGATCAAGAATCCGCTAACCCCCATCGCCCTCTCGGCGGAGCGCATTCGCCGCCACCTGGAGCGGGGGCGCCCGCCGGATGCGGTTTCGCTATCCGTGATCGGCGGTTGTGCGGAAACCATCGCCGGCGCGGTGGAGACGGTGCGCAGCCTGGTGGATGAATTTTCCGCCCTGGCCCGTTTTCCCGCGGCCAATCCTCAGCCCGCCAACATCAATGCCATCGTGGAGAACACGCTTTCCATGTTCAATGGGCGTTTGGAGGGAATCGAGGTGCGCACCCTGCTCACACCTGACCTGCCGCGCGTGCTGGCCGACAGCGAGGCCATCAAGCGTGCCCTGGCCAACCTGATTGACAACGCCGCCGAGGCCACGCAGGATTGCATGCTGCGCGAAATTGATATCTCGACCGCCATGGTCCCGGGGCGCGACGCGATAGAAATCATGATTAGCGATACTGGCCCCGGAGTCACGCCGGAGCTCAAAGAGAAGCTGTTCCTGCCTTATTTCTCCACCAAGAAGCGGGGCACAGGCTTGGGCCTCGCCATTGTGAGCCGCATCGTGGAGGACCACCACGGCTCCATCCGGGTGGAAGAGAACGAACCGGTGGGAGCGCGTTTTATTCTGGAATTGCCGGTGGCGGCCGAAGGCGTGCCCTCCGCGGCGCTCGAGCATGCATAACATCCTGATCGTGGACGACGCGGCCGGCATCCGCCAGTCCCTGAAGGGCGTGCTGGAGGATGAGGGCTACAAGGTGGCCGCCGTGGACAGCGGCGAAAGCTGCCTGGAGACACTGCGCCGCCGCTCCTTCGACGTAATCCTTCTCGACATCTGGCTGCCCGGCATGGACGGCCTGGAGACGCTGGAGAAGATCCGCGAGGCGGAGGACGCTCCCGAAATCATCATCATTTCCGGGCACGGCACCATCGAAACGGCAGTCAAGGCTACCAAGCTGGGGGCGTTCGACTTTCTGGAAAAGCCGCTTTCGCTGGAGAAAACACTCATCCTAGTAAAGAACGCGGCCGACGCCAAGCGACTGCGCGGCGAGAACCGCGACCTGAAGAAACAACTGCTGGCCAAGAGCGTGATCGTGGGCGACAGCATTCCCATGAAAGCGCTGCGGCAGCAGATCGGGCTGATGGCGCCCACCAACGGCCGGGTGCTGATCTACGGCGAATCGGGCACCGGCAAGGAACTGGTGGCCCACGCCATCCACGCCCAGAGCCCGCGCAAGGAAGCCATGTTCGTGGAGGTGAACTGCGCCGCCATTCCCGAGGACCTGATCGGCAGCGAGCTCTTCGGGCACCGCAAAGGCTCCGTTCCGGCAGCGACGTCCGATAAAGACGGCAAGTTTCAGAAAGCGAACGGGGGTACATTGTTCCTGGACGAAGTGGGCGATATGAGCCTGAAGACGCAGTCCAAGGTGCTGCGCACCCTGGATGAGCAGCGCTTCACGCCCGTGGGCGGGGACGAGGCCATCACCGTGGATGTGCGCGTGATCGCCGCCACCAATAAGGACCTGGAAGAGGAAATTTCTAAGGGCAACTTCCGTGAGGACCTGTTTTACCGGCTGAATGTGATTCCCTTCTACGTGCCCCCGCTGCGCGAGCGTAAGGAAGACATCCCCATGCTGGCGCGCTATTTTCTGAAGGAATTCTCCGCCACATATGGGCGGCGGCCGAGGGAGATCACCGACGATGCCATTGACGCCCTGATGCGCTACTCCTGGCCGGGCAACGTGCGCGAGTTGCGCAACGTGATGGAGCGTATTGTCATCATGAATCCCACCGCCTACAAGCTCGACCGCAAGCACCTGCCGCCGCTCGTGTATCGCGACGGCAGCCGCCGCCCGGCCGGGGACGCTTCCACCTTGCACCAGGCCCGCGCCGCCTACGAGCGCGATTACATCCTGAAGAAACTGGATGAGAACCACGGCAACGTGAGCCGCACCGCCGAGGTGCTAGGCCTGGAGCGCAGCCATCTCTACCGCAAGATGAAGTCGCTGGGGATAGCAGAAAAGGAGTAGTTGGTGCCTGTTAGTTGATTTCGACCAACTAACTACCAGCAACCAATTACTTTTTCCTTTCCACGCTGCTAACCAGCTTGGGTCCGTCCCGTCTAAGTGCCCGCTGACAGTTGCGGTGCGATTGTCCTCGGGATCAAGGCTTTCTGAACAATCAGGAGGGAGCGACTTATGAATAAAACGCGCGTAGTCGCGGCAGCTTTTGGCGTGTTGTTCGTGGCCAGCCTGTGCCAGGCGCAGTCGGCGTTGCTGAATATTCCCCGGCAGAGCCAGCACGCGGTGATTACCCAGCGCATCGGCATCACCGATATCACCATCAACTACCATCGGCCGCTGGTGAACGGGCGCAAAGTCTGGGGCGGCCTGGTTCCCTACGGTGAGGTGTGGCGCGCCGGCGCCAACGAAAACACCACCATCGCGTTCAGTGATCCCGTGACCATCGAAGGCCAGCCGCTGGACAAAGGCGTTTATGGCCTGCACATGATTCCCGGAGAGAACGAGTGGACGGTCATCTTCTCCCACGCCGCAACTTCCTGGGGCAGCTTCACCTACAAGCAGGCGGAAGACGCCCTGCGGGTCACGGTAAAGCCCCAGCCCGCCGACATGCACAACGCGCTGACCTACGATTTCGATAAGCCCACCCCCACTTCCGCCGTGGTGGAACTGCAATGGGAAAAAATCGCCGTGCCTTTCAAGGTGGATGTTGAGGTGAACAAAATCGTCGAGGCCAGCCTGAACCGGCAAATGCGCGGCCTGGCGCAATACACCTGGGAAGGCTGGGACGACGCCGCCAACTATTTTCTGGCCCAAAAAACCAATCTGGACGAGGCGCTCAAGTATGAAGACCAGTCCATCGAGGTGGAGAAGCGCTTCGACAACCTGCTGACCAAGTCGAACATTCTGGAAGCACTGAATCGCAAGGATGAGGCCGACACCACTCGCAAACAGGCGCTGGCCTTGGCCAATCCGCTGCAGTTGCACATTTACGCCAGGGGATTGCAGGCACAGAAGCATCAGGATGAGGCCTTCGCCATCTTCCGCGACAACGCCAGAAAACACCCCGAGGAATGGTTTGTGCATAGCGGCATGGCGCGAATCTATTCCAGCCAGGGCAAGTTCGATGATGCAGTGAAGGAGATGAACCTGGCGCTGGCCGGCGCTCCTGACGGACAGAAGAGCTACGTGGAAAGCCTGGTGAAGCGCCTGCAGTCGAAGCAGGATATTAATTGAGATAGTACTTGGTAGTCGGTGGCTGGCCATTGATCGTTGGCGGCCAGCCACTTGGCTTGGCGAGCGCGACGCGGCCCGGAGAGGTTCCACGGGTAAGTCTAAGTTAGTCGCGAAATTTGGAGCGCCACCAGAGGCTCAAAATCCCTTTTAGCGCAACAACACTTGCCATCTGAGCTGGGGCACTCCGGTTCGGGCATTCGCCCCCGTTCGGGATGATAAGACTAAGCTTGAGCGTTGCGCGTGCAGCATAGTTTGTGAAAAGATTGCCCTTCCCCGAACAGGAGCAATCATGAAAACCTTCTGCCTTACTCTTGTGCTCACCCCGGCATTGATGCTGGCCCAGACCAAGCCCGCGCCAAAAACGGCGCCGCACCACGTCACACCTCATCATGCTGGCGCAACGGCCAAGCCGCAACCGCAAGCCATTATTCATACCAGCGCCGGCGACATGCACTGCACGTTATTTCCGGATAAGGCGCCCATCGGCGTGGCCAACTTCATCGGCCTGGCCAAGGGCACCAAGGATTGGACCAACCCCGTCAGCCACGCCAAAAAGCACGGCGTGCCACTCTACGACGGCACCATCTTCCACCGCGTGATACCCGGGTTCATGATTCAGGGCGGCGATCCCGCGGGCACGGGCGCGGGCGATCCTGGTTACGCCTTCAAGAATGAAGTCCACCCTGACCTGAAGTTTAGTGTTCCCGGGCGCCTGGCATATGCTAACGCCGGCCCTGACACCAACGGTTCGCAGTTCTTCATTACTGAACTGGCCTTTAGTGGCCAGCAGGCGGCCATGCTGAACGGCAACTACACGATTTTTGGGCAGTGCGATCCCGCGACGGTGGCGCTCGTGAAAAAAATTGCCGCCATGCCGCGCGACAGCAACGATCGTCCGTTCCACCCGGTGCAGATCAAACACATTGCCATCGTGGAGGGCCACGCCGCGCCACATCACGTTGCGCCGCGGCGACCCACGGCAAGGGCGACGTCGAAAACCGCGCCTAAACAGTAGCGTGCGATAAACTAGCCTCATGACCCGTCAACCCGGAACATACGCCATTTTTGAGACCAGCGAAGGCAACATAACCTGCCGGCTGTTCGAGAAGGATGCACCAAAAACGGTGCAGAACTTCATTGACCTGGCTGAGGGCAAGCGCGACTGGAGGGACCACGTCAGCGGCAAGAAGGGCCCCGGGCCGCTTTACAGCGGCACCATTTTTCATCGCGTGATTCCCGACTTCATGATCCAGGGCGGCGATCCCAGCGGCACCGGCATGGGCGGCCCCGGCTACAAATTCGAAGACGAGACCAAGGGCTCGCCCCACAAATTCGACAAGGCGGGCAAGCTGGCCATGGCCAATGCGGGCCCCAACACCAACGGGTCGCAATTCTTCATCACCGTGGCGCCCACCACCTGGCTGACCGGCAAGCACACCATATTTGGCGAAGTGGTGGAGGGTCAGGACGTGGTGGACAAGATCACAAGTGCCAAGCGCAACGCGCAGGATCGGCCGCTGAAGGACATCAAGCTGAACAATGTAAAGATTGAAAGGGCGTAGGCACGTAACCTTCCGCTCTCGGCTGGAACGGGTGCCCCACATTTGGACGCAGGAGGCAGGGCTGGTTTCTTTGCCAGTCCGTGGCGGCCAAATGTGGCGATCTGACTGAATGATGGGGACGGGGCTTCCCCACATTTGCCCGCATGTGAACGCATGATAGCGTAAGCGGATGGCCTGTGCGGGCAAATGTAGGGCACCCATCCGCAAGCCGGTGAAACCATTCGTCGCTTAATTGCTCTATCATGTCAGGACCGGCCGGCAAGGGCTGGACCGCAACTCGATACCAAAAACAATGGGAGAGAATGCATGAGACTGAACAAGGTTACGGGTTTCATTGTCACTGGATTACTCCTGGCCGGCCTGGCATGGGCGCAGCCGCCCAAGGCCAAAAATCAGAACTGGACGGGCGTGGTCACCGATTCCATGTGCGGCGCCAAGCACATGATGGCCAACGCCGCTGACTGCACTCGCGCCTGCGTTAAGCAGGGCTCCAGCTACGCCCTGCTGGTGGGCGACACGGTTTACACGCTCAAGGGGCACGAAAGCGAAGTGGACAAACTGGCTGGCCAGAAGGCGACAGTCACGGGAACCGCCGAAGGCACCACCATCCAGGTAGCTTCGGTCAAGGGCAGCTAGACCGCAGCCAGAGTTCACCAGGGCGGGAGCAGCAGCTCTCGCCTTTATTTTTTCTCCAAAATTTCACGCACGCAAATTAGTGCTGTGTTAGATTGTGGA
>DATEGI010000291.1:0-9081 GCA_035280205.1 Terriglobales bacterium | reverse complement strand
CGCAGCTGGCAAAAACTGAGCAACTTGCTGATGCCGCGCTGCAGAGGAATCCACGAGATGCGAATGCGCTGTTTGCCAAGGCGCTGCGACTGGGGTTGCGCGGCGATTACACCGCGCTGATTGACAAGCGTTACCTGGCCGGCCTGGGCTACATGAAGCAAGGGCGCACTCTCGCCGAGCAACTCCTGGCAAAGGACCCGAGCTACTACGACGCCTACCTGGCGGTTGGCGTAGAAAATTACCTGCTGAGCCTGAAGCCCGCGCCCATCCGCTGGCTGTTGCGGCTGGATGGGGCGGAAACCGATAGAGCAGTAGGAGTCCAGAAACTGCGGATCGTCGCCCAGAAGGGTCATTACCTGCTTCCCTATGCCCGCCTTTTGCTGGCGGTGGCCGCCTTGCGCGACAACAATCGCGAGCAGGCTCGCGCCCTGCTGGAAGGTTTGGCCCAGGAGTTTCCCCGGAACCACCTTTACACCGAGGAATTAGCCCAGTTGGAGAAGCCGCTGCATTGACCTCGGCAATGCTGAGCCACATGAGCGTCGACGAGAACATCGAAGTTCGGCTAAGTGTGCCGAAACGGCTTATGGTCTACGGCTCAGTTCTGCTGGGCCTGATGCTCTTAATTTCCAATGCGGGCGCACAGGAGATGGCCTTTCAGCTCGATGCGGAGCAAAGCCGGGTGCAGTTCACCCTGGGGGCTACTTTTCACGAAGTGCACGGCTCATTTCAATTCAAAGGTGGGGCAATCCACTTCAACCCGGCCAGCGGCGAGGCCAGTGGCTCGTTAATAGTGGATGCTACTTCCGGCCAAACCGGCAACGAAAGGCGTGACCGGCGCATGCATCGGCAGATTCTGGAAGATCAAAAATACCCGGAGATAGTCTTCTCGCCACAGCACGTCAGCGGGACACTTGCGCCGCAGGGCACGTCACAAATGGAATTACAGGGTCTGCTGAGCCTGCACGGTGAGCAACACCCGATGACCTTCACGGTGCCAGTGCAAGTCAACCAGGCTCAGGGTTCGGTAGAGGTTCACTTCATCTTGCCTTACGAGAAGTGGGGCATGAAAAATCCGAGCACTTTCGTCTTGAGGGTGAGCGACAAAGTGACCATTGACGTGCACGCCGTGGGCCGTCTCTCTGGGCCATCGGCCGCCCATGGTCCTTCCGGCACTTAGGGGTTTCATCCCGGGGTTAACGTAAAGTTTTGTAAAGAACAAGTTACACTTCTTTACAGCCACCTGCCTTGCACTGCTGTAAGAATATTCAATGTGAATCGCGGATTAGCTTCGGTAATGACCTCGAGCGCGGAGTGGCCGCTCGCCTCTGACCAATCCAACATCGTCCGCGTGGGCGACATTGAGCTGGACACCAATACTCGCACGGTGCGAACCGCCGATAAATCGGCGCGGCTCACAGTGGTCGAGTTCACGGTGCTGGAGCTGCTGTTGCGCCGCGTTGATTGTGTAGTGAGCCGGGAAGAGCTGGTGCGGGTGGCTTTGCAGCGTTCCTTCTCCCCCTACGAGCGCAGCATTGACATGCACGTCAGCAATCTGCGCAAGAAGCTGGGTGTGCCTGGCCGCAGCAGTGGTTATATCAAGACGGTGCGCGGAGCTGGGTACGTTTGCGCGCCCAAACGCTAAGGGCGGCGCCGCTCGCTTCGGGAGGATTGTCCCCGGTATTATTGTAGAAATCTGCCGACTTCCAGGCAGCAGACTTCACACGACAGGTTGCAGGTGAAACTTCTGACTCATTGCCGTACTCGCAGTCTTGCCTTGGCGGCTCTTTCTCTGCTCATTGGCGCCAGCTTGGCAAGCTGCGGCAAAGCTGCTTCGGGAGCCAACGCTGCGCAAAAACACTTTCAAGGTTCACAAACCATTCCTGTTTCCGTGGCTACGGTCGAGCGCCGGGATTTTCCCGTGTATTTGACCGGCCTGGGCTCGGTCACGGCGTTCAACACAGTAGCGCTAAAGAGCCGAGTGGACGGCCAACTGGTTCAAGTGGCTTTTCGCGAAGGCCAAGAAGTGAGGAGGGGTGACCTGCTGGCGATAATTGATCCCCGGCCCTACCAGGTAGCGCTCGATCAGGCGCAGGCCACGCTGCTGAAAGATCAGTCGCAACTGAAGAACGCGCAGCTGGACCTGGAACGCTACAAGGGGCTGGTCGGTGCAGGGGTCGTTTCCCATCAGCAAGTGGACACGCAGGACGCGCTGGTTGGACAACTGCAGGGCACGGTGGGCGCCGACAAGGCGGCGATTGAAAACGCCAGACTGAACCTGACTTATTGCCACATCACATCGCCCGTGGACGGCCGCATCGGCCTGCGGTTGGTAGACCAGGGCAACATGGTCCATGCCACCGACGCCAATCCGTTACTAGTCATTACCCAACTACAGCCGATTGCCGTGATCTTCACACTGCCGGAGGACAGCCTGCCCACAGTCGCGCAGCACATGCGGTCCGGAACACTGAAAGTGGAAGCATACAACCGAGACGACAAAACCAAGCTGGCAACCGGGAACCTGCTGACGATTGATAACCAGATTGACCAGACCACAGGCACGGGCAAACTGAAGGCCATCTTCGATAATCACGAACGTGACTTGTGGCCCAATCAGTTTGTGAATGTCCGCCTGCTGCTGGAAGTGCGCAAAAATGCCACGGTGCTGCCCGCCGCAGCCTTGCAGCGGGGGCCCTCGGGCACTTTCGCCTACATAGTCAAGGCCAATAATATAGTGGAAATGCGGCCGGTCACGCCGGCGCTCACGCAAGGCAATGTCACGACAATTGCCCAGGGCATTTCGCCCGGCGAAGTGGTGGTAACCGACGGTCAGGACAAGCTGCAGAACGGCAGCAAAGTCGTGTTCCGCAATCGCAGCAACCTGAACGCGGAGTCCGAACCGCGGCCCAAGGCGGAGCAAGACCTTGCGCCATGACTCCCTCGCGGCTATTCATCCTTCGTCCAGTCGCTACCACGCTGCTGACCATCGGCCTGCTGCTGGTGGGCCTGGTCGCGTACCAGCAGCTGCCCGTCTCTGCCCTGCCCGAGGTTGATTACCCCACAATTCAGGTGGTGACGTTTTATCCGGGGGCTGACCCCGAGGTGATGGCCTCCTCCGTCACTGCTCCCCTGGAGCGCCAGTTCGGGCAGGTACCCGGACTGAGTCAGATGACCTCCACCAGTTCATTTGGCAGCTCCATTGTCACACTGCAGTTCAACCTATCGCAGAACATTGACGTAGCGGAGCAGGAGGTACAGGCGTCCATCAACGCGGCCGGCACTTATCTTCCGCGCGATCTGCCCAACCCTCCCATCTACAGCAAGGTCAACCCGGCTGACGCTCCCATTCTTACTCTCGGCCTGACGTCTTCCACACTGCCGCTTTCCAAGGTCGAAGATCTGGCAGATACAGCGTTGGCGCAGAAAATCTCGCAGCTTCCGGGCGTGGGCCTGGTTTCCATCAGCGGAGGACAGAAGCCGGCAGTGCGGATTCAGGCGAACCCCACTGCCCTGGCTTCCTACGGATTGAGTCTGGAGGATCTGCGCACGGCGCTGGGCGCCGCCAATGTGGACCAGGCCAAAGGTCAACTCGACGGCCATCGCCAAGCGTTCACTATTGGGGCCAACGACCAACTGCTCTCCAGCGCCGATTACCGTCCGATCATCGTGGCTTACCGTAACAGCGCGCCCGTCCGCGTTTCCGACGTGGCCACCGTGACTGACGGAGCGGAGAACACCAACCAGGCGGCGTGGATGAACCTTGACCCCGCTGTGATTGTCAACATCCAGCGGCAACCCGGCGCCAACATCATCAGCGTGGTGGACAGCATTAAGAAGCTGCTGCCCATGCTGCAGTCTTCCCTGCCCTCCGCCGTCAAGGTAAACATCCTTACCGACCGCACGCAGACCATTCGCGCATCGGTTAACGATGTGCAGTTCGAACTGATGCTGGCCATCGCCCTGGTGGTGATGGTGGTATTCATCTTCCTGCGCAACTTGTCGGCGACGGTGATTCCCAGCGTGGCTGTGCCGCTTTCGCTGGTAGGAACGTTCGCGGTGATGTACCTGCTGGGCTACAGCTTGAACAATCTGACGCTGATGGCGCTCACCATCTCCACCGGCTTCGTGGTGGATGACGCCATCGTGATGATCGAGAACATTGACCGCTTCCTGGAGCATGGCGACTCGCCCCTGGAGGCGGCGCTCAAAGGTTCGGGGCAGATCGGCTTTACCATTGTTTCGCTGACCGTGTCGCTGATCGCGGTGCTCATTCCGCTGCTCTTCATGGGCGATATTGTGGGCCGCCTGTTCCGCGAATTTGCCGTCACGCTGGCGGTAACCATTTTGGTTTCTGCGGTGGTCTCGCTGACCCTGACGCCGATGATGTGCGCCAAGCTGCTGCGGCCAACCAAGGAAGTGCGGCATACGAAGTTCTACCGCACCTCGGAGAACTTTTACGACCGCGTAATCCACTTTTACGGGCGTACTTTGACCTGGGTGCTGCGTCATCAAACCGCCACCCTGCTGGTGACCGCGGGCACGCTGGTGATGACTTTGTGGCTCTACGTAGTGGTGCCCAAAGGTTTCTTCCCGGTGCAGGACACGGGCGTAATCCTGGGCGTTTCGGAGGCGCCACAAACGGTGTCCTTCCAGGCGATGGCACAGCGCCAGCAGGAACTCTCGCGCATTATCCTGAATGACCCGGATGTGGAGAGCCTTTCCTCGTTCATCGGCGTGGACGGCATTAATGCCACCCCCAACAGCGGGCGGGTTCAAATCAACCTCAAGCCGCGCGACCAGCGCATGGCGACCGCTTCTGAGATTATTCGCCGCCTGGCGCCGGAATTGGCCCAGGTTTCCGGCATCACGCTCTACATGCAGCCGGTGCAGGACCTCACGGTGGAAGACCGCGTAAGCCGCACGCAATACCAGTACTCCGTGGAAGACACAGATCCGAACGAACTGGCGGTGTGGGCGCCCAAATTGCTCCAGCAGATGAGCCAACTGCCGCAGTTGCGCGATGTGGCCAGCGACCAACAGAGCGGAGGGCTGCAGGCCCAGCTGGTGATTGACCGCGATACCGCGGGACGGCTCGGCATCCTGCCGCAGACCATTGATGACACGCTGTACGACGCCTTCGGCCAGCGCCAGGTATCCACCATGTTCACCCAGCTCAACCAGTACCACGTTGTGCTGGAGGTTCAGCCACAATTCCGGCAGGGCCCGGATTCTCTGGGGAGCATCTACGTTCGTTCCAGCAATGGCACCCAGGTGCCGCTGGCGGCGTTCACCCATTTTTATCCCGCCAACGCCCCGCTGGCGATCAATCACCAGGGACAATTTCCCGTGGTGACGCTCTCTTTCAACCTTGCTCCACACACTTCCCTAGGTGATGCCACGCGCGCCATCGAGGACGCAGAGCGGACGATTGGCCTTCCTGCCAGCATTCACACCAGCTTTCAGGGAACCGCTGCGGCCTTCCGCAACTCGCTTTCCACCGAGCCGTGGCTCATCCTGGCGGCAGTGGTTACGGTTTACATCGTGCTGGGCGTGCTCTACGAGAGCTACATCCATCCCATTACGATCCTTTCCACGCTGCCTTCCGCCGGCGTGGGCGCGATCCTGGCACTGCTGCTGACAGGAAACGATCTGAATGTGGTTTCGCTGATCGGCATCATCCTGCTAATCGGCATTGTGAAAAAGAATGCCATCATGATGATTGACTTCGCCCTGGAGGCCGAACGAGGTGAAGGGAAGCCGCCGGAGGAAGCCATTTTTCAGGCCTGCCTGCTGCGCTTCCGCCCCATCATGATGACGACCATGGCAGCGCTGCTGGGCGGCCTGCCGCTGGCGCTGGGATCGGGCACAGGCTCGGAATTGCGCCGGCCCCTGGGCATCACTATTGTGGGTGGGCTGCTGCTGAGCCAACTGCTCACGCTTTACACCACGCCGGTGGTCTACCTGTGGTTTGACCGGCTGGCGCGGCGCTTCGCTCATTTGCGCATCGGCAATCCCATAGAAGAACCCGCGGAGGAGACGGCGGCAGCCGACTAGGCGATGAACATCTCCGCGCCATTCATCAAGCGCCCCATCGGCACTTCGCTGCTGGCGGCGGCAGTGTTGCTAGCCGGCGCGCTGGCGTTTCAATTCTTGCCGGTCGCCCCGCTGCCGCAGGTGGAATTTCCCGTAATCCAGGTTAACGCCGGGCTCCCCGGGGCCAGCCCGGAGACCATGGCTTCGGCAGTCGCCACGCCGCTGGAGCGGCAGTTGGGACGCATAGCCGGTGTCAACCAGATGACCTCCAGCAGCGGCCAGGGGTCGACCACCATCGTTTTACAGTTCGACCTGAACCGCAACATTGATGCTGCCGCCCGCGACGTGCAGGCAGCCATCAATGCCGCCCGCGGGCAGCTGCCGGCCAACCTGCCGCAGAACCCTCAGTTCTGGAAATCGAATCCTGCTGACGCGCCGATCATGATATTGGCGCTGACCTCCGACGTCGTTCCACTTCCCCGTATCTACGACGCCGCCGACTCCATCCTCTCGCAGAAACTTTCCCAGGTGCAGGGAGTCGGCCAGGTCTTCATCTGGGGAGGAGCCCGCCCAGCGGTTCGGGTGGATGTGAATCCGACGATTCTCAACAAACTCGGCGTAGGCATTGACCAGGTGCGCAACGCTTTGGGCAACGCCAACGCCAATCACCCCAAGGGAGCGTTATCGGACAGCAACGCGTCCTGGGCGGTGAACGACACTGACCAACTCTTTCGCGCCGCGGAATATCGTCCGCTGATCGTGGCTTATAAGAATGGCGGGGCGGTGCGCCTGGCGGACGTGGCCGATGTTCAGGATTCGGTGGAGGACGTCCACCACTACGGTAAATCCAATGGGCAGGACGGCGTGATCACCGTGATCTTCCGGCAACCGGGGGCCAACATCATTGATACGGTTGACCGGGTGCGAGCCCAGCTGCCGGAATTGAAATCATCCATTCCGGCGGGAATCAACGTGAACGTGGCGCTGGATCGTACCGCGACCATCCGTGCGTCGGTTGACGACATCGAGTTGACGCTGCTCATCTCCATCATCCTGGTCATTTTGGTGGTGTTTGCCTTCCTGCGCAGTCCGCGCGCGACCGTAATCCCCAGCGTGGCGGTGCCACTTTCCCTGGTGGGCACCTTTGCTGTGATGTACGTTCTGGGATACAGCCTCGATAACCTCTCCCTTATGGCTCTGGCTGTCTCCACAGGGTTTGTGGTGGACGACGCTATCGTGGTGCTGGAAAACATCACCCGCTACCTGGAAGTGGGCATGGGCCCGGTGCAGGCCGCGTTTCGCGGGGCGCGCGAAATCGGGTTCACTGTCCTTTCCATGAGCACATCGCTGGTGGCAGTGTTCATTCCCCTGCTGCTGATGGGTGGCATTGTGGGCCGCCTGTTCCGCGAATTTGCGGTCACCCTGAGCGTGGCTATCGGAGTCTCCTTGATAGTCTCGCTCACCACCACGCCTACAATGTGCGCAAAGTTTCTGCGTCCACTGGAGGAGGAACACCACGGGCGCGCATATCGCTTCGGCGAATGGCTGTTTGATGGCGTTCTCACCCTTTATCGCAGCGCGCTGCGCTGGGTGCTACGGCATCAACCCCTGACGTTGCTGGCTACGCTGGCGACAGCGTGCCTCAGCATCTACCTGTACATAATTGTGCCGAAGGGGTT
Source organism: Terriglobales bacterium (assembly GCA_035280205.1). Taxonomy (GTDB): domain Bacteria; phylum Acidobacteriota; class Terriglobia; order Terriglobales; family Acidobacteriaceae; genus JAICWP01. The sequence continues at coordinate 1,369 of DATEGI010000291.1, read as the reverse complement.
TTTCCCGCAGCAGGACACCGGGCGACTGGCGGCCTCACTGCACGCGGCGCAGGATATTTCATTTTCGGCGATGGCCGGCAAGATGGATCAATTTATTAAGATCATCCGCCAGGATCCGGCGGTGGCAAGCGTGACCGCCTTTGCCGGCGGCCATGGCGGGCCCAATAGCGGAGGAGGATTCATCACGCTGAAGCCCTTGGGGGAACGTAAAGTCACCGCCGACCAGGTGATTGGCCGCTTGCGCCGCAAACTGGCGGTCATTCCCGGCGCCACTTTGTACTTGCAGTCGGCCCAGGACCTCACCATCGGAGGCCGGGCCAGCGCCGCCCAATTCCAATACACGCTGCAGGATCAGAACCTGCAGCAACTGAATAACTGGGCGCCACGCCTGCTGGCGAAATTGCGCACTATGCCGCAACTGCGCGACGTCAACAGCGACCAGCAGGATCACGGACTGGAAGCCCAAGTGGTAATTGACCGCGACACCGCCGCCCGCCTGGGAGTTGCCGCCCAGGACGTAGATAACGCCCTCTATGACGCCTTCGGCCAGCGCCAGGTCTCCACCATGTACGAGCAACTCAACCAGTACCACGTGGTCATGGAGGTGGAGCCGCGATTCCAGCGTAATCCTGAAGCCCTGCAGAACATCTACGTGCGTTCCTCTTCGGGCACGGAGGTGCCACTTTCGGCCTTCGCCCGCTTCGAACCTTCGAATACGCCGCTGGCGGTTAACCACCAAGGCCAATTCCCTTCGGTGACGCTGTCTTTTAATCTTGCCCCGGGAATCTCGCTCAGCCAGGCCACGGATGCCATCCAGGGCGCAGAGCGCAGCATCGGCTTCCCCGCTGCTATCAATGCCAGTTTTCAGGGGACAGCGGCAGCATTCATGAGTTCGCTTTCTACCGAGCCCATCCTGATCCTGCTGGCGCTGGTCACCGTTTACATTGTGCTCGGGGTGCTGTACGAGAGCTTCATCCATCCCATAACGATTCTTTCAACCCTGCCTTCCGCCGGGGTGGGCGCGCTGCTGGCGCTGTTGCTCACTAACAATGCACTCGACGTGATCGGACTGATTGGCATGATCCTGCTGATCGGGATCGTGAAGAAGAACGCGATCATGATGATTGATTTCGCGCTCGAGGCTGAGCGTACGGAAGGCAAATCATCGGTGGAGGCTATTTATGAAGCCTGCATGCTGCGCTTCCGTCCCATTATGATGACCACGATGGCGGCGATGCTGGGGGCGCTGCCCCTGGCGCTGGACCGGGGAACGGGCTCGGAACTCCATCGCCCGCTGGGCATCACCATCGTGGGCGGCCTGATGGTCAGCCAGGCGCTAACCCTGTTCACGACCCCGGTAGTGTACGTC
>DATEGI010000290.1:0-20754 GCA_035280205.1 Terriglobales bacterium | reverse complement strand
GATGCGTTCGCCCAGTCGCAGCCGGCGCATGATCTCTGGCGTGTCATCCGGGTAGCCCGGTGGCACCAACGAGGACACGTGGCGTCCCATCATTTCCGCCGCTGAGTACCCGTAGATACGCTCAGCTCCCTTGTTCCAGCTGTGAATGATTCCGTCCAGGTCCTTACTCAGAATGGCGTCGTCGGAGGACTCGACGATGGCCGCCAGCTCTACCCGCGCCTGGTTGGAGGAGGATTCCCGGCCCAGCCTCCCGTCGCGCCCAGCTGAACGCCCACGCGGCGATGCCTCGTCCTCAGCCTTGGCCGGCTGACGTGCGGACTTTCTGAGAGCGCGTTGCGAGTTCTTCATGGAAACAGCTGGCCTAAACGGGCATTAGCTTACACCAAAAAGTCCATACTCCGCTGTGGAGGGCTGTGCAACTTGCACAAGCCTTTCAAGCATCGAACTGGTGTTTTGGTGATCAAAAGGCCGCGCGCATAAAGCTTCATTTTGTGACCTGGACCAGCCGCCGCGGCCCCATTCGTAGTCGCGCTGGGAAAACTGACGATAACGACGCCGGGAAGAACTGTGCGATGGCAGCCAAAGCGACCGCATCCAGAGCTGTAGCGAAAGCCCCAACCGGATTGTCCGGATTGGACACCGTGCTGAACGGAGGTGTTCCGCGCGGCCGCAACACGCTCGTGATCGGCGGTCCAGGCTCCGGCAAGACCCTCATCGGCATGGAATTTCTCTTGCGTGGAGCACGGGACTTTGACGAGCCCGGCATCTGCATGTCCTTTGAGGAAACCGAGCCGCAACTTACCTCGAACGTGGCCTCCCTCGGCCATAACCTGGACGCCCTGGTCCGGGCCGGGAAGCTGCTGGTTGATTATGTCTACATTGAGCGCAAGGAGATCGAGGAAACGGGCGAATACGACCTGGAGGGCCTGTTCATCCGCCTGGAGCACGCCATCAAGCGCATCAAGGCCAAGCGGGTTCTGCTGGATACGATCGAGGTCCTGTTCTCGGGCCTGGGCAACGAGGCCATTCTGCGGGCGGAACTTCGCCGCCTGTTCCGCTGGCTGAGCGATCACGGCCTCACCGCTATGGTAACGGCGGAACGAGGAAGCGGAGCGCTGACCCGTTACGGCCTGGAAGAATATGTGGCCGATTGCGTTTTGCTCCTCGACCACCGCGTCAACGGCCAAGTCTCGACCCGGCGTTTGCGAGTGGTCAAGTACCGCGGGTCAGCCCACGGCACCGACGAATATCCTTTTCTCATTGATCAGAAAGGCATCTCGGTTTTTCCCATCACCTCGCTAGGCCTCACTCACCAGGCCAGAAGCGAGCGCGTTTCCAGCGGTGTCGCCGGTGTGGACAACATGCTGGGGAAGCAGGGTTTCTATCGCGGCAGCAGTATTCTGGTAACCGGCACCGCGGGCACCGGAAAATCCAGCTTTGCCTCTTTTTTTGCCAACTCCGCTTGCGCCCGCGGCGAGCGCTGCCTCTATTTTGCTTTCGAGGAGTCTCCCAGCCAGATCCTGCGCAATATGCGCTCTGTGGGCTTGAACCTGGAGAAGTGGATGAAACGCGGGTTGCTGCGCATAAACGCCGTGCGCCCCACGAGCACTGGACTGGAAGGCCACTTGGCCGCAATGTACAAGCTCATTACGGATTACAAACCCTCGGTCGTCGTAATTGATCCCATCACTAACCTGATCAGTATCGGCGAATCGGTCGCGGTTAAGGCCATGCTAACCCGCATGATTGATTTCCTGAAGATGGAGGGCATCACGGCCCTGTTCACTAACCTCACTCTGGAGGGCACGATGGAACAGACCGCGATCGGCATCTCTTCCCTGATGGATAGCTGGGTCCTGCTCCGCGACGTGGAGCGGGGGGAAGCGCGCCGGCGCGTCTTGTATCTGCTGAAGTCCCGGGGCATGGCGCACTCTAACCGCATGGTCGAGTTCGAACTCAGTGAACGAGGCATCACACTGCATAACGACGGGCTGGCCCTGCAACAGAGAACAAGCGCATGAACGCACAGGCGAATAAGAGCGCCAAACGGCCGAAAGCGGGGCGGCGGCGGAAAGCGATGGCGTGGGAGTTGCGCCTTTATGTTGCCGGTACGACTCCCAAGTCAGTGGCCGCCTTCGCCAATCTGAAGGAGATATGTGAGACCCACATGGGAGGCAAATACCGTATTGAAATAATTGATCTGCTGCGCAACCCGCAGCTGGCAAGCGGCGACCAGATCGTGGCGGTGCCCACGCTGGTACGCCGTTTGCCACATCCGGTTAAAAAGATCATCGGCGACCTGTCCAACACCGAGCGGGTGCTGGTGGGCTTAGACCTGAAGCCGGCTCGCCCGAGCCGCCCCGCTACCCAGGCTTGACGAATGTCGCGCTCCCGGCCGGTAGACCGCGCAAGGGAAGGCTGGGCGGCGCGCACCCAGGATGAGTTCCAGCAGCAACTGGCCGAGGAGCGCCGCGCCACCTATGCGCTCAGGCTGTATGTAGCCGGGACCAACCTGCATTCCGTGCGCGCCATCGAAAACACCCGGCGCCTCTGCTCTGAGTATCTGCGGGGCAAATGCGAACTTCATGTGATTGACTTGTATCAGCAGCCGGCGCTGGCGCAACGTGACCGAATTCTCACCGTGCCTGTCCTGGTGAAGCTTTCGCCTCCCCCCTCGGTCAGATTTGTAGGCGACATGTCGGACACCGATAAAATTCTGCGCGGCCTGGGCATTTTGCGGCGCAAAACTGGAAATAAGTGAGTGGCCCAAAGGAAACACAAAGCGAAAAGCAGCGAAGTCGAGAACCTGCGCAGGCAATTGCAGGCGGCGCGGGAGACCCTGGAAGCGATTCAGTCCGGCGCGGTCGACGCCGTCGTGGTGTCCAGCCCGGGCGGAGATCGCATCTATACCCTGACCGGCGCCGAGCACGCTTACCGAGTGTTCGTCGAGGCCATGAACGAAGGAGCGGCAACCGTCTCCGCCGATGGCGCCATTCTGTTTTGCAACCGCCGCTTTGCCGAGATGGTGTGCAAGCCTCTGGACGAACTGATCGGCACCGCTGTCCTCGATCTGGTTCCCGCCGCCGAACGCAAGGCTTTTGAGGCATTGCTGCGCCAGTCGTTGGAGAGCAGCGGCAAGGCCGAAACCAGCCTGCTTGCGGTTGGCGGCGAACTCGTACCCGTTTACATTTCCTTGCGCAGCTTTGAAGATTTCGGCTCGCGCGCCGTCGGTATGGTGGTCACCGACCTGAGAGAACAAAGGCGCAACCAGGAGATGCTGGCGGCGGGCAAACTGGCTCGTCTCATCATGGGGCAGGCCACGGAAATCGTGGCCGTTTGCGACACCGAAGCGCGCATCTTGCAGGCCAGCAACGCGCTGGAACAGACCTGCGGAACCAATCCTCTGTTTCAGTCCTTCGACAGCATTCTGCCGCTGGACCTGCACACTCCCGGCAACGAGATTCCGCCCCGGCGTTTCACGGTAGCCGACCTTTTCGCCGGCCACAGCTTTCGCGGTGTCGAGGTCACCTATCAGCCATCTCAAGGCGAGCGCCGACACTTTCTGCTCAGCGCCGGGCCGGTGGTGCTGGACGGCCGTCCTGCCGGCTGCGTCATCACCTTGTTCGACATTGACGAGCGCAAGCGGGTGGAGGAATCCCTGCGCCGCTCGGAAAAACTTGCCGCCACCGGACGCCTGGCAGCCACCATCGCACATGAGATCAACAATCCGCTGGAGGCGGTAACTAACCTTCTCTACCTCATCGAAACCGTTCCCGGCCTGGACCGCGAAGCGCTGCACTACGCCAGCGCCGCCCAGGAGCAGTTGGCGCGCGTGGCCCACATCACCCGCCAGACGCTCGCTTTTTATCGCGAGTCCCGCCAGCCTCAGCCCGTGCGTCTGAAGGAGATAACCGATTCCATCCTTTCTCTCTACCGCGGCAAAGCAGAGCTTAGGAACATTCAGGTGCTGGAGGACCTGCGCTTTGAAGGCGAAATCCTCGGTTTTCCCAACCAGGTGGCGCAGGTCATCTCCAACCTTTTCCTGAATGCGTTGGAGGCCTGTCCCGCAGATGGCAAAATCTGGGTCAGACTTTACCCCTCACGTGAATGGTCAAACTCCCGCAAGCCAGGAGTTCGGGTGGTCATTGCCGATAATGGCCCAGGCGTTGCTCCCAGCGACCGAGCGCGCCTGTTTGAAGCGTTTTTTACCACCAAAGGCGAGAAGGGAACCGGACTGGGGCTGTGGGTGACACGGGGCATCGTGGCCCGGCACAAAGGTTCTCTGCGCTTCCGCAGCAGCGTGCGTCCCCATCACAGCGGCACCGTTTTCTCAGTATTCCTCCCGCTGCAGGGGAGCACTCCTACCGTCGCTCGGCCCCAGTCGGATTGAGTCCGTCGCATCCTCATGCACGCCTCCTCCCATTGTCATACTCTGTTCGCCTGTTTCGAGGAGCTTGTTATAGGATGCCGAAGAGTCCCGCTTGCACCCGCAAGTATGTGGTGGAACACGCGAGATGCTTCGGCGCTGAAGCACCTCAGCATGACGCCATTAATGGTGGGAACGGGAAGGTAAAGAGCCCTGCGGCACAATGGAGCTTGTGAGAAGATACGACCATCCCCATGGCGCCACGTTGTGAGCGGCTAATGCCGGCGTTCTTCACCGGACTCAAGTTTGGCGTGCTGGCCCCCCGTCCGGCGCGGGCACCTGACCCTCAGGTGCACACAGCCTTCAGGCGCCGGCCGAGCCGCCTTAAGCATCCCCTGGGCGTAGCCTTCGCCCTGCTGCTGGCCGCCAGTATGTGGTTCTACGTGAAGGGCGTGCTGATTCCTTACCAGGAGGCGGATGCCGCCCGCTACTCCCGCCCGCGTGGCAATCTTTCTGACCTTTATCCCCGGTGGCTGGGCGCGCGGGAGCTGCTGCTTCATCATCGCGACCCTTACAGCCAGCAGGTTACCCGCGAAATTCAGGTGGGCTATTACGGCAGGCGGCTAGATCACGCCCGACCCAACGACCCCAAAGACCAGCAGGGATTTGCCTATCCTGTTTACGTGGCTTTTTTGCTGGCGCCTTTTCTCCACCTGGATTTTGCCCCGCTGCGCGCTGCCTTTACCTGGGTGTTGGCCGGGCTGATCGTGGCCACGGTACTATTCTGGGCCAGGGCGCTGCGCTGGCAGCTTTCGGCCAGCGGCAAAGTTATTTTTGTCTTGCTGGTGATCGGCAGTTTTCCCGCCGCCCAGGGAATCAAGCTGCAGCAATTGACTGTTCTGGTCAGCGCGATGCTCGCAGCAGCAGTTGCGGCGCTTGCTGCTGGATGGTTGTCCTTAGCCGGCCTGCTCTTGGCGCTTTCCACCATTAAGCCTCAGTTGGTGGTTCCCCTGCTGATTTTTCTACTCCTGTGGGTGATTGGCGACTGGCCCCGGCGCTGGCCTCTGCTGGCCAGCTTCGGCCTTGCCATGGCTTGCCTGCTGGGAGCTAGCCAATGGGTCCTTCCCGGCTGGATCGGGAAATTCAGGGCCGCCCTGGCCGCTTACCGCCAATATACGGGGGGTACATCCATCCTGACGGCCTTGCTGACGCCTGTGGGCGGCATGATTCTAACCGCAGGCTTACTTCTGGCCCTAGCCGTACTGGGATGGAAATTGCGCCGGGAACCCGCGGGGTCGCCCCCTTTCAACCTTGTGCTCAGCCTGGTGTTAGCCGTCACCGTGGTCATAATTCCAACCTGGGCGCCTTATAACCAGTTATTCCTGCTGCCGGCCCTTATCTTGCTTGTCCGGGATTGGCGTCGTCTCGTCCGGTTCGGCCCGCTTTCCAGGCTGCTCTACTTGCTGGTTGCGGCCCTCGTCGTCTGGCCATGGCTGGCCGCCCTCTACCTAAGCGGCGCCTGGTTTTTGCAGCCGCCGGCTGTGGTTCAGCGCGGCTGGACACTCCCCCTTTACACCTCCATGCTCATCCCCTTTGGAGTCATGGCATTGCTGGGAATTGACGCCGCCCGCCACGACGCCACCCTGCCCCCGGCATGAAGTCATGTTCTGTCTTGCATTTTCGCGGGCTCAGGGATTACGCTTTTGCCACAATTTTCGGTAGAACGCCCGCCACTCCGGGGATAACGGCCAGCGGGAACCTACCCCGGGACCCACATAATCATGGCTCTACATAGCGCCGCCACTCCTGCCGCCGAACCTGGAACTGGAGCATTTCCCACACTTCTCGTGGTACAGGGAAACGATACCCGCACCATCCTCTTAGATCATTCGCCCTTCACCGTCGGCCGCAAGGTTGACAAGGACCTGGTTATCGCCGATCCGCGGGCCTCGCGCGACCACGCCGTGATTCTCTCAGAAAACGGCGAATTCTCCGTGGTGGACCAGGGCAGCAAGCACGGCACTTACGTTAACGGCGAGCGCGTGCAGCGAGTGAATCTGAAGCCCAACGACCGCGTCGAGTTCGGCGCGCGCGACGCCGTCTACGTGGTCTTCCAACCCGCCCAACCCGCCACCAGCACTGCCCGCGAGTTCCTGCATCAGATTTCCGACCTGAACATCTCCACCCAAACCACCGACCTGGAGAAGTTGACCCTTTTTCTGGAGGCGGCGCGCAAGCTCAATACCACCGGGGTCTTGGACGAAATTCTGGTCACGCTCATCGAATCCACGCTACGGCTGACCGGCGCCGAACGAGGCTACGTTTTCCTGTTGGAAACGGGAGGCAAACTGCGGCTCGCGGCAGGACGCAATTCCTCCGGCGCCGCACTGCTCGACGATAAGACAATTTCACATTCCATCCTCGACGACGCCATCCATTCCAACTCCGAATTCCTGGTGTCCGATACCAGCCAGTCCAGCGACATGGCGGTGCGCAACAGCGTAATTGCCTACGACTTGCGCACGGTGATCTGCATTCCCATGCGGCGCACGCAACTGCAGGCCGCGCGCGCCACGGATACGGCCGGACAGCCGGGGATTTTGGGGGCGCTTTACCTGGATGCCCGCTACACCTCGCGCAACCTTTCGGGCGTGGGTCACGACGTGCTGCACGCTATCGCGCGCGAGGCCGCTGCGCTGGTAGAAAACGCACGCATGGCGGAGGCGGAGGAGGCCAACCGCCGCTACGAGCAGCAGATGGCCATCGCCGCCACCATCCAGCAGGGGTTGATGGCGGTCACCATCCCTGAGGTCTCTTTCGCCGCGCTGCGGGCCCGCAACATCTCCTGCAAAGAGATTGGCGGAGACTTCTTCGACGCGGTGCGCACCGGCGATGAGCTGGCGGTGGTGATCGCTGACGTCTGCGGGAAGGGAGTTACCGCTGCCTTGCTGGCTTCCACGCTGCAGGGCATGGTCTATTCTCATCTGGTGGCGCGTATGCCGCTGCCTGAGATTGCCAACGCCGTCAATCGTTTCTTCTGCCAGAAGCACATCGGAGAGAAATACGCCACCGTGGTCATCGTGCGCCTCAGCAATAGCGGCCATCTGGAATACGTTAATTGCGGACATGTGCCACCTCTGCTGGTCAGCAATGGCAGCGTCTTGCGGCCGGAAGTCTCCAACGTGCCTGTTGGCCTGCTGGCAGACGCTGGATACCAGGGCGGCTCCTGCAAACTGAATCCCGGCGACCGCCTCCTGCTGGTGACCGACGGCGTTACCGAGGCAGAGAACGCGCAAGGTGAGTTCTTCGAGGATTCACGCCTGCAGGACATTGCAGCCCACAGCTCGTTCGACCAGATCTTTGCCGCGGTTAATGACTTCTGTGCGGGCACCCCGCTGGCTGACGACTGCACCGTGGTCGAGTTGCAGTACACGGGCTGAGAGCTTCGGCACGGCACGCCGCGGCTGCCCGTGCGACTGCACCGGCCGCCGACCACTACGAGTTCCCACGGGGCAGAGCTGATGAATTTCACCTTCCTGGACTGGTCAGCCATCGTCGCCTACCTGGTGATTACGCTGGCCATGGGTCTCTACTTCCGCCGCCGCTCCGGGCGCAGCGTTGACGATTATTTTGTCTCCGGCCGCAATGTCAGTTGGTGGCTGGCAGGAACCTCCATGGTCGCCACCACCTTCGCCGCCGATACGCCGCTGGTGGTTACCGGGCTGGTTTACAGCCAGGGCATTGCCGGCAACTGGCTGTGGTGGTGCCTGCTGCCCTCAGGCATGATGACCGTCTTCCTCTTCGCCCGGCTGTGGCGGCGCTCCGGGCTGCTTACCGATGTTCAGTTTGCGGAAATGCGCTACACCGGGCCTCCCGCGGCATTCCTGCGCGGTTTTCGCGCCATCTACCTCGTCCTGCTCATGCACTGCCTCATCCTGGGCTGGGTGACCAAGGCCATGGTCACCATTGTGAGCACCACCCTGGGCGTGAGCCCGCACGCCGCCCTGGCTATATGCATTTTCTTTCTCATTCCTTTTACCGGACTGTACGTCTCGCTGGGCGGCTTGTGGGGCGTGCTCTGGACCGATCTGTTCCAGTTCGTATTGAAGATGGCCATCGTGATCGCGGTGGCTTATTACGCCGTTGATGCTGTGGGCGGCCTGGGCCCGCTGGTGAGCACTCTGCACCACCTGCAAACCACCGCTTCGGCGGCAGGAGGCGCTCCAGCGGGCAATGCCCTCTCCTTCTTCCCCGATTTCTCTCGTCCCCTGACTTTCCAAACGCTCTGGCTTCTTCCTGGGCTGACCTTCGTGGTTTACCTGGCGGTGCAGTGGTGGGCATTCTGGTATCCCGGGGCTGAGCCCGGTGGTGGCGGCTACATTGCTCAGCGCATTTTCAGCGCCAAGGATGAGCGCAACGGCCTGCTTTCGGTGCTGTGGTTTAACATCGCCCATTATGCCATTCGACCCTGGCCCTGGATTATCGCCGCGCTGGCCGCCATCGTGCTTTATCCCCACCTGGAGCATCCCGAAACCGGCTACATGCTGATTGTCAACAATCAGATGCCGCACGCGTTGAAGGGCGTGGTGATCGCCGGGTTCATGGCTGCATTTATGTCCACCATCGCCACCCAGCTCAACTGGGGCGCTTCCTACCTGGTGGCAGACTTTTACCGCCGTTTCATTAAGCGAAACGGCTCCGAAAATCACTACGTCAACATCTCCCGCCTGGTCACGGTTTTGCTGGTGATTTGCTCCGGCTACGTGGCCGCGCAGCTTACTTCCATTAAGTCAGGATGGGAGGTGGTGCTGGAAATTGGCGCCGGCACCGGCGGCGTGTACCTGCTGCGCTGGTACTGGTGGCGCATCAATGCGTGGAGCGAGATTTCCGCCATGGCCACGGCCATGGCTGTGACGATCGCCCTGCGCTGGGGCGCGCCTTTCAATGGCCAGGGTCCAGTGCTGTTCGCCAAAACCGCCATTACTACCACCGCGATCACAACCGTGGTTTGGATCGTGGTTACTTTCCTCACCAAGCCCGAGTCGGAAGAAGTCCTGCTGCGTTTCTATCGCAAAGCCCGGCCCGATGTACGCGGCTGGAAGCCAGTGGCGCTCAGAACTCCGGAGGTGCCCGCCACCCGCGACCTGGGCCGGAATCTCAGCTCCTGGATACTGGGCTGCGTGATGGTTTATGGCGCTCTATTTGGCATCGGCTGGCTGACCCTGGGACCGCGCTGGCTGGGGGGTGTGATGATGGCAGTAGCCGCGGTTGCCACCGCTCTTCTTTACACCAACATCACCCACGGCGGCTGGGAGATGGAGCCGGAACCCGCTGCAGCCACCGGCGAGGCTCGCGCCGCGCTGCCTCGCCACTGAGTCTTAGCTGCTAAGCTCGCGGAAGTTCAAAGGCTGGCGCCTTGACTAGCGGCTCCTGACCACCGACTCCTGGCCATCCATAATGTCCGCCAGCATCTTGGGCTCGACATTTCCCCCGCTGATTACCGCCACATTAATGCGCGTTTGCGCCAGCTCGCGGCGCCGAAAAAGGAATGCAGCCACGGTGACCGCCCCGCTGGGCTCCGCTATCAGCCTGGGATTAGGAGCCAGCAGGCGCATGGCTTGGCGAATTTCGTCGTCGCTGACGGTCACGATTTTATCCACGTATTTGCGAATGTGAGCGAACGAGATTTCGCCCACGCTCTGCGTGCGCAGGCCATCTGCAATAGTGCGCGTGGTCTGCTCAGCACCCCAGTAGACCACCTGCCCTGTCCGCATGCTGGCCTGCGCGTCAGCCGCCAGTTCGGGCTCTACGCCGACAACCTGGCACTTGCTTCCCGTCTGCTTCACTGCTGCGGCAATACCGCTAACCAGCCCGCCACCGCCCACCGGCGCAAGAATGGTCTCCACTTCCGGCAAATCTTCCAGAATTTCCAGGCCGATGGTGCCTTGCCCGGCGATGATGCTCTCATCGTTGTAAGGGGGCACGACGACGTAGCCGTGCTCGGCCGCGAGTTGCTCGGCACGGGTGCGGCGCTCTTCACTCCCCGGCCCCACCAGCACTACTTCCGCCCCCATGGCGGCGGTGCTCTCGCGTTTGATGGCCGGTGCCGTGCGCGGCATCACAATGACGGCACGCACCCCCAAAGCGCGGGCGGCATAGGCCACGCCCTGCGCGTGATTGCCGCTGGAATAGGCGATCACCCCACGCCGCCGCTCTTCCTGCGAAAGAGATGCAATCTTGTTGTAGGCGCCGCGCAACTTGAAGGAGCCGACTGGCTGCAGATTTTCCGGTTTCAAATACAGCTCACGTTGGTCCGTGGGGTCGTGCTGCTGCGGGATATTCGACAGCACCAGGTGAGTGCGCACAGCCACATCCTGCAGGCGCTGCTGGGCTTGCTTGATTTCCTCAAGTGTGACGATGGCGGTGTTCTCCGGAACGTAAGTCTAGTGTAGCCGGTCTTAGAAGGTTAGTGTGTAACGTGGGTCCTAGTCCTTTGGGTAGTTGGTAGTTAGTAGCTAGTAGTTGGTCATCGCTGTCTGCGACCATAACTGCCAACTACCAGCTACTATATTTCGAGAATTACCGGCATGATCAGCGGCCGCCGCGCCGATCGCTTCACGATGAAGCGCTTCAAATCCTGGCGGATTTTTTCTTTAATAACGCCGTAGTCGGCTTTTTCCTCATCGCTGGAAGATTCCAGCGTCTGCAGCACAGTCTGGCGCGCCTCGGGCAGGAAGCCGTCTTCGCCGGCGGCAAAGCCGCGCATCACGATTTCGGGTGCGGTCTCTACCCGCCCGGTGAGCTTGTTGATGGCAATGATGGGCAGCACAATCCCATCTTCGCTCAGGTGGCGGCGGTCACGAATCACCAGGTCCTCCACCACGTCGGTGCGCGAGCCCGAGTCAATGCACACCCGGCCTACAGGTACGCGTCCCGTCTTGCGCGCCCCCATTTCGTCGAACTCCAGGATGTCGCCGCTTTCAATTGCCATCACCTTGCCCACTGCGCCCTTCATCGAAGCGGCCAGTTCAGCGTGCCGCTTCAGTTGGCGGAATTCGCCGTGGATAGGAATGAAGTAGCGTGGCTTCACCAGGTTGATAATCAGCTTCAGCTCTTCCTGGCTGGCGTGGCCGCTCACGTGTACTGGCGGGTGCGAGCCGTCCTCGTAAATGACGTGGGCCTCGCGGCGGAACAGGTGGTCAATCATGCGGTAGATGGCCTTCTCGTTGCCGGGGATGATGCGCGAGGAAAGCACCACCGTGTCGCCAACTTCGATTTTGGCGTGCTTGTGATTGTCCACTGCGGCGCGCGACAGCGCCGACATGGGCTCGCCCTGGGTGCCGCTGATGAGCACACACACTTTCTGCGGCGGGAAATTCTTGATTTCACCGGGATGAATCAGCAGCCCGTCCGGCACGTCAATGTAGCCCAGGTCGGAGGCGATCTCCGCCGAGTCGGCCATGGAGCGTCCCACCAGCGCCACTTTCCGGTTGTATTCGAACGCCAGCTCGAAGGCCAGTTTGATGCGGTGAATGGAAGAGGAAAAGCAGGAGATGAACAGGCGCCGCTCCGCCCAGGCGAACACCTCGTCGAACTTGCGCCGCACCGCGCGCTCACTCGGCGTGTAGCCCGGCCGCTCGATGTTGGTGGAATCCTGAAACAGCGCCAGCACTCCCTCCTTGCCGTATTCGGCGAAGGCATGCAGGTCGAACAGTCGGTTATCGGTGGGTGTGGGGTCCACCTTGAAGTCGCCGGTGTGGATGACCACGCCCAGCGGCGTGTGAATCGCCAGCGAAACGCAATCCACCAGGCTATGCGTTACCTGAATAGGGTTGATCGTGAATGGGCCGATGGTGAAGCGCTCGCCGGGACGGATTTCCTGCAGGTCGGCGTCGTCCAGCAAGCCGTGTTCCTCCAGCTTATCTTCCACGTAGGCGAGGGTGAACTCGGTGCCGTACACCGGAAGATTGATCTCCGAAAGAATCCAGGGCAGCCCGCCGATGTGGTCTTCGTGGCCATGGGTGAGCACGATGGCGCGCACCTTCTCGCGGTTCTCGATCAGGTAGGTGATGTCGGGGACAACAATGTCCACGCCCAGCAGTTCGGCTTCGGGGAACATCAGGCCGGCGTCAATGACGATGATCTCATCGCCCCAGCGCACGGCCATGCAGTTCATGCCGAACTCGCCCAGGCCCCCCAGGGGCACAATCTGTAGCTTTCCGGATGGCATTTTGGATTACTTGGATGCTAGCACAATGCCTGCCGCCGGGCAGTGCCGCTCGCCACCTGGTTAGCGGGTGCTTGCCTTTTTGCGGACATGCAGCAGCTTCTGTACTTCGGCCACTACTTCACCGCTTTCGTCTATTACTTGCACCACAAAGGTTGGCTCGACCTTCTCCTGGGTCTGCAATTGCTGCTTGATAGATTCGATTTGCTCCTCGCTCAGCCGGAAGCTGGCCAGCATCTTGCCCTTGCCGGGCTTGCGGAAGCGAATGCTAGCGGATTTATCCCACACGATGTAGTCGCGGCCGAGGTTCTCGATCAGCATCAGCATGTAGAACGGGTCGGTCATCGAATAAAGAGAGCCACCGTAATGGGTGCCGACAAAATTGGCATTCCAGAAGCGCAGGTTCATCTCCATCAACGGCGCGCCAGTCCGGCTGCAGGCGCGTGACGCGAATTCCGGCGCCCATAAAGGGTGGCCAAAGGTTCATGAAGACGCGCATGTGCCGTTTCGGAATTCGACGCATTAAACCCATCCTGTTCAGTCCGCTTGCAAGTCACGCTTTCAGCCGAAGAGCTCTAATGTTCAGCCGTGAAGCTCACGGCCCGTAGTGGAAGTCCACGATTTCAGCAGTGGAGTTTACGGCCCGCTGTGGAACCCCACGCCTCAGCCGTGAAGCTTACGGCCCGCTGTGGAACCCCACGGCTCAGCCGTGAAGCTTACGGCCCCGCTGTGGAAGCCCACGGCTTTAGCCGTGGGAATGGGCTATCCAGCAATATGGGCTTTAGCCCCTGTGTGATTGCGTCCGTATGCTAGCAAATCTCGGCCGACGGCCAGCCCCGGAGGTGCTTTGCCCGTCTTGCGAGGATGCGGTAAGGTGGTAACAGATGTCGGGTGCAGGCAAGAATTCCTGGCTGGTGCGGCGCGTGGAAGCGGCGCTGCGGGGCGGTTTCACCCAAGCCTACGAGACGGTAAAGGTGGACCCCGCGCGCTTTCTGCTGCAGTTGCGGGCGGCCTATGGCCTGCCCATTTCTACCTATCGTGGCGTCTTTTCACTCGACACTGCGCATCTGGATGACGTCGCCGCCCAGACCATTCACGGCGCCATGAAGATTGCGGCCGTGGAGGGAGCGGGCCTGGGCTTGGGCGGCGTCCTTACTGTATTGCCTGACTTGAGCATCCTGGCCGCCATCACCCTGCGCACCATCCAGAAGCTGAGCCTGGTATACGGTTTTGAATACAACACCGATGAGGAAACCGCCGAGCTCTGGCTGGCCACCGCCAGCGCCGCCGGCGTGGACCTGAGCCGTGAGTTCCTGGAAAAAGAAGTGGTCAGCCGCCTGGTGCCGCGCATCATCCGCCGCATTGCCGTGCAGGCCAGCGGGGAAGTGGTGGAGAAGTGGTCCGGGAGGCTCATCCCAATTGCCAGCTCATTCATTGGCGGCGGCCTGAATTACTACTTCGTGCGCGCCTGGGGTGAACGCGCCAGCGCACATTTCCGGCGGAAGCACTTGGGCGTACGCGAAGGGCTGGCCTTGGCCGCATCGCCATCCACATGAGCGTGCCCTCCCAGCGGAAATTTCATTGCGCTGCCATCCTGTTTGACTTGGATGGCGTCCTGGTGGACTCGACTCATTCGGTGGCTCGCTTCTGGAAGCGGTGGGCCGCGGAACACAATGTCTCGCCCGAAGAAGCCGTGCGGGTGGCTCACGGACGCCGCACTCTCGAAACCGTTCGTCTGCTGGCCCCGCATTTGGATGCCGAGGCGGAGACGTTGCGCATTGAAGCCATTGAGGCCGATGACAGTAGTGCGTTGGAGCGGGTGAAGGGGGCGCTTGAGCTGCTGACTGCGCTTCCCGCCGAGCGCTGGGCGGTGGTGACCTCGGGGACGCGGTATCTGGCTACGCGGCGCCTCGCCAACAACGGGTTACCGCAACCTGTTGCCTTCGTCACCGCCGACGAAGTCAGCCAGGGCAAGCCCCATCCCGAACCCTACCTGAAGGGCGCGGAACTGCTGCACCTTTCGCCAGGGGAGTGCCTGGTTTTTGAGGATACGCCGGCGGGCATAGAATCTGCCCACGCCGCCGGCATGACCGCGGTCGGGCTTGCCACTACCTATCCTGTAGCCGAGTTGGCCCACGCCGAGGCGGTAATTCGCGATTTATCGCAGGTGCAGGCGCGTGTGAATGGCGACGGTTGTCTGGAAGTTATTGTTGGCTAGCACTCAGCCAGCAAGCAATTAGCCGTTAGCGATTGGCATTAGCCCTTCAAGATTTCGTCGGAATCGGCGCTAACTCGATGGGCTAAATGCTAAATGCCAAGTGCTGGGATTTTCACTCCACGCACACCTCAAAGTTCGTCCCTTCCCAGCGCTCGTCCTCGGTCCAGAAAAACGTAAACAGCACGTGGGTGCCAGCTGACAGCTTTTCGGTGGGCAGGTCCACAAAGTACAGCCCCACTCCAGTATCGCGCGAACCGGTGTCCTGGGCGGTGTACCAGGCGTCCGCGCTCCAGTGCACCGTAGCTGGCGCCAGAACCTGCAGGCGCAAGCGTTTGCCCGGTGGCATGGTGCGCACTTTGTGGTTGAAACTCCATATGAAGATCGCGCACGGCTGCTTCTCCACCACGTAACGCTGGTAGGTCTGCGGCGGCTGATCGAAAACTTTGCCGTCGCGGAGGGAGCGCCGCAGCTTCAGGTATTCCGCGTGAGCCCACACCAGGGGCCGGGCCGAGCCTGACGGCCGTCCGAAAAACAGTTCCAGCGGCGTAATATCGGGAGCCTCCCATACCTGCTCGGGAATTAACCCGCTCTCATCTGCGGATTTTTCCATGTTGTGCAGCAGGGCGTCGGCGGCAGCCCGCCTTCCCGCCGCCAGTTCGTAATGCGCGCGCTCTCCGGTAAGCAGCGGCCAGGCGCGGCCGGTGCCCGTGCCGTCGAAGGGAGAGCCGTCCTCGTGTTCGCCATAACCGTCGTCGTTGTAGCGATGCCACGACGGACCCTGCGGCAGCTCCACTTTGAGCAGCGCATCAATGGCTTTCACCGTGGAAAGGATGCGGGGGTCGTCCGGCGCACGCAGGCCAAAACGCACAAGCGCCAGCGCGTCCGGGCTCACGATGCTGGCCGCGGGCTCCAGCGTGTCCGCGGGCGGCCGGTTCTTAATGGGAACATAACCTTGCAAAGGCGAAGCGCAGTCGGGCTCGGCCTCATCTGGCGGAGCGATTCGCACGTAATAACCGTCAATGTTGAGCTTGCGCGCCAGCGGCCCGCCCACCTCGTAAATCCAGCGCTCGATGTTTGCATTCCAGCTATCCGCGGTTTCACGAAAGAGAACGGCTAGGGCGGGCTCTCCAAGATTTTCACCCAGTTCGGCCGCCACCAGCAAGGCCGCGATCTCCGCCGCCAGCGTAAAAGGCGAATAGCCGGGGTCCTCCTCCCACCGGTCCTGCTGTGTCACCGGCCCATTGCGCAGCACGAATCCCGCAGCCCGCCGCACCATGGGCCAGAATTCGCTCAACTGTCCCTCGCTCAGAGCGGCCTCGCGCCGCAACAGGTCCACCAGCAGGATGGGCAACGCCGCCTCATCCATCTGAATGCCCTGCCAGTAAGCGGTGCCGTCCAGCCACATGTTCTGCGGCCAATGGCCGTCTGCCTCCTGGGTTACCCGCAGGTAACCCAGCACGCGCAGGGCATCTTCCCTCGCTTCAAACGCCAGCAGGCCGCCCGCGGTCTCTACCAGGTCGCGCGGCCATACCAGGTGATAGCCACCAAGGTCTTCGTCGCCTTTGGAGAAACCCCATGGAATGGAAAGGCTGGCGATGATACCGCCGGGAAAACTCTTCTCTTCGTGCGTCCGCAACACGCAGGCGCTGATGCGGAACAGGTCGTGGTTGCCTTCACTGTCCGGCGGGTCCAAATCCTCCAGCCAGTCCTGCCAGCCCTGGATGTATTCTCCGCGTGCAGCCTCATAGCCGTCCAGCAAACTGGCCCTCGCATGTCCGCCCGCCTCGGAAGCGGTCTGGCCAAAGCCCAGGGAGAGCACGAACTCTCCTCCGCATGCCGCCAGGTCTAGCTCGCCGGTGAGCGCGATGTTTCCGTTCTCGGCGCGCGGGTACTCCCATGTCATCTCATAATTGCTTGCCAGGTCTTGCCAGCCATCAGAAGTGCCCACATATCCCGCCGAACGTTTCAGCCAGTTGGTAGAGGAGGCCAACCCCAGTGCGTGCCCCTCACGCGCGGCATAAAGCATGGGTGTGCCTTTGTAGTCGCCGATGAAGCCGGTATTGCCATAGCCGCAGTTGGCCAGATGTGGCGCCAGCAGCACGTAAACGTGGTAATCCGCCAGCTTGCCTTGCAGCGCCACAAACCGAATTTTCTGCAGGCACACGTGGCGGCTGGGATCGGTGCAGATTTCTTTCTCAATTCGATAGCGGCCATCCATCGCCGTGTTGACCAGCCGGTAAGCGGGCACACCCGGCGCCAGGTAGCTAACCACCGACGTGGCATGGCGCTTTTCCTCGGAGAAGTAGAAACGGCCGTCGGTGATTATCAGTCCCAGGTCGCGGGTGCAGGCAGTGTCCACCCGCGGAAAGTAAATCTCATTCAGAATGCCGTGGCTGAGCGTGAACCAGACGCGGCTGGAAGGGCTGAGCGCCGTGCCTACCCCGGATTTCGCGCTGGAAGTCCAGCGCGGCGGTATGCCAGGCCCGCCTGGCGGATTACTGGAGTCGCTCATCGTTTTCTTTATAAAACCCGAAGCTGCATTCTAATACCAGGGCCGTCGCGCGCCCTGTAACCGGAGCGCAACCCATGCGCGCTCTTCATCCGTTACAATAATCCGCCACTTCCAAGGAAAGGCAGAGCAACTTGAAACGTCCTCTCCTGCTTGTGCTATTGATGATTTCGCTGGCGCTTGGCTACCAGAAAAAAATTTCCCAGCAGCAGGTAATTCCTCTTCCCAGCAGCAAGCGCCTGCTGGCGCCACCAGGAAAACCGCAGCCGACCAATGGACTGCCGGTGGCAGCCGTGCTCGACCCCAGCGGCCACTACCTGGCCCTGCTCAACGCCGGCTTCGGCACGGCGGAATCTCACTACCGCCAATCGGTGGCCGTGCTCGACCTGCAAAGCAACCAGCTTACAGATTTTCCTGATGCCCGCCTTGGCCCCCATGCCCGTCAGGCGATATTCCTGGGCCTCGCCTTCAGCCCCGATGGCAGACGCTTGTACGCCACCGTGGGTTCCATGACCGACCCCAACGGCAGGCAACCGGGTGACACCGGCAATGGAATCATTGTGTACGGGTTTGAGCAGGGCAAGGTGTCGCCGCAGAGTTTCATCCGGGTTGGCTTGCAGCCAATCTCGGCCGGCAAGCACGTGGCTCGCCTTCTCGCCAAAGTGCCCTCGGGACAGGCCATTCCTTATCCTGCGGGAATTGCAGCTTTTTCGCGGGACGGCAGGGAAGAGCTGCTGGTGGCCAATAATCTTTCCGACAACGTCGTGCTGCTCGGCTCGCAGGGCAAGCTCCTGCGCAGCTTTGACCTGAGCGTGGGCCGCGAGATGCCCTCCGCTTACCCTTACACAGTGGCGGTCGCGCGCGACGGCCGCCGCGCTTTCTGCAGCCTGTGGAACGCCTCGGAAGTGGCCGAACTCGATCTGGATCGTGGCAAGGTTGTCCGCCGCATTGCCCTGCTGGAGCCCAAATCGGCCATGGAAGCCGGCTCTCACCCCACGGCCATGCTGCTGAGTGCCGATGATCAGTTGCTGTTTGTGACGCTGTCCAACAGCGATGCCGTCGCCGTTGTGGACGTGAAACGTGGCAAACTTCTGCGCCTGCTCTCCACCCGCCTGCCCGGCCAGACCTTCGCCGGCACATTCCCCAATGCGCTGGCAGAATCCGACGACGGCAAACTGCTGTTTGTGGCGAGTGCATCTTCCGACGCGGTCGCTGTTTTTGACATCTCCGGACTAAACCCGGATGTGAAGCCAGAAATCGCTCCCCAGCCCGCTATCGGCTTCATTCCTTCCGAGTGGTATCCCACGGCGCTGGCGGTGCGCGGCGACGATCTGCTGATTGCCAGCGGCAAAGGTGAAGGCGCCGGTCCCAACTCCGACCACACGCATAGGGGAAACGATACCGGCTACATTCCCACTCTTCTGCACGGCTCCATCGCCCGCCTCAGCCTGAGCCAGACCCAGCCGCAGCTTGCGGGCCTCACTCTCCAGGTAGAGCAGAGCAATCTGATGAAGAGCGATCCCGGACAAATCGTGTTCCAGTCCAGCAAAAATCCCATTCGCCACGTCATCTACATCATCAAAGAAAACCGCACCTACGACCAGATTCTGGGCGACCTGAAGCCGGGTGACGGTGACCCATCCCTCACCATGTTCGGCGAGGACATCACCCCGAACGAGCATGCTCTGGCGCGCCAGTTCGGCATTCTGGACAATTTCTACGACAGCGGCGAGGTTTCTGGCGATGGCCACGTGTGGTCCACCGCCGCCATCACCTCTGATTACACAGAAAAAACCTGGCAAATCAGTTATCGCGGTTACGAGCGCAGCTACGATTATGAAGGGGAAGTTGCCGGCGATTTTCCCCTGCAGCAGGGCGCATCTGACGTCAACGAACCCGAAACCGGATACCTGTGGAGCAATCTGGCGCGGCATGGGCTCACCTACCGGCATTACGGCGAGTACGTCGCCAGCATCTGGTGCGGAGAAAAGAACGGCAAGGCTTCGCCGCGCATGGGCACGCCCGAGGAACCGGAAGAGTCTTGCCAGCATCCCCGCATCAACCAGGGCGAGCCGTTGCCGCCGAATCTGGGACAACCACATGGTTCGCCGAGCCCCTGGCCGTGGCCCGTTCCGGTTATTGCGCGCGACCTGCCCACCAAGCCGGAACTGCGCGGCCACTTTGACCCCAACTACGCCGACTTTCGCCTCGATTATCCCGATCAGTTGCGCGTGGACGACTTCCTGAACGAATTCCAGCAGTTCGTGCGTGCTCGCCAGGAAGGCAGGGGAGAGCAAATGCCGGCTTTTATCCTGTTGCGCCTGCCCAATGACCACACCGCGGGCACGAGGCCCGGTTTTCCCACCCCGGGCGCATCCGTGGCCGACAATGATCTGGCCCTGGGCCGCGTCGTCGAGGCTCTCTCCCACAGTCCCTACTGGGACGACACGGCCATTTTTGCGCTGGAAGACGATGCCCAGGACGGCGCCGACCACGTGGATGCGCACCGCAGCATCGCCTTCGTTGTCAGCAAGTATTCGCCGGGGTCAGCCGCCAGCCCGTATGTGGACCACCACTTTTACACCACGGTGAGCGTGATTCACACCATGGAGGCTCTGCTGGGCTTGCCGCCCATGAACAACAATGACGCGCTGGCCCCGCTCATGGCGCCCCTGTTCAGCGGGCCGGGCCAGCCACCCTTCCAGGCTGACTACCGGAATCAAAAGAACGGCCTGCTCTACCGCATGAATACGCCCAAAGCGCCAGGTGCGCAGGCTTCGATGAAAATGGATTTTACTCACGCCGACGCTGCCCCCGCCCAGCGCTTGAATGCCATTCTCTGGCGCGACCGCATGGGCAACCGCCCGTTGCCGCGGCCTCGCCACGAGGAAAATTGACGATTGATGATTGTAGATTAACGATTGCAAATCGCGTGGGGAGGCTGCCCACGCAATTAAAATCTGCAAGATGCCCTGGCTGAACCTGGCGGGCTGAACGCTCAGTGCTGGCTTTTCAATCGTCAATCTACAATCGAAAATCGTCAATTCCACCCCGCCCCCAATCTCCCTTGACACCGTTAACGCCAGCGTTATAGTAGTCGGAAATCAGGGAAGCCATTTAAAAGTGCGCTTGTGTCATCAATGGTGACAGGTCGTAGCCGCAAAACTCGCGAACTGGCGCGATACGTTCAATATCGCGGTCTGTATGCGCGTGTGGCGCGCCGCCTCGGCGTAGATCGTTCTTATGTAAGCCGGGTGGCTCGTGGCGAGAGGCGGTCCCGCCGGGTGGAGCGGGCGCTGCAGGCGGAATTGAAGCGTATTGGCAAACTCTGATCTATAGTTCTGCCGGGGTCGGGCCGGACTTTCATGAGCGTGCAGCTCAAAGTGCTGATCGCAGATGACGAAATCCTGATTGCCGATACTCTGGGCCTCATT
>DATEGI010000289.1:0-39363 GCA_035280205.1 Terriglobales bacterium | reverse complement strand
CCGGGTGTAAATCAGGTTCGCAAGGCCACCGGTTTTGCGCAACTGCTCGTCAATTCCGGCGCGCATGCGTTCCAGGAGCACGGGCACGTTCAGGAAATAATGGGGCGCAGCGGCGCGCATGTCGGCCGCCAGCGTGCTGAGGTCCATGGCCATCATCAACAGGTTGCCGCGCTGGAGGCAGGTGAGCAGCATGATCCACGATGCGGCAAAGCAGAACGGCGGATAGTGGAACACGCGCTCCTGGCCCTGGCGTCCCGCCATCAGCGCATCGAGCCGCTGCGAGGTGGAACCCAGGATAAAATCCACGCCGCCGGCGGCCAGCATCACGCCCTTGGCTTCTCCTGAAGTGCCGGAGGTGTAGACGATGGCGACTGGGTCATTGGCCTCGATCGTAACCGGCGCAGCCAGTTCCCCTGGCGCATCCGCGGCGAAGGTGTCGTCGAACAGCGCCATGGGCGGCGCGCCTGGCCAGTGCTGAGCAATGGACTCACGCAGCGCGGCATCGCCGCAAAACAAGAAGGACGGCGAGCAATCCTTCATCATGGCGACCAGTTCGCCCGGGGCCTGGCGCACGTAAAGCGGAACCGCCATAAGCCCTTCGCTGAGAATGGCCAGGTCCATGGCCACCCAGCGAATGGTGTTGGGTGCGAGCAGAGCACAGCGGTCGCCCTTCTTCAGGCCTTGTGCCCGCAGGAATGTACGCGCCGTGTGGATGAGCCCAGCCAGTTCGGTGCCCGTGACGGAGAGAGATTCACCGCCCGCCAACTCCTGCAGGAGGGTGGTTTTTGAGGATTCTTTCAGTCTTTCGAAAATGGTCTTCAGAAAGCTCAAATCAATTCTCAGTCCCTTCGGGACTCAAAATGACCGGCGAAGAGTTCCCAGGGCTGACACCCTGGGCTAAAGGAGGTTTCGCCCTTCGGGCTTGGACCTGAGCGCGCCTGAAAACATTGTCTCTTACGCGGCCACTCCCTCGTACGACTCAACCAGCTTCTCCAAACCTGGGCTGAAGGGCGGCAAATACTCTTCCCAGCTACGCACCCCGCTGCGCACGGGAAATTCGGGATAGCGCCGCTGCACGCATTCCTCAAAGTAAACACCCATGCGCGCCATCACCTGCAGATTTCTCACCACCGTGCACCCAATGCCCTCAGCAATCCGTTCCCGCTCTTTCCACAGCCGGTCCAACACCACCATCAGCTTGCCTTCCAGTTCCGGGTCATCCACTTCCAGCAGCAGGTCGCCATGCTCCCGCTCGCGCATCAAGTTGCGGATGCGCTCATCCATGGTGATGCCGGCAGAGGCCACCAGGCCGGGCATGGAGGTTACGATTCCGTGGTAGCGCGACGAAACCATAACGTTGCAGGCACGCAGAATGCTGACCAATTCGTACATGTTGTAGTCGTCGGAACTGCACACCGGCAGGCCGCCCAGGCGCTGCGATATCCACTCGCAGGCGCGCGCGTCCAGCCGCTCCGTTGCCGCCAGCACTACGAAGACCCGCCGCACTTTGCGGAATGCGTCCACTGCGTTGGCGATGGCGGTCAGATAGCGCCGGTAGGCCGCCTCCACCTCGGCTCCCGACTTATGGAAGTACACCGTCCGGTAGTGGCTGTCTTTGTAGGCGCCGGTGGTGGCTCGCATCGCATACTTGGCGATGGAGGCCTTCACCGGCCACCAGAACGGGTTAATCGGGCACACCACCAGCACCGGTGTGCTACCGTCCCAGCCCTTTTTGCGCAACTGCTGCTTGCCGTAGTCCACCGGATGAGGCTCGAAGGTCCAGGCCGTGTCGGTGCCCAGCTCCGTAGGCACACCCAGGCTGCGCAGGATACCGCGCGACTCTTCATTGCGGGTAATGATCAGCGAGTCGCGGCAATAACGGGCGCACATCCTTGCCACCAGCGGGTCCATATGTCCGGCTTCCGCCCCGTAACCGACCGACAGTTTGTTCTGCGCCGAGGCCAGCGCCAGCGAGCCAATCATCATGGTGGTCAGCGCGTTGGCGAACTTGCTCTTGAACATGGAGCCTTCGCAGGCCACCACGCCGTGGTGTTGCGGCACTTCGCGGTGCAGGTAGGCGGGAAAAACATCGGGCAGATGCGTCTGGCGCGCGTCGCCAAAGTAGCCGCGGGAAAAATCGAAGTTCTGCGTCATCACGCTCAGGCTGAGGTTTTCCGCGCCCAGGATGCGCCGCACCTGGCGCAGCATTTCTTCCACCCGCACGTCGGAGCCGGTATTGCGCGTGCCGTTGTAGCCGGCGAACAGCAGCTTCAGTTTTTCGCCCGGCTGCCAGGGACGCCCGTCGCCCAGCATCCACTTGAGCTTGGTGAATTCGATGGAGGCGCTCACCCAGGCTTGCAGCATCAAGTCGGTCATGCCGCGGTTCCTCCCGCCGGCGCCGGCCAGTCCTGGTAACGATAGCTGAAATGATTGTCGCGGCTGAATTTCAGCAGCGGATAGCTGTACTGCGAAAAAGGCGCAGGCTGCCGGCCCATTTCCCGCAGCACGCGGCTATTATCGAACACCGTGTTCCACACCAGGTAGGGCAGGAACACCTTCATCAGCGAAGCGCCGAAGCCCAGGTTGCCGCGCCGCCGTGAGAACCGCTCCACCACGGCCATAAATGGCCGCTCCAGGATGGGCATGTACATGGGCGAGCGCCGGTGCTGCGCCCGCGCCAGCGTGCTGGTGAGCTCGCGGAAGGTCTGCGAGCCCACCCCCGAAGACAGATGATAGGTGTCGTAATCGGGCTGTGGTTTCTGGTGCAGGGTAACGATGGAATCGGCCACAAAGTCCACGTTAACGATGTCAATTTTGTCGTTGGGCCGGAAGGGCAGCACCGGCAAGCCCGCCAGGAACACGAACGCCCGCACCATGTCGAACTGCGTGGTCTGGGGATAGCGGCTGTCGCCCAGCACGATGCTGGGACGAAAAATGGTGCGCGGCACGTCGGGCAGCAGTTCCCGAATCATGTGCTCGCAGAATTTCTTGGTGCGGGCATAGGGGTCGTAATCGGAGCGCGCCCAGTCAATGGCCTCATCTTCTTTTACCACCTCATTGCTGCGCTGACCCGCTACGGCCACGGTGCTGACATGGCTGAAGCGCCGCAAGCCGTGGTGGTCACGCGCCGCAGCCGCCAGCTTAATCACCTCCAGCGTGCCCCGCAGGTTTACGTTCAGGCAGGCTTTCTCCGATTTGCGGTTCAGCGAGGCCGCGCAGTGGATGATCGAGTCAGTGGACTCGACCAGCCGGCGGTAATCCTCTTCGCTCAGGCCAAAGCGGGCGCCGGTCAGATCGCCGCGGAAAATTGTGATCCGCGAATAGAGGTGCTGGTGAAAACGCGGGAAATTCAGGTGCAGCTGCAGGGCGCGCCACAAGCGCACTTCGGCCTCGTGCCCGTCGGTAGCGCGCACCAGCAAATTGAGATGATCGCGATGCCCTTCCAGCAACCCGGCGGCCACGTGCGCGCCGATGTAGCCGGTTGAGCCGGTCAGGAATATTGCCACGTTGCTCCGGTGGTGCCTGTGCTTATGCTGCCCGCAGCCGGGCTGCAGCCGGGGCCGGCCTTATCGCCGCGGCTGGTCGGCAAATCGTAGCTGCGCCGCGGGCCCGCCTCTACCGGGCGGCCTTCGATCAGCGGATACGTCCACTTGCGCAATGCCGGGATGTGCACGTTAATCCAGTACTCCCACCAATCCAGCGAGCGCGTGTCATAGCCGAACGGCGCCTTCTCACCTTCCGGCAGCGCTTGCACGAGCCACTCCACGTGCTCGGCTTCGAAATCCTGCTCGTTGTGCAGGATGAAGGGCTCGAACAGCTCAATCAGCTTCTCCACTTTTTCCAGTCCGCGCTCGGTGCGCACCAGAGGCGGCTGCAGGAAAGGGAAGGGCGCGGTCAGCTTCTGCAGCGACTTGATGACCGCCTTCTGCGCCGGCGCCGAGAGCCGCTGGTAGCGTTCCTTGGACACGGGAATGGTGTCAAAGCGCATGCGCAGCTGGTGGTGCAGACCGTTTTGCGCGCGGTAGAACTTGCGGTGCGCCAGACAGGTCAGCTCGATGGACCGCCCCATATCGCACGGGTTGGTCACCGAGGTGGCCAGCTGGTAGAGCGGCTGATGGCAGCGCTGCACAATGGCGCCGGCAATCAGCGTCATGCCCCGGCAGACCGTGTCCACGGGAATAATGTCGAGGTTCTTGCGCGCGTTGCTGGGAAGTTGGCGGAAATAAGTGCCCAGGAGATAGGAGAGCGAAGCGGAAGTGTTGATGCCCTCATTCCAGCCCAGGAATGGCCGGGTGAGCGATGTCTCGACAATCGCGGGGCGCACAATGGCGATGGCCAACCCCTCTCCACGTTTCAGCAATAGCGATTCAGCCAGGCTCTTGGTGAAGGTGTAGGTATTGGGCCAGCCGAGTTCCTGGGCTCGCTTCGTTGCAGCCTCGGTGAGGGTTGTGCGCAGCCAGCGAATACGGTTCTTGCGCACCTGGTTTTCCAGCGCGGCGGGCGATAGCCCGTTCCCATTAGCTTTCTTTTCCAGCGACTGGCGGCGCAATTCCTCGCCCAGTTCGGGGCTTTCCGACCAGGCTACTGCGTCGGCCATTAGCCGGCGCAGGTTTTCGATTTCGCGTTCGGAATCGAACTCAGGAGCCCCGATAGGCGTGTAGTTGGGCTGCGCCTGCTCGGCAATCCGGCCGTCACGTGCGCCGGCGACGTAGCAGGTTGAAAGATGCAGCAGGCCGGCGTGGTCGCAGCCGCGCACAAACTCCAGGATATTACTCACGGCTTCCACGTTGCCGACGAGAGCATCGCGCAGGTCGGGATTGAAATCGGTGAGCCCGGAGCTGTTGATCACCAGGTCGAGGGAGCCCTGCAGGCGGGCGGCAAATGCCGGCTCCAGCCCCAACCCGGGCAGGCTGGCATCGCCCTCGAGCACTTGCACGCGGCTGCTCAGATACTCGGGAAATTGAGCTCCTAGCCTCTCCTGCAACGATTCGAAAACCGGCGATTCCTCCACCAGCTTCCTGAAACGCTGCGCCCCTGAGGTAGATTTCTGGCTGCGCACCAGGAGATAAACGCGGCCAATTTCCGGCAGGTCCTGGAGGATGTGCGCCAGCCATACCTTCCCAATAAATCCAGTGACGCCAATCAGCATGAGCTGCTTGCCGCCCAGCGCCTGGCGGACAGAAAACCGCTCCGGCGCGCTCACCGAGTTGAACCGCACCAGCGGCCGTTCCGCTGCCTTGGCCTCACGCCGGGTGGGCACAACCGCTGCCAGCAGGGTTTGCGAGGGACAGTTGAGCTCCCGGCTAAGTTGTTGCGGGTCGCGGCTGCCGTCAGGCCTGCGCCCGGTAATCAGGGCCAAAGCTCCCCGCGGGCGAATCACCGGCTCGAGCAGCCGGCCGGTGGCGTAGCCGTCGCGAAATTCCAGGTGGTTGCAAATCAGCTCCTCGGCCCCGAGGTAGCGCGCCAGCGGACGCATGATGTGGTCCAGCCCCTGGCTGACCAGCACAACCCGCTCCCCACGCGCCAAGGCCTCGCGCAGCGCCTGCACGCCCGCGGGCTTCAGCTTTGGCTGCAGGTGGTATTTGAAATACTCCTCGCCCAGCAGGTCGAGGCGGTCGCGGCTGATGTCGCGGAGCACGGCGTTCACCACGCGGGTGGCAAACACGCGGTTGGCGGCGTACAGCAGGGGTCGCAGCAGCGCCTGCACAAAGACGGCGCCGCGCCGGATCCAGCGCTCGGCAAAGCTTTGCGCATTCCAGGCGAAGAAGGCCACCGGGCGCACCGTGCTCAGGTTGAGCAGGCTGCCTTCCACGCGCCAGAAAAGGGGCGTAGCCGGACCTCCCTTTTGCCTTGACTCCTGCAAAACAGGTCTCCTCAGAGCTGCTGAATCAATCGGGTTAAACCCTTATTGTAATCAATGTCGTACGGCGGGCGCCCCATTATCCTGCTCAGGCCTCAGGGAAGCAACTGAGGGCTGGGCCCCAGCCTCAAGAAAGTAGCGGCAAAACGGCACAATTTGCTGTGCAGGCACCCTCGCCTGTGACAACCTTATGTGGGGACGGGGCTCCGTCCCGTCCTGAGCGGGGCAAAGCTCCACACGGTTCTTAATCTGGTTAGGATTCGCCTGTCGAAAAAACCTGGACTCGGCCACGCTGAACCGGCCCTGAACGGCTATTGGGACGGCGACGCTACAGTAAAAAGGCCGCCGGCGTAAACCGGCGGCCTTCGCTTCCCTGCTAAGGCTCTAGTCTCCGAGCACTTCCTCGGCGACTTCCTCGCTCTTCTTGGTGGCCTTGGCCTGCAACGCATCCAGGGGGATGAAGCCGTCTTTGCTGGCGGCCGGCCCCTCCTTCAGGATGACTTCGCGGTATAGCCGGGCCATCTTCTCGTTGTGGGCGGCATCGTTTTTGATCTTCTGGTTGCGCGCGCGGATCTTCTCCTCGCGCGCATTCTTGGCGATGCCCAGAGCATCCAGGTCCTTCTGCTCTTCGGTGGTGACGATTTCATTCTTCAGCGTCAGCGCCTTGAGCTCCACGCCATCCAGGCTCACCTTCTTGCCGCCGGCGAAGATCTCATGCCGCCCGTGCTCGTCGTACCACTTGGTGAGCGTGGCCGTCATGTGCATCTTCTCCACGATGTTGCGCCAGCCGATGCCGGTGTTGTAGGCGCAGAAGGAAATCTCGCCCTCCTGGGTGGCATAGGGGATGATGCACTGCTCGGTGCGCCGGAAGTCGTAGTTGTAGAGGTCCTGGAACCACATGCCGGCGATGAACAATATGTTCCAGCGGTCCGTACGACGCTTCTGGATGTCTTCCAGGGTGCGGTCGCCGGTGACCTTGCCATAGCCGCCGCTTTGCGCCTTCTTGCTCACGCCGAAACTCTTATCGAACTTCTTCAGCATGGCATACAAGGTGAAATGGGGCGTGGTCTTGAAGGGGTCGTAATTGCGCATCACCGACAACGCCATGCCCAGCGAGGAGAGGAACTTGCCCCGGGCCGCGTCGTTGATTTTGGCCACGTCCTTGGCCAGGCGGTCGGCGTTCAGGAACGCGGTGACCGGGGCCGCGTCCTTAGTGTGCTTATCAATCAGGATGGCCATGCCGACGCCGCAGTTGGGGTGGCAGCCACAGCTGACCTGTCCCCAGGCAGCGTCCGGCCCGTGCACCAGGTCCGCCCAGTCTGAGAAGGTGCTGACGAATGACAGAGGAAACCAGTCGCGCGCCGGCTCGCCCAAACCCGTCTGCTTCTTCACGTCGTGGGCCAGATGCGAGAGCGTGTAACGCTGCGCCAGCCGCCGCTCATCGGTGATGGCCTCGTCGCGGCCGGTGAAGGAAACCGGCTGGAACGAGCAGAATGACATCATGCGGGGATTATCCAGGGCAAACTGGACGATGCGGCCCACCTGCTCGTTGTTGATGCCGTTCACGATGGTGGTGACGGGCACCAGTTCGACGCCAGCCTCGTGCAGATTCTCAATGGCCTTCAGCTTTACGTCGAACAGGTTGCCAACTTTGCGGTGCGAGTTAGCGGCATTGCCGATGCCGTCAAACTGCAGGTAGGCGTAGCGCAGGCCCGAGTCCGCCGCTTGCCGGCAGAATTCCTTGCTCTTAGCGAACTCAATGCCGTTGGTGGCCGCTTGCACGCTGTTGTAGCCCACCTTGCGCGCGTAAGCCACTGCGTCCAGGAAGTAGGGTGAAAGCGTGGGCTCGCCGCCGGAGAACTGCACCGACATCTGCCGCTTGGGCTTGATGGAGATGGCGTTGTCCAGCAGAGTCTTGATCTCTTCCCAGGTCAACTCGTGCACGAACCCCACCTGATTGGCGTCCATGAAGCAGGGGTCGCACATCATGTTGCAGCGGTTGGTGAGGTCAATGGTCAGCACGGCGCCGCGGCCATACTTCACCGTGCTGGTGCCGTGGTGGTGCAGGTGCTCGTCACTGTGCGAGCGGATGTCGCGCCCGGGGAAGGTCTGCTCCAGGTGGCGGTAGAAGTCCACGTCAATGGACATCACGTCTTCAAAGTGGCCGTGCTTGGGGCAGTCCTTGACCATCAGGATCTTGCCGTCGCGCTCGATAATCTGCGCCTTGATTTCGCCCACCTTCTGGTTGAGCAGGATCTCGTGGGGCAGCTTGCCGTCCAGGATCTGCTGGCGGATTTCCGGCACACACTTGGGGCAGAGCGAATCGGTCTGCCGCGGCCAGCCCAGCGGCGGCTTGGATTTTTCGTAGGACTTGAGGAGCGGCTTATCGGACCACTTCGGGGTGAACGAGGGGTTCGGGTGAATGCGGTTCAGCCTCTCAAAGACGAACCATGCCCCGTTAGCGGTGATGCTAAGAGCCTTCTCCAGGTACTTAACCGGCTTGTGCATTGTGTTTTTGCTCCCACCAGGTGTGAAACCTGCTAAACCGGGCCACGTTGTCCACCCCACAGGTACCCTGGCGCAAATTTGTGTGTCGCCTCCCGGCGTCCGGGGGCAACTCAAAGAGTTGCTCAATTCCCCCGAAATCACACGGATAGAGGCACCATGATGCTAGGAGGAAGGAGGGCAAATCCCCAACCGAATTGCACGAAAAGGGGTAAATCGGGGTTTAGTGGCGGGGTTTTTGCATTATTTTGCGTAAGCCATTGAAAACTAACGGGAACTCTGAGCAGCAGGGTTACGACTTTGGTTACCCATTCAGAGCTGCGCCCCGAGTTCCCGAACCGTGCTCAAAATGAGCCTGGCAGGCACTGACACTTACCTTTGCTGGGGACGGCTGGCCGGAGGAACGATCCCGTTCGCCCGCAGGTACTCCACCATTTGCCCGTAGTGGTCGAAGCAGTGGCCAACAGTGAGAGCAGCCAGGCCGATGCGCGTGGACGGTTGTTTGCCGCCAAAGGGGTTCTTGATGGGCGCCACTTCATTCTGCGGAGTGATGGCCGCATAGGCGCGGTGGCCGTAGGCGAAAGAGTCTCGCAGGAACTTCATGATGTCGGCTTTCGAAGTCATGGAATCGGGGCCGTTCTCGCCGCCGATATTCATCGGCATTTTTTCTCCCAGCATGTCGGAGAAGATCATGTAATTGACCGCGGCCACATGCTTGACCTCCTGGGAGAAGGTGCGCACGCCCTTGAACTCACCGTTAGTAGGAGCAAAGTTATATTTGTCTTCCGGCATGGCGTCGGCGGCACTGACGAATTCCTTTTCCACGCCGGAAAGCAGGTAGTCCATCTCGTGGGATACGGTGGTGTGTTCCGCGGCGGATTTTGCTTTCGGTTTCGCTTGTGCCAGAACCATCAAGGAACAAGACAAAACCAGCAACAGCAGACCGAACTTTGTTTTCATATCCTCTCCTGAAAGCAGAATGTGATCAGGTAAATGCCAAGTCAAGCACAAGGTCCTTCCACTCGGACGCGCCCTGCGGGCGCGTTCTCGCTCAGGATGACATTCAATAAGAGTTCCCTATCCGTGCGTGATCCCCGTGTCGGCGTAGCGCACCAGTTCGGCTTCACGGGCACGCAGGCGATGCCAGCGCATGGTAACAAGTCCAGCCAGCAGGCCGGCAGCGGAATAAAGCAAAGCGTTGGGCACTCCCTGGCTATCGGCCAGCGCTCCGAACAGCGCGCTGCCGCCCGCCAACCCACCCTGCAGCACCAGCACATACATGGAGAGCGAGCGCGCCAGCACCCACGACGGCGACATGGTCTGCGCGGTCACATTCAGGCAGGCCAGGATCGCGATCCAGCCCACACCGCCAAGAAAGAGAACCGCAGCCAGCAGACCGAAGGAGTGTACGCGCCCAGCGGCCACAGTGGCGAGGGCAAAAACCACGGTGGCCATCGCTACCACTGAATCCATTGACATCTGGCTCCGCCAGCGGGGCAGCACCGCGGCTCCCGCCAGCGCGCCCAGGCCAAAACAGCCCAGCAGCAATCCGAAACCGATGGAGCCAAATGGGCGGGCAATTACGGGCAGGAGCGCCAGCAAGGCGCTGGCAGCGATGCTGAAGGCCAGCGTGCGCACCAGCACCGAGCGCACCGCCGGCGTGTGCCGCACATAGCGCACACCGACTTTCAGCGCCTGCACCAGGCGCTCGTTGCCATTGCCATTGGTGGCGGTCCGCTTCCACTGGTAGAGCACGAAAATTACGGCGAAGAACGAGGCCGCGTTAATGAGGAATGCTACGCCCGAGCCAGCCGCCGCAATCACCGCGCCGCCCAGCGCCGGGCCAACCGAGCGGGCCACGTTGAAGCCGGCGGAGTTCAGGGCTACCCCGGAGGCGTGCTGCTGGGGTGAAACAATTTCCGGAGTGATGGCCTGCCAGGCCGGGTCGTTCATCACCGCCCCCAAGCCGAGCAGGAAGGTGAGCAGGAGCAGGGTCCAGGGAGTCACCACGCCCAGGATGGTAATCACGCCCAGAGCGGCGGCGGCGATGGCCATCCAACTCTGAGTGACCAGCAGGAGGCGCCGACGATCCACCAGGTCAGCCAGAGCGCCCGCCGGCAGCGCGATCAGGAACACCGGCAGGCTGGAGGCAGCCTGCACCAGCGCGATCATGAGCGGCGAGCGGGTGAGCGAGGTCATCAGCCAGGCGCTGCCCAGGTTCTGCATCCAAGTGCCGATGTAGGAGATGACGGCAGCGATCCAAATGGAGCGGAAGAGCGGTTCGCGGAAGGGCGCCCAGGGCGAGAGGGACCGCGCTCGTTCCGCCACCCGAACTGGCATCTGCTCGTGCTCCATCACTTACTCCGCAAAAATCTCACCACAAAGGACACGAAGGTCACCAAGGAATGATGATCGTATTGCGCACGGAACTACCTCAGCGGCTAGAGCCGATTGCTTTAATGCTGCTCTACTTGCAGGGTCAAGGCCCTGCTCCACCCAAAAGCTTGAAACGTTGAAAACCTGGTTTTTCATCCGCTCTCGCCCGGGGCCTCTTCCACCAATGCGCTCGTTTGCGTGCCAAACGGCCATTCGTGCCGCCGTACCGCCCGCACAAGATAAATCACAATCCCCAGGATGAGAATTACCATCGCGTAACGTACCTGACGTTGAAAATCCGGCCGGTTGAGCAGGATGAAAATAAAGCCGGCGATGGCCACCAGAGCCGGCAGCGGATAAAACCACATGCGGAAAGGACGCCGCATCTCGGGGCGGCGTATGCGCAGCACAATCAACCCAATGGCCTGGATGAGGAACTGGATCATGATGCGAATCACTACCAGGGCGGCAATCACATCGGCCAGGCGCAGGAAGCAGTAGGCGGCAGCCACCCCGCCCAGCGCCAGCAGCGAAATGTGAGGAAAGCGGCCTTGGGGGTGCACTTTGGCGAACACGCGGAAATAATTTCCGTCCAGCGCCGCCGCATAAGGCACGCGCGAATAGCCCAGCAACAGCGAAAAAACCGAAGAGAAGGCCGTCCACATGATCAGGGCCGAGGCCAGGTAGCCCGCCCAGGAGCCGTAAATGCGCTGCATGAGGGTGGATATCACGTAAAAGCGAGTATCGGTTTTTGCCGCCGCCACCAGTTCCTGCCATGGGATGACGCCCAGGATGCTCACATTCATGAGCAGATATAGACCGGCTACCAGGACGATGGATAGCAGCATGGCGCGGGGAATGGTTTTGTCGGGATTCTTGATCTCGCCGCCGAAGAAACAGATGTTGTAGTAGCCCCAATAATCGTAGGTAGTGATCAGCATGGAGGCGCCCAAGCCCAGCAAAAAGCCGTGCGAGAGGTGAAGAGCGCCTGGGGGAAAGCTGAAGGCGCGGGCAGGGCTGAAATGGGTGAGGCCGGTGATAATCACCCACAAAATGGTGGCCATCACGCCGGCAAACAGAAACTTGGAAATGTGCCCAATGCTGGTAATGCGGCGGTAGAGCAGCAGCACCCCAAACAGGCAGATGCCCATGGCCAGAAACGTGCCGGCCGTGACCAGAACGTGTCCTTCCAGCGCACCCACCAGGGGAATGGGCAGGCGCATGTCGCGGCTGAAGTAGGGGTGCTCCAGCAGCGGCCAGATGTAGCTGGCGTACTGCTCAAACCCCAGGCAGCCGGAAGCGATGGAAAGCGGGGCGCTGAAAGAAAGCTGCCAGACAAATAAGAAAGAGATGAGCCGGCCCAGGCTCTTGGGGCCGTAGATCTCGCTCAGGTAGCGGTAGGAGCCGCCCGAGCCGGGCATGGCTGCGCCCAGTTCCGCCCAGATCAGGCCGTCGCAGAGGGCGAGAATGGCGCCGCAAATCCAGCCCAGCATGGCCTGCGGTCCGCCGGCCGCGCTCACGATGAGGGGAATGGTGATGAAGGGCCCCACCCCGATCATGGTCTCCATGGTCAGGGTGATGGCGCTGCCCAGGCCAATGCCGCGAATCAGTTCCTGGTTGCCGGCTGTTTTTTCGGGTTGGCTGGGAGTGGCGGGCATGGGACAGGAGTCGGGAGTCAGGAGTCGGGAGTCAGCGAGTTTGAGTTAGCAGTCAGTAGTCAGCACTCAGCGTTCAGCCCGCAAACCTCATGTTTGCAGCACTCCCAGCCGCGCAGGTACGGGGCTCTGCCCCGTACAAGGCGGGGCCAAGCCCCGCCTCTACACAACCTATTTCTCATGCCCTGCGCTCAGCAGATTCACGTACAGGCGGATGGCGCCGGGCACGCCCGTGGGCAGTTCGCGGAAGAAGGAATACGCGTTGTAGATGTAAATTCCCTTCCCGTAATGCGCCAGCAGCAGGCCGCCCTTAAGCGGAGACTCGCCTGGGTCATGGGACGCCAGCAGCGGCTGGAAATGGCTGTCCCAACTATCCATGAAGTAAAGCCCACGCTCCTGCACCCAGCCGTCAAAGTCGTTGCCGGTGATCTGGTTCGGATAGTGGAACACGCCATCCTGCGGCGCCAGGATCTGCACCGGCGATTCTTCCACCGTCACGCGGTCGTGACTCTCCTGCGCCGGGTAAGGCGTGTACTTGCCGTCATTGAACTGGGTGAGCTGCTGGTTGTATTGCACCATGAGCGTGCCGCCATTCTTGAGGTAATCCAGCAGGCGGGCGTTATGGGCGCGCACGGCGTCCTGCGTGTCATAGGCGCGGATACCCAGCACAATGGTGTCGTAGCGGCTCAAGTCGCCGCCGGCCAGCTCCTGCGGCGAAATTATGGCCACATTCATGCCGATTTCCCGCAGCACCTGCGGAATGTCGTCGCCCGCGCCCATGATGTAGCCGACCTTCAACTCCTTCGGCACCTTCACGTCCACCACGCCCACATGCTGCACGGCGGGCTCGTAGTAGTAGAAAGTTTCGATGTCGGGCCGAGTGATAACGGCATAGCCTTCGGCGTAGGTGGCGCCGCCGGAGTCGAAAACCGCGCGAATGCGCTCGCGGCCCTCGCGCAGCCCAGAATGAATGACGTTGAAGCTGACTTGCCGGTCCTCGCCGCGGTGGGTGAATGCCACCTGCGCCTGCGGCGGTTCCGCCTTCCAGCCCGCCGGCAGCTCCAGGCGCAGAGTGCCGTTGGCGGCGCCGGAAGCATCGCTGTGGACGTTCACGGTGACATGGCAACTGGGATCTGAAAGCGGCACCACCCGCGTGGGCGGGTTGAGCATGACGGAGAATGCCGGGCCGACCGCCAATGTTGGGTCACGCTGCTCTCCGCCGGCGTCCTGGCAGGGAACACTGACCGGTACAACTTCAGAGGCCTGCCAGCCCTTGGCGTTGGCCAATTGCACATTGTGACCCACGAAGGTAAAGCTGTGCCCCTGGCTCTGGGGAACGTAATAGTCCGCTTTCACGTGCAATGGCGGAGGCGGCAGCGGCAGCGTGAGATAGCGCGGGCCGCTGATCTGGAAGACCGCATCTTCCGTCGAAGCGCGATGGAAGTAAGGGCGCGTGTAGGCTGCATTCTCCGGCACCCGCAGGCGGAAGTTGGCGTAGTAGTCCTCGCCCGGTTTCAGTGTGGTGTTTTGTCCCTTGTACACGCCAACAATCCAGTCTTCGCCGCCTTGCAAAGAGACGTTCTGCAGTTCAATTGGTTTGTTAAATCCGTTGTGAAATTTAGCAATAACGGTGAACACCTGGCCGGGGGAGACCAAGGTGAGGGCGTCCTGTTGCGGCGGCACGGCGTTAGGCGCCCCCGAGGGCGGCGCTACTGTGGCTGCGAGGGACGTGTTCATGGCCAGGTTGACCGCCTTCTCGCACTGCTGCTGTTTTTCATTGAGGCGCGTCATCAGGTCCAGCTTCGCCGCCGGGGTGAGCCCCGCCTTGTTAGCGTCAGAGATGGCGTGGTTGAGCACGGCCAGCGCTTCCAGCAATGGTTCAGCAGCGCGATCGGGGCTCTTGCGCGCCTCATCAGATGCCTTGTTGATTCGGTCCTGAAAATCCTCCAGCTCCGATTTCAGCTGCGGAACCTTGGACTGCTCGGGGCCGAGGCGGTCCGCCAGCGCGGGAACGCTGGTATCAATGCCGTCGAAAAAGTCTTTTTCGTGCGCGCCCGCGGGGAGCGGCGGTAATACCGAATCAATCAGCTTGTAATAGTCGAGGTGCTGCCCAGACTCGATGTGCCAGTAGCCAACGCCCTGCGACAACTCGTGCCGCAGCCCCTGGATGGCGAATTGCACATAGGACATGCCCAGCGCCGGGTTCACCGTTCCGGTATCAACAACCACCGTGTACTCTTCCCCGGGATAAACATGGTCCATGTAGAGTTTTTTGGCCTGCCAGGGTAGCAGGCCTTCTTTGATCTGCTCGGGAAAGCGGTTGGGATCAGCGGCGGCACGGAAGGCTTCACGGGTCACGATGCCGGCCGCCTGGTGATTACCGTGGCCATCGCGGTCGGTGCCCTGGAAGCGGGTGACCAGCACGTCCGGGCGGTAGGTGCGGAGCACGCGCACCATGTCGCCCAGAGCGGTGTCGTGCCCGCCCCATTTTTGGAACGTCTCATCCGCGGTCTTAGAGAAGCCGAAATCCACCACGCGGGTGAAGCGCTGCTCGACGCCGTAGTAGCGGTCGGCGGCCAGTTGCTCCAACGTGCGCACAAGGCCCAGTTCGTCGAAGAGTCCGCTGCCCACCTTGTTCTGGCCGCCTTCGCCGCGGTTCAGGGTCAGCAGCAGCACGCTGTCGCCTTTGCCTCGCGATTCCAGCGTCATCATGCCGCCGTCTTCATCGTCGGGATGGGCAGTGGTGTGCATCATGCGCGCCGTAGTTTTCAGGCGCAGCAGCATTTCCTTCAATCCCGCGGCTCCCTGGTCCTGGGGCAAAGGACCGGCGGGCGGCAATCGGGTCTCAGCGGGCGCCGGCTGTTGCGCTCTGACAAACACCAGGCAGAGCGTGAGTCCCAGAACCAGCACTGTGAGTTTTCCTATGAACTTGAAGTTGGAAAGCGGATATGGACTCGGCTCAGGCTGGGGGAGATTGCGCACGCGAATGTTTTCCACCTCGATTACTTCTTTGCTTTGTACACGATGTGTGAAAGGCGGGTAAAGCTTCAGCCTTTTACAGTCACGACGCATCAAGGATACTCCCGAGTCTACCGACCCAACGACAGGCCTGCCCCTGTGACCAGCTTTGCCTACTCAGCGCAAGCCTTTGCTCCATCCCCCCAGCAGTACCTCGCAACCTGTTGTGCCTGCTGAGAACGTACTGGCAGGGCAATTGCCATGTCCAGGGTGCGGGTTGTAGACCCGTCCCGTTCCCAGGAGCACGATGAAGCGCGTTGCATTGACCCTCTGCGCCGCGATCCTCCCCCTCGCGGCCCTTGCCTCTGCCATGACCCTACCTATCCAGCAGCCGCTTAAGCCACGCCAGCTTGCGACGCACCGCCAGCAGCCGCATCCAAAGGGTAAGTGGTATCTGGCCAGCACCGGCCACGCCGTCTATTGCTATGGACCAGTGATGATCGTCGGCACCTGGGATGGAGGTTTTGCCCAAGTGGCCACTATCTGCCGCGGCGGCGTGCCCATGGTGAAGCTAAAGGACTAGACTTCACCGGCTCGGCCCGATCACCCATGGTTGTGACCCCGGTCACTGGGCGGCGGTCAGTTTCCTCCTACAGTTCTCGCTAAAGATAACGACCGGCGCCTTCCCGCGTGTTTTAATGAGAAAGAGCGGCGGAAATACGGAGCCAGCAGCGGGTTGCCTGCTTCCTGGCGGCTAAAAATGTGACGCGGGAGATGCTGGTTGCATCAAAATGAGAAGTCCGATTTGCTCCGGGTAGAAGGCCTCAAGAAGGTCTTTCGTTCCGGCACGGCCGACCTGGTGCTCTTTGAGAATTTGTCCTTCCGTGTGAGGAAGGGGGAGATGCTGGCTGTCGTAGGCGAGTCCGGCGCCGGCAAAAGTACCCTTTTGCACATCCTCGGCGCGCTTGATGCTGCTTCCGAGGGTGACGTATACTGCGGCCACTTGCGGCTGGGATCGCTTTCCGACGAAGCCGCGGCCGAGTTTCGCAACCGTGAAATCGGCTTTGTGTGGCAGTTTCATTACCTTCTGCCCGAGTTCACGGCGCTAGAAAACGTTGCCATGCCTTTGCTGTTACGGGGCGGGAAGCAGCGGGAAGCGGAGCAGGCAGCGACTGGCTGGTTGCGCGAAGTAGGGTTGGAAGCACGGGCCCATCACCGCGCCGGCGAGCTTTCCGGCGGAGAACAACAGCGGATAGCTTTAGCTCGCGCTTTGATCACCAGGCCGCAGTTGCTGCTCGCCGATGAGCCCACTGGCGACCTGGATAACCGAACGGCGGAGTCGGTTTTTGCCTTGATTACCAGGTTACATAGCGATTACCGGCTAACCTCTCTTCTTGTCACTCACAACTTTGCCTTTGCCCGGCGCTGCGACCGCGTTTTGCGCCTGCAGCAGGGTCGGGTGGAGGAGGTTACCCCGGAGTCATTGCCAGCGTAAAACAGGGCTGGACTCCGGGGTTAGAATGGCAGAAGGGAAGGACAAATTGGGGCATATCGCCCACAAGTGAGACGGTAGGGGAAGCGAAGTAGCCCGCTATCTCCAGGCGGCACAAGGGTTACTTATTTGCAAGGTTCGTGAGCTGGGCAGTGGCAGTCGGATTGCATAAGTCTCTTAGGTTCAGGGCTCCCGGGGGCTTCGGGCGGCGCTCAGATCGAGGTCGCTGGCCTTGGAGAGCTTGGGAGAGGGCAGAACATGTTTGAACGGTATACGGAAAAAGCCAGGCGCGTAATCTTCTTTGCGCGCTACGAAGCCAGCCAGTTCGGCTCGCCTTACATCGAGACCGAGCACCTGCTGCTGGGCTTGCTTCGCGAAGACAAAGCCCTCACCAACCGCTTTCTGCGGTCACACGCCTCGGTGGAGTCCATCCGCAAGCAAATCGAGGGGCATACCACGATTCGGGAGAAGGTCTCCACCTCTGTGGATCTCCCGCTCAGCAATGAGTGCAAGCGGGTGCTGGCATACGCGGCCGAAGAAGCCGAGCGCCTCTCCCATAAGCACATAGGAACCGAGCACCTGCTGCTGGGCCTGCTGCGCGAAGAAAAGTGCTTTGCCGCGGAAATTTTGCACGAGCGCGGCCTGCGTCTCTCAACCATTCGGGAAGAGTTGGCCCGCACCACCCAGGAGAAGGCGCAGCCGCAGCGTTCGCGCGAGTCTTCCCTGCTGACCGAGTTCTCCCGTGACCTGACCCAGGCGGCCATGGATAGCCAGCTCGACCCGCTGGTGGGACGCGAGCAGGAACTGGAGCGCGTGGTTCAGATTCTCTGCCGCCGCACTAAGAACAATCCGGTGCTGATAGGCGAGCCGGGCGTGGGCAAAACCGCCATTGTGGAAGGACTGGCGCAGCGTATCGCCGACGGCGACGTGCCCTCGTTCCTGGCCGATAAGCGCATCCTAGCCCTCGACCTTTCCCTGATTGTGGCCGGCACCAAGTACCGCGGGCAGTTCGAAGAGCGGCTAAAGACCATCATGAAGGAGCTGATGGAGTCGCAGAACGCCATCATCTTCATTGACGAGTTGCACACCCTGGTGGGCGCGGGTTCCGCCGAAGGCTCGCTGGACGCCGCCAACATCCTGAAGCCGGCGCTTTCGCGCGGCGAGATACAGTGCATCGGCGCTACCACTCCGGGCGAATACCGCAAGTCCATTGAGAAGGACCGCTCTCTGGAGCGCCGCTTCCAGTCCGTGAAGGTGCCGCCGCCGAACGAATCCGATGCCACCAAGATTCTGTATGGCATTAAGGACCGCTACGAAAAGTTTCACGCGGTGAGCTACACCGACGAGGCCATCGGCTTTGCCGTGGCCCACTCCAACCGCTACATCCCCGACCGCTTCCTGCCGGACAAGGCGATTGACCTGATTGACGAGGCGGGCGCGCGGGTTAAGCTTCGCCAGACCTCGCTGCCGGAGGAGATTGTCGAGGCGCAGAAGCGGGTGAAGTTCATCGTTCACCGCATGGAAAACGCCATCGCCAACCACGAGTTCGAGAAGGCTCGCTTCTACTCCGACGAGGAGCGGAAGGAGCGCGAAAATCTCCGTGGCCTGCGGGAAAAATACCACCTGGACGACTCCACTACGGGCGTGGTCAACCGCGAGGACATCGAGGAAGTGGTGTCGCGCTGGACGGGCGTGCCTATCTCCTCCATCAAGGAAGAGGAATCGCAGAAGCTGCTGCGCATCGAGGAAGAGCTGCACAAGCGCGTAATTTCGCAGGACAAGGCCATCATCGCGCTGGCGCGGGCTATCCGCCGCTCGCGCGCCGGCTTGAAGAATCCGAACCGGCCTATCGGCTCCTTCCTGTTCCTCGGCCCTACCGGCGTGGGCAAAACCGAAGTGGCACGTACCCTGGCGCAGTTCATGTTCGGCACCGAGAAGTCGCTCATCCGCTTCGATATGTCGGAATTCATGGAGAAGCACTCGGTGAGCAAGCTGATCGGCTCGCCTCCGGGATACGTGGGCTACGAAGAGGGCGGCCAGTTGACCGAGCGTGTGAAGCGCGCGCCCTATTCGGTGGTGCTGCTGGACGAAATTGAGAAGGCGCACCCGGATGTGTTCAACATCCTGCTGCAGGTGTTTGAAGACGGCCAACTCACCGACGGGCTGGGCAACACGGTGGACTTCAAGAACACCATCATCATCATGACCTCCAACATCGGGGCGCGGCACCTGATGAAGCGCACCGGGCTGGGCTTCCAGTCGGAAAAGGAAGAAGTCATTTCCGGCAAGGTCGAGGACCTGGTGAAGAACGAGGTGAAGCGCACCTTCAATCCCGAGTTCCTCAACCGACTGGACGAAGTCATTCTGTTCCAGGCGCTGAACGAGACCGACCTGATCCAGATCCTGGAGCTTATGGTCAGCCAGCTGAACCAGAACCTGGCGCAGAAGTCCATCACGGTAACCGTGACCGACGAGGCCAAGAAGTGGATTCTGGAGCAGACGCTGGTGGACCGCAGCTATGGCGCGCGTCCGCTGCGCCGAGCCCTGCAGAAGTACATCGAGGACCCGCTGTCGGAGGCGCTCATTCAGGGCACCATCCGCACGCGGCCGGCGTTCATCGAGGTCTTCCTGGAGAACAACAAGCTGTTCTACCGTCCGGTGGACTCCAAGGAAAACGAGGCCGTGCTGCTGTATACGCCGTAGAAGAGTTCCATACCATGGAAGCTGGGAGCGGGAAACCGCTCCCTCTTTTTTGGGGCGCAATGGGCGAGATAT
This sequence comes from Terriglobales bacterium, assembly GCA_035280205.1. GTDB lineage: Bacteria > Acidobacteriota > Terriglobia > Terriglobales > Acidobacteriaceae > JAICWP01. The sequence continues at coordinate 19,742 of DATEGI010000289.1, read as the reverse complement.
TCTCTCCCGATTTCCGCGCCGCGTGCGACGGGCCGCGGCCTAAGTCGCACCATTGGGTGTTATGTTGAACCGACCGTCCGCTCCTGCGCCCTTCTTGACTTGCCCCGTTTCTTGGGCGTAGCTTGAAGTTTCTCTCCCCCTGCGCCTTCGCCTTCGGAGGTGTGCGTTATGGCTAAAGGCTGGAAGCTTCTGGATTGGTTCCGTGAGCCCAAGCCTGCGGAAGAAGAGACTGAACTGGCACCGGTGGAAGAAATGCCGCTGCCGACCGAAGAAGAGCCTCCCGCCTTCGACCTGTTTCCGGAGGAATCCGCCAGCGGGGAAAAACGTTCCACCGACCGCCGACCGCTGGGGGTTCCGGGCAGCCTGATATCCGGTTCCTACACTACGCCCGATCCCATCACGGTGCGCGACATCAGCCCACAGGGTGTGTACTTCTTTTCCGGATACAGGCTGGCGGCGGGACAGCTGGCCGAAATTTCTCTGACTGAGCCGGACACACACGAGCATGTGACGTATCACGTGAAGGTAGTGCGCTCTGAAAACACCACTACCGGCCAGTTCGGCGTGGCCGCCCGCATCACCCGCCGGGAAATTCTGGGGAAATGAGGTCGAGTGCCGGGGCTAAAGCCCAATTCTTTTAGGCACGCCTCTCCCCCGGACTGAAGTCCGGGGCTTCCACACTTTCCTTGTTCCCGATGTAGAGGCGGGGCAGAGCCCCGTCCCCCACACAACCCTCAGCGGCTCTCGGCCAGCAATTCCGCCAGGTATTGCTTCCATACGGCCGCCAGGGTGTGTGTGCCGTGGCCGCGGGTCTGGTCGGTGATGGGCAACAGCACAAAGCGCCCCCGTTTCACTTTTTTAATCTCCTGCTGCGCGACGCCCAGCTCCGGCGGATTGACCTGATCATCGGCGGAATTGACGAACATCACCGGCGCTCTGATTAGATCCAGCTTCGGTGACGGATCGTAATTGCGGGAGGCATCGAAGGCGTAAAGCGTATCGTTGGCGTCGAGAGCACCCGTTTCTCTTTTCACAAACTCGTCTAAAAACGAATCCGCCTGCTCGCGCGTGGGGTAATTCTTCTGCATCTGCAGCGGGCTGCTCACCAGGAAGAGCAGCACGTAGATAGCGCTTCTGAGTCCCGCGGGCTGTTGTTTATATTCACCGCCCATCCAGCCAGGGTCGTCGCGAATGGAATCCATAATCATTTTGCGAGCCATGCGATTGCGGCCGGCAATCTGCGCTGGCAGGCAGGCCAGAGGCATGGCGGCATCCATGAAATCAGGATGCGTTTCTGTCCAGAGCCAGGTGTGCATGCAGCCCATGGAGGTGCCCATCACCAGGCGCAGATGGTTGACCTTTAAGCCCTCGGTGAGGAGCAGGTATTGAGCTTGCACCATATCGTCGTAGTCATAGTGAGGGAAGCGGGAGTGCAGGCCGTCGCTGGGTTTGCTGGAGCGCCCGTGGCCGAGGTTGTCAGGCAGGATGATGTAGTAACGGTTTATATCTAACAACTGTCCCGGACCGAAGAGAACGCCGGCAAATTGCGGCCGCAGGAATTGTTGCCCCGAGCCGGTGGTGCCGTGGAGAATCAATACGGCGTTGGTGACGTGGCCGTTGCTGTCCCGGGCCGGCTTCCCATATGAGGCGTAGTGCAGGCGCAACTGCGGCAACACTTCGCCGGAGCGAAAATGAAAATTGTTCACCACATAATCGCCTTCCGTGGGCTGGGGAAGGGTTTGAGCGAAAACTCCGGTGGCGAGAAGCACCACGCACGCAACTGCCTTCAGAATAGTTTTCATGGCCCACGAGGATACCGATTAGGAACAGCAGGCAGCAAGACGACTTCTGTTTGGGAGATTGCGCGCTCTGCCGTCAAACACAAGGTCCTTCGACTCGCACTCGCCTCGCATAGCTCGGTTCGCGCTCGCTCAGGATGACATTGCAAAAGGTTTCAGTGATTAACCACCAACTACCAGCTACCCACCACTAACTTCCTGTTTTGAAGGCAATTTTCGGATAGCATGGTTGGAAGAGCCGCCGTAGTCTTCGAGCATGACAACCGCACAGAATCTCGAAAGCAGCAATCAGCGCTGGGCTGCCGTGCTGGGCCGCGACCCGCGTTTTGACCACCAGTTCGTCTACGGCGTGCGTTCCACCGGCATTTATTGCCGGCCATCCTGCCCCTCGCGCCGTCCGCGGCGCGAGCAGGTGACGTTCTTCGGCGCGCCACATGAGGCTGAGCAGGCCGGATTTCGCGCTTGCCATCGCTGCCATCCCAACAACAACGGCACCTCCGCCCAGGACGTGGTGGCGCGCGTCTGCCGCTTCATCGAGCAAAATGCCGAACGGCGCGTCACGCTGGAGGAACTGAGCCGTATTTCTGGCTACAGCGCGTTCCACCTGCAGCGCCTGTTCAAAAAAACGCTGGGCATCTCGCCGCGCGAATATGCCGCCGGCCATCGCCTGCAAGACCTTAAAACGCGGCTCCGCCAGGGCTACAACGTGACTGCCGCCACCTATGAGGCAGGGTACGGTTCCAGTAGCCGCATTTACGAAACGGCCAACGGCAGGCTGGGGATGACGCCGGCTACCTACGGCCGCGGCGGCGCCGGCATGAACATCCGCTATGCCACTGCTTCTTGTCCCCTGGGACGCGTGCTGGTGGCGGCTACAGAGCGCGGCGTCTGCGCGGTGCAGTTCGGCGAGTCCGACCGCCAACTGCAAGGCAAGTTGCGCGACGAGTTCCCCGCCGCGCAGATCCGGCCTGCGGGAGCGGACCTTCGTGCCTGGGTGCAGGAGGTGATAAAGGCGGCATCCGGACGGCAGCCTCATCCCGGCGTTCCTCTGGACCTGCAATGCACCGCTTTCCAGCGCCAGGTGTGGGAAGCGCTGCTGCGCATTCCTTATGGCAGCACCCGCAGCTACCGCCAGATCGCAACCGATATCGGCCAACCCAAAGCAGCGCGTGCCGTGGCCCGCGCTTGCGCCACCAATCCCGTGGCTGTGCTGATTCCCTGCCACCGCGTGGTGCGCGAAAACGGAGATAGGGGAGGCTATCGTTGGGGCGTGGAGCGGAAGGAGAGGCTGCTGGAGAGAGAGCGGCGGGCGGGCGAGTAGGGCGAGAAACGAGCACTCAGCATTCAACCCGTGAGCAAGATTGCCAATTGACCAACTTCATGCGAGGGCAAGATGCCCTCGCGACAGCCGGCGAGACGCCGGCGCTACACGCGGGCGAGGGCGGCCGCGCCACACAGTTCTTGTGAGTGCTGCTCTTACGGCAAAAACCGAAAGTGAATCCATCCCGGCTCGCGCACATACTCATCTTCCAGGCGACGGGCGCGCGCGGCCATCACCTGGGAGCGTCCCAGGTAGCCGATTACGTGGTCAGGCTCCTCCCGGCTCACTACCGGCAGGCGGCCAATATCGTGGCGCAGCATGCGCTCAACTGCCTCCGCGAGCAACTCGTCGGGATAGACCACAATGGGATCTTTCGTCCCCGCTTCCAGCACCGTCAATCGCCCGGATGCATCTTTTTCGAGGGCGCGCAGCATGTCGCTGCGAGTGACCATTCCCACCAGGTGTCCGGCGTGATCCACAATGGGATGTCCCTGGTGTGCGGTAGCTGCCGGGTCGCGGCGCGCGACGCGGTCAGCCAGTTCCCGCACTGTCATCTCCGGCGGCACACTCGCGGCATTGCGGTCCATCACCTCTGATACGGATACTTCCTGCAGCACATCCGCCTCGTAGTCCTGGTCAATGTGCAGGCCGCGACGCACCAGCTTTTCGGTCATGATGGAACTGGGAGAGAGCAGCATGGCGATGGCATCGGCGATCACCGTGACCAGCATAAGCGGCAGCACCGAGTCGTAATTGCGCGTGATTTCGAAGGCAAAAATAATGAACGTGAAGGGCGCCCGCGCCGCCGCCCCGAAAACGGCGCCCATGGCCACCAGGGCGAAGCCGGTGGGCGCCAGGTGCGCCGCCGGAAACACACGGTTGACGAGCGCGGCAAATACCCCACCCAGCGCCGCGCTGCTCATAAACATGGGCGCCAGCAACCCGCCGGAAGTGCCCGAGCCCAGGGAGATGACCAGGGCCAGAGATTTGAAAATCAGCACCAGCAGCAGCATCTTCATCACCAGGTGGTTGTTCAGGATGTCGCCGATGGTGTCGTAGCCCACGCCTAGCACGCGCGGCACAAAGTAGCCGATCACGCCCAATCCGACAGCGCCTATGGCCGGCCACCACATGTCGTCCACCGGCAACTTTTCGAAGAGGTCCTCGACGAAGTACAGCGCCTTGCTGAAGCCCACCGCCGCCACGCCGCACAGCAAGCCCAGCACCACATAAAAGGGCAAGCCCTGGGGCACGCCGAAATCAATCCGCCCCACTGCGAACATGGGGCCCCGCCCCAGCAGTGCCCAGTGCACTGCCGTCGCCAGGGTGCTGGCAATTACCAGGGGAATGAAAGAGCGCGCTTTGAACTCAAACAGGAGTAGTTCGATGGAAAGAATCACACCGGCAATCGGGGTATTAAAGGTGGCAGACATGCCGGCGGCCGCGCCGCAGGCCAGCAGCACCTTGCGCTCCGCGGCCGTAGTGTTGAACAACTGTCCTATCAGCGAGCCTACTCCGCCGCCGGTCTGGATGATCGGCCCCTCAGCCCCGAAGGGCCCACCGGTGCCAATAGCAATCGCCGCCGAGAGCGGCTTCAGCACCGCTACCCGGGGCTCGATTTTGCTGTGCCCCACCAACACCGCTTCCATCGCTTCGGGGATGCCGTGGCCCTTGATCTTGGGCGAGCCATACTTGGCCATGATGCCCACAATCACGCCGCCAATCACTGGAATGACAATTTCCCACGGCCCCAGCAGGTTCGATCGCGCGCTGGTGAACTGGAAGGAAATGCGATGGAAGAAAAAGAGATTGGTGAAGAAGCCAATCAGGTGGTAAAGGATCCAGGCGATGACACCGGAAGCGAGGCCGATTACGGCGGCCAGCAAGGAGAGGATGAGGATGCGGAATTGGCTGGGCTGGGCACCCAGATCCTGCATGCGCGGCAGGCCGGGAACCGCCAAACCCGTTCCGTGATCTGCTTGCACCGGCTGCTCCTCACGCCTGCCAGGGCGAAGGGCGAACGTTCCGCTCGCGCATCAAACCTACTGTCCCAGATTGCCTTCTTTGTCCTGCACCCCAAAGCGGGCGAGGGCCAGCCCCCACAACCGCCCCGGCTCGGGCATTTCCTGCATCTGCTCCCAGTCTTTGGCCTTAAGCAGGTCGAAAGCGGTGAGAATCCCTTCCAGTTCCCCGCTCTCCCGATCCAGCACGGGGCAGCGGCCAATTCCCTCCTGCACGAAGCGCAGAGCTATGTCGTGCACGACGTCGTCGGTATAAACCAGGGGAAAATCTTTGTGCAGCATGGATTCCGCCGTGGCAGTGGGACTGGCGGCAATCAGGTCGCTGCGCCTCAGCATGCCCAGGAAGTGGTCGTGCTCGTCCACCACCGGCACCGAGCCGTGGGCCATCACGTCGGTCAAAAATTCGCTCACTTTGGCAGTGGCGCGAACTGTGTCCACGTCCGGCGTCATCACATCACGCACGCGCAGCATCTTCATGGGATCGACCGTATAGGCTTCCGGCACCAGCGTGCCGCGACGCACCAGGCGCTCTGTATTGATGGTGGTACGCATGAAGTAGTGCACCGCCAGGTCGGAAATGATGGCCACCAGGAATACGGGCAGAAACGCGTTGTAGGCGCCAGTTACCTCCAGCATGAAAAGGATGGCGCTAGGCGTGGCCCGGTAGACGCTGCCGAACAGCGCCGCCGTGGCCACCATGCCATAGAGTCCGACGGTCGAGGAGTTGGGCACCACCAGATGCACCATCTTGCCGAAGGCTGCTCCCAGGCTTCCGCCGATCATCAGCGCCGGTGCAAAAGTTCCGCCAGACGCGCCCGAGCCCAGCGCAATGGCAAAGGCCCCCAACTTGGCAACGCCTATGCCTACAAATTGCCCAACCGTGTGCGGCTTGCTCAGCAGGTCGGCAATCACGGCGTAGCCGGTGCCCAGCACTTGCGGGTAGAAGAGAGCGATGCCGCCCACACACAGGCCGCCCAGCGCCGGAATCAGAGGAAACCATATTTTCAGTTCTTCGAAGAAGTCCTCGCAGAGGTAGAGCGCCTTGGTCATCAGCCAGGCCAGCCCGGCACAGGCGACGCCCAGCAGCACGAAGAAGGGCAGCTCGCCGGCATGAAAATGGTAGTTGGTTTCCAGTGGGAAGACTGGATTGCCACCGCGGAACCCCATCGCCACCAACGTTCCTGAAGCCGAAGCCAGGGCGATGGGGATGAAGGAGCGGGCACGGAACTCGAAAACCAGGAGTTCTACCGCCATCATGGCGCCGGCAAAGGGAGTTTTGAAGACGCCAGCCAGGCCGGCGGCCGCACCGCAAGCCAGCAAGGTGCGCCGCTCGGAGGGCGAAGAGGGAATGAACTGGCTGAGAATTGAGCCCAGGGCCGCCCCGGTCTGAATGATGGGACCCTCGGCGCCGAACGGGCCGCCGGTGCCGACGGTAATAGCTGCGCTCAGCGGTTTGAAGAAACCCACCCGCGGCTTGACGATGCTGCGGTTGGTCAGCACCACCGCCATGGCTTCGGGAATGCCATCGCCCTTGATTTCCGGCGAAAAGTAATTAATCAGTAGGCCGACCAGCAGACCGCCTGCCGCGGGCAGCAACAAAAACCACCAGTGATGCGGCGCCTGGTTGGGCGGCAGATACGCGGAACTGAAGCGGTGCCAATAGAGCAGGTCGGTAATGAAGTTGATGGTGCGCAGCAACCCTTCGGCTACCAGGCCGCCCGCGATTCCCACCACGATGCCCAGGGAGGCAAGCACTAACAGCCGGTCGCGCGACCCTATGGATCGTTTTTCTGAGCCATTGCCATTTTGTATCTTTGCCCGTTTACTCACACTGGTTCCCATTAGTCCCAATCGGTGTTCCCTTTTCCCTGGCCCGAAAGACTTGTCCCGTCAGCAAACCAGAGGAGCAAAACAGCTCCCGGCAGCTATCGCTTCCTTCTGCGCTTGTCCCCGTTCATCACCTGCTTGAGGGCGCGGAGCAGGCTGGGTCCAGCGCCGCGCAACTCTTGCCGATGGTGCAGCGAAAGCTCGCGCAGCACCCGTTCCCCTTTGGGCGTCAGCGAGAGCAGCACCTCCCGGCGGTCAAAACCGCCGCGGTGCCGCTTAACAAAGCTGTGCGCCGCCAGCCGGTTCACCAGTTCCACCGTGCTGTGGTGCTGGATCTGCAGCCGCTCGGCTAATTCTCCGATGCGCGGGCGCGTTTCCTTGGGCAAGCCCTTGAGGGCCAGCATCAGCTGATGCTGCCTTGGTTCCAGCCCGGCATTGCGCGCCACCTGCTCGCTGAAGCGGAGGAATCTGCGAATCTGGTAGCGTAATTCGGCCAGAGACTCGTAGTCATGTGCTTTGATGTCCATAATGGCTCCACCGCTGCCTCGATTATATCGGATGCGGTATCGTATCACGACATAAAACCTTTTTATCTGCTTGTGGTGCCAGCACCAAGGTCACCACTGTGTCGTAAGGCGACTCTATCCCCCGCCGACATTTCCACCGGCCTCGCCGTCCCTGATCAGGGCCCCCGGGTTTTGCTTCCGGCAAGTGCGGTCCACCATTTAGAATCGCTGGTCGCATTTCAGGAGGGGCCTTGATCCCGCGTTATACCCGCACCGAAATGGGGCGCATCTGGAGCGAGGAGAACCGCTTTCGCACCTGGCTGGCGGTGGAAGTCGCGGCCACCGAAACCCTGGCTGAATCCGGCCTGGTGCCCAAAGATGCCGCCCGTGCCATCCGCGAGAAGGCCGACTTCAGCCTGGAGCGCATTCACGCCATTGAGGCCGAGGTGCGCCACGACGTGATCGCCTTCACCACCGCCGTGGCCGAAATCGTCGGCCCGGAATCCCGCTGGTTCCACTATGGGCTGACTTCCAATGACGTGGTGGATACCGCCCAGGCTGTGCTCATCGGGCAGGCGTCGCGCATCATCCTGCAGGACCTGCGCAACCTGATCGAGGTGCTGGAGCGCCGCGCTTTCGAGTTCAAGGACACGCCCATGGTGGGCCGCACGCATGGCGTGCATGCCGAACCCATCACCTTCGGCCTGAAGCTCGCCAACTGGTACGACGAGGCGCAGCGCGACCTGGCGCGGTTCCAGCGTGCCGCTGAGGAAATGCGCGTGGGCAAGTTTTCGGGAGCGGTAGGGAACTTCGCCCATCTCAATCCCGAACTGGAGGAAAAAATCTGCGCCCGCCTGGGATTGAAAGCGGCACCCATCACGTCCCAGGTGATCCAGCGCGACCTGCACGCCAACTACATGGCCACGATCGCGGTGGTGGCCTGCACGCTGGACAAGATCGCCACCGAAATCCGACACCTGCAGCGCACCGAAGTGCGCGAGGCCGAGGAGTACTTCAGCGAAAAGCAGAAGGGCTCCTCCGCCATGCCCCACAAGCGCAACCCGGTAACCTGCGAGCAGATCAGCGGGTTGGCGCGCGTAGTTCGCGCTAACGCTCAGGCTGGGTTCGAAAACGTAGCCCTGTGGCACGAGCGCGACATCTCTCATTCTTCAGTGGAACGCATCATCCTGCCCGACTCCACCACCCTGTTGGATTACATGCTGGCCAAAACCACGAACCTGGTGGACACCATGTTTGTCTATCCGGAACGCATGCGGCAGAACCTGGAAAGCTCAGGCGGGCTGGTGTTCAGCGGGCAACTTCTGCTCGACCTGGTGGAACACGGGGTTTCCCGCGAAGACGCTTATCGCATGGTGCAGCGCCACGCCATGCGCGCCTGGCAAGAGGGCAAGAATTTCCGCGAACTGGTGCTGAAGGACAAAGACATCACGAAACGGGTGCCGCGGGCCCAGATTGAGCGGGCTTTCGATCTGAAGCGCCAACTGCGCAACGTGGATAAGATTTTCGACCGCGTTTTCCCGAAGACTGCGTCCCGGCGCGTCACCAAGCCGCAGCGTAAGTCAAAGAAGCCTCAAAAAAATTGACGATTGATGATTGAAGATTGACGAATGGAAACCGCTAGGGGCCAACCGTTGGGCTATTCAATCGTCATTCTTCAATCGTCGATTCTTTGCGGTGATCGGTTTTAGCAGACGTTCAAGGACGCTGACTGGCTCATGGCCAGCAGCACGGTCTGCGCCAGGCGCTGCAGCACGGCCACATCGCCCTCATCGAAGGCGAACGCATCGCCCGAGAACACCTCGATCACACCCACGATATCGCGCTCGTACTGGATAGGAGCGGCCAGAATGGAACGCAAGCCCAGGCGGCGGCAAGTTTCGGCGTCCACCCGGCCGTCAGTTTCGCTGTTGTCGCAACGCAGAGCCTTGCCGCCGCGCAGGCACTCGCTGGTGAAGCCGGAGTCGGCGTCAATGGGCGAACCCAGGGGCGGCGCCATCAAGCCGGTACGGGCGCGGCAAACCATCTTGCCGTTCTGTACCAGAGCAATGGCGGCGCCGGCAGCGCGAGTCAGGGAACGCAGCTTCTTGACAATCATGCGCAGGGCGGCGTCCAGGTCGGGGCCCAACGATGCGAATTCATACTGCACAGTGGTGGATTGAGGAGCGCGTTGCGTGCTGGCCGGCTCCGGCTCAAGGCTGATGGCCAGGGGTTCGTGGAAGTTCGGAGGCTGGGCCGGCTTCTCCACCTGTTCCGCTACCGCCAACTTAGGCGCAGTGCGGCTGGGAGCGCCGGCATTCGTAGCCAGCCATTGATTCAGGCGTCCACGCGCATCTTCCGGCAATTCGGAAAAGCGCACACCGGCGCGCCCGAAGGCGTCTGCCCATGCGATATAGCCGGTAGTTTCCAGGTTGGTGACCGGATCCGGCAGGTTCAGGTGCAGATTGATGGGCCGCGTAACCTTCTGCGGCGCCGCTGTCTGCATGGACATGCCCTGCTCGCTCAAATCCAGCACCATGCCCCCGGTTACGCCATCGAAGCTGGCAAAGGCGGGCGCGTGGACACGGTGGCGCATGCAGCGGCGGCGTTCGGGCGGCGCTTCGGCACCGCTCTCAATTTTGCGAAGACGTCCCCAGGGAAGGTTCATGATTCGGCCACAGCAAAGTCAGGACTCCAGGATGAATCTGGTTGCGCCTCCCGACGGGCCAGCCGTTCGCTCTCGGAGCGCACAATGGCCAGCGCTAAGCCATGACTGCCGTCCGGCCGTGGCACCTGGCGCACAATGCGGCATTGGCAAAGGAAGCGCACTCCCGGAGAGCGCAAGCTGGCAGGAAAAAGGAAAACCAGTTCCAGCGGGGAATATGGAGGAACTCCCCGCTCGCTTTCCAGGAAAACTCCGTCCGGGCTGGCGTTCAGCACGGTTCCGGTAATCTCCCGCGGGCCGTGGTCCCAGAACTTGATGGTCACCGGCTCCTGCAGGTCGCAGCGCTGCATGCGGCGGCGCTCCGGTTGGGCTGCGAGCATGGTTCTCCTCAAGACCCGCGCGGGGAGTCCTGGGTCTTAGCCAGATAATCGGTGGAAAAATGTTCGTCGGGAAGTAGTAGGGCAGGTTCCTGGGGGACGCTCAGATTGGATGACTTACGAGCGGATTGCTGTCAAAGGGTGGAGCAGGGGCTTGGGCCTGCATTTGAAGTAAGGCTAGGGGACGCCGGCGCAACTGACAACTGGCTACTTACAACTGACCACTGGTTTACGCGGTGCGCCGCCGCCGCGTGGAGCGGTGATGCTCGGTACCGCCAGTGACCTGGGTTTCTGATGCCGCTTGCGCTTCGGCCACCCGCACAGCCGGCTTCTTCTTCCCTTCCATCTGCGCCAGGCTCTGCTTCAGGGCCGCCATCAGGTCCACCACTGGCGCCATCTTGGCCGGTTTTTCCACCTCGGCCACTTCGCCGCCTTCCAACTTGGCCTCGATGAGCTTTTTCAGGTTGGCTTCGTACGTATCGTAATACTTCTTGGGGTCCCACTTGTCCGCCAGCGCCTCAATGAGCTGGTGTGCCACTTTGACTTCGGCTTCCTTCAGTTCTACCTCTGGCTTGCCGAATTCTTCTACTTCGCGAATTTCGTCGGAATAGTACATGGTGTGCAGCATCATGCCGCCGGCGTAGGGACGCAGAAAGACCGTGTACTCGCGGTTATGCATCGTGATTTTTGCGATGGCGACGTAGTTGGTCTCTTCCAGGGCCTTGGTCAGCAGGGCGTAGGGCCGGCGACCCGCCTCCTCCGCCACAAGGTAGTAGGATGATTCAAAGTAGATGGGATCCACTTCCTCGGACTTCACAAACTCCAGGATCTCCATAGTTTTGGCAGTTTTGGGCTCGATTTTTTTGATCTCATCCGGCTCGATGATGACGTACTCACCCTTGCGGTACTCGTAGCCCTTCACGATCTCGTTGCGCTCCAGCACCTTGCCGTCGGCGGAGCAGGTAAGCTGCTGCTTCACGCGGGCGTTATCGTCGCGGTGCAGCATGTTGAACGAGATGCCGTTGCTGCGCGCTCCGGAAAACAGCCGTACCGGCATGGAGATGAGACCAAACGTTAAATACCCCGACCACACCGAAGCCGCCATGTCTTGCTCCTGAATGCCTGCGGATTGCAGGGGACAGCAGTTTACACTGCCTCATGGGTGAGGCAAATACCCGCTCGTAGGTGTCCTCCGAGGTGCCGGTGTCACCTACGGGAGCACATCTGGTAGGATGCGCAACGCCCCAGCGCGTATGGCTGAAAAGCCGCCAAGGGGTGTGAAGTTTTGAGGTATGTAGTTGATTGCAGAGCACTTATTTATCTTGCCCTGGCTGCAGCCCGGCATCGCCGCTGCCCTCGGGGATCGCTTTTGGCTGGCGTTGGCTGTCACCATCGGCTTTGGCGTACTGGCTAAGTTATTGCGTGCCGTGGATCTGCGCGGGGCAGTAGCCGGGGTAATCGTCACCTGGGTTTTGTTCGTCACGGCTGGCCCAGGGGCTTTTGCGGCGGTTGCAGCCGTGTTTGTGCTGGCTTTCCTGACCACCCGCCTGGGATACCGCCACAAGCAATTCCTGGGCACTGCAGAGCGCCGAGGAGGACGTACCGGGTCCCAGGTGCTCGCCAACCTGGGAGCGGCCGCGATGTGCGGCGTGGTCTCGATTGTGAGCCGACGGCCAGAGCTGTGGCTGCTGGGACTCTCGGCAGCCCTGGCGGAGGCGGCCGCCGACACAGTCTCCAGCGAGTACGGCCAAGCCACTTTGAACCGCGCCTACCTGATCACCACCTGGGAAGTGGTGCCCGCCGGCACTGATGGCGGCATCAGCTGGCCGGGCACGCTGGCAGGGATCGCCGCCGCCATCCTGCTGGCGCTGATTTGCGCGGCAAGCGGCCTGATACCACGGCGCTGGATGGCTGCGGTCCTCGCGGCGGGCATTTTGGGAATGTTCGCCGACAGCTACCTGGGCGCATGGCTGGAACGGCGCAAGCGGCTGAACAACGATCAAGTGAATTTTCTCAGCACCATCATCGCGGCACTCCTGGCAGCATTGCTGGTGCGCTTTCTGTGAGCGTGGCGCTTCTTCCGTTGTCTCCGGCAAAATGATTCACCTCTGCAGCACGACAGACAGCTGGAAAAAGTTTTTGTTGAGGCAACCCGCGGCGCGAACGCAGGTGAGCTGTTGCGGAAGTGGAACTCTGTTACAAAATATTTGCTTCACATTAACGTCACCCGTAAGTCCATGTCCCTCTGTTCCTTGCGCCAGCTTCTTCTTGGACGTCAAAATTAATCAAACTTGGCGATATGGCTCGCATCTGATTTAAAGAGCCAGTTCCCGCGGCAACCCAGTGCGCGAGTTCTCCCAGTCCCGAGTTACAGGCCGAATTGCATGATGAAGTGGAAAACTTTTGTGATTGGTTACGCGCTGGCGCTAGCCCTGCTGCTATTTGCCCAGCACCGCCCGGAGCAGCCGGCACAGCCGACGAGCTTTGCGCACATTGTTGACCTGACGCACAGCATCAACCGGAGCAAGTCCCAATCGAGCCAGAATTCTCCGCTGCAACCAATGCCGGTTGCGGCAGTTAGCCGCTACAACGCCCAGGACCGCACCGACGCGCGCTTCCCCACGCGACTGGATGCGCCGACTCGCGTGGCGGGCAACTTGTGGAGCGTAGATCAGATACCTCCGGAGCGCTTGTTCGCGCCTTTGGCTGTGATTGACGTGCGCGCACAGGTAGGCCAGGACCCCAATTATGAGCTCTCCGTAACCGACATCGCTAAGTGGGAGCAGGCGCACGGCCAGATTCCGCAGGGCGCGGTAGTAATGGCGCGCACAGGCTGGGCGGAGCGGTGGAACTCGCCGCGCGCCTATCGCAATGAGGACAGCCGCGGCGTGGCGCACTTTCCCGGGTTCTCGTTGCAAGCGGCGCAGTTCCTGGTGCAAGGCCGCAATGTGGTAGGACTGGGCATTGATACGGCAAGCATCGCTGCCGGGGGTACAGCCAGTTCCCCGGTGCGCAACTTCACTTTGAGCCACAGTGTGTACCATCTTCAGAACATCGCTAACCTGGCACAGGCTCCGGCAGCGGGCGGCCTGGTGCTGGTGGCTCCCGCCAAGCTGCGAGGCAGTTCCTCGGCCCCGGCACGCGTGCTGGCGCTGGCAAGATAGCACTTGGCAATCAGCATTCAGCCCAACATAGAGCATTAGCCATTAGCAATTGGCATTTAGCCATTTCACATGGTTGGCCAAGGGAATAACGCTCAGCCACTAAGTGTTAATTGCTAAATGCTAATTGCTGGTTTTGGGCTGAATGCTGAGGGCTGACTGCTGAGGGTTGGGTCTATTCAATCGCTGGGCGCATCCGTGCTGGCTGACTGCTCTTCGCGGATGCCTTCGTATCGGTAGAAGCGGGCCTTGCCCTTGTGCTTCCAGTAGTGCGAGTTGTAGTAGTCCACGCCCAAGCCGGAATTCAACGAACTGTAGAAGGAGTGCTCGTCTGGATCCACCACGATGCCGGAGTGGGTGCGCCACACTACCAGATCACCGGGTTGCGGGTGCTTGACAGATTTGAAGGCCGGCGCCCCGCGGTAGAGGTCGAGCGAATCCACGTACAGATAGGGCAAGCCGGCGTCGGCATAAACCTGATGCACCAGGTGCGAGCAATCGGGACGAGTGCGATGGGTGTGTGAAAAATTGAGGGCGGCGGCGATGATAGCCATGCCTTCTCGCGCCGGTGGCCGTTCCGGGCGCTTGTGGCGGCGATTAGCAGCCCGTCCTGGCAGGGCCGGGCCCAGAAGCGCCACGGTGATAAGTCCTAACGCTACCCTGCTGGTTGGCACGATTTCCATTCTGATGCTGAATTCGCGTTTCGGGGATGGTTACTCCGGTTCCGGGCCAAGAGGTCTTTGGCCGGGCGCGCTGGTTCGCGATGAGACGTAACGAGTTACGTCTCTACTGATATTTGTTGCGTTCAAACCACAACTGCACTCGGGTAGAGACGTGCTCGCAATGTCTCCACGGCGAAAGACCTTTCCGCCTGACAGCGTTGCGCGGCAAACAAACTACACCCGGAGTCCCAGGCGCCAGAACATGTAGCTGACAGCTTCGCGGGCGACCAGAAAGGAGCGCTCCCAGAACGAGCGCGGCAGCGAATCAGGGCGGGGAGCGGCGTAGGCGGTCACGCCTTCGCCCTGCAGCATTTCCTTCACGCGAAATACATGGTAGGCGTCGCTCACCGCCAGGCAGTTGCGCAGACCGTTGGTTTTCATGATTACGGCCACGCGCTGCGCGGACTGTACCGTGTCTGAGCTTTGAGTTTCCGCAATCAGGTCGCGGTCGGGAATGCCGAGTGAACGCAGATAATCGCGGCCAACGCCGCCTTCACTGTACGTCGGGTCGTAACCGTAGCCGCCAGTGGTGATCACGACAGGAGCCAGGCCCTTGCGAAAGAGCTGGAAGGCGTGGTCGAGGCGGGCACGATAGATAGGAGATGGACGGCCGGCGTATTCCGCAGCGCCGAACACCACGATGGCGCTCGCCGACCGGGCTTCATCGCTATGGGCCTGGCGCAAGATTTGAGCGCAGGTAACGCCAAACCAGCCCACTACACAGGCAACAAGCAGTGCGGCAATCCAGGTTGCAAGGTGTTTGCGGCGAGCGCGGTCAACAGATTCAGCGCTCATCCTTCGGCAAAAAACTTAGAAATTTCCTGGCTGGGAATGGCGCCCTCGCGCAGAATCTTCCAGCGGGCGTCGGAATCGGTCAGGTCCACGATGGTGGAGGCCACTTCGCGCGGCGAAGCGCCGCCGTCAATGATGATGCCGATACGGTTCTGCAGCTGGTCGCGCACCTCGACGGCGGTGGTGCATTCGGTGGCGCCGCTGAGATTGGCGGACGTAGCGGTGACCGGGATGCCAGCCGCCTTAATGACGGCGACAGGAATGGCGGCGGCGGGTATGCGCAGGGCCACATTGCCGGTGTTGGCGGTGACTTTCAGCGGCAGCTTGGAGGCGGCGCGCACGATGATGGTGAGCGGCCCCGGCCAGAAGCGCCGCGCCAGGGCGTAGAATTCCGGCGGCAACGGCCGGGCCAACTCTTCCGCCTGCTCGATATTTTCAATCAGCAGCGACAGCGGCTTGTGCCGGGAGCGGGTTTTGATTTCGTAGACCCGGTCTACGGCGCGCAAATTGAACGGATCGGCGGCCAGGCCATAGAAAGTGTCGGTAGGCATGCCCAAAACCTCGCCCTGGCGGATGTGCTGGGCGGCGTAGCTCACCAGCGACGGCTCGGGCTGGTCATTACTGATCTTGATGATTTCCGGACGCAATCGGGTCCTTCCCTGGTATCGGCTCGAAAGCGGGAACGCTAACATAAGCCCGCGCCCGCCCGCAAGTTAGCGGGACCGCGGAGCGTATGATGCAGGGCGAGCCTTCTACTAACAGCCTAGCAGGATAGCATTCCGATGAAGAAGCCGCAGGTGGAGCGGTTGCGACCCGTTGCCGGCAGGCACAATACGCTCATCAAGGAGGTGCGGCGGGCCTTTGCCCGAGGCGAACTGACCGCCGGGGGCGAGTGCGCCGTGGAGGGCGTGCGCATTGTCGAGGAGGCAATTCGCAGCGGCTTGCACCTGCGGGCGGTGCTCTTCAGCGAGTCTGGAGGGAGCCGCGCCGGGCGCTTGCTGCCCCAACTGGCCGCGCAGGTCGAGACCCTGCTCCTACCGGACAAGTTATTTACCAGCGTGGTTCCCAGCGAGACGCCGCAAGGCGTTGCCGCCCTGGTGCGCATGAAGTCATACGCGCTGCAGGACCTGTTAGGCGCCGAAACAGGAAGCTTGGTGGTGGCAGTGGCCGGAGTGCAGGACCCCGGCAACCTGGGCACCATCCTGCGCTCGGGAGAAGCTTTTGGCGCGAGCGGCGTGCTGCTGGGCGAAAACACGGTCAGTGCGTATAACACCAAAGTGGTGCGGGCGTCGGCGGGGTCAATTTTCCGTATTCCGCTGGTCAAACAGGAGTTGGGAACGGCGCTCCCGGCTCTGCGCGAGCGCCGATTGCGCCTGCTGGCGACGTCTTCGCATAAGGGAACGCCGGTGAACGAGGCCAACCTTACCTCCCCGCTCACCCTGCTGGTGGGCAGCGAGGGCGCAGGCCTGTCGCGGGAAATCATGGCTTTGGTAGACGAAGTGGTCGCCGTCCCACATTCGCCCAGGGTGGAATCGCTGAATGCAGGCGTGGCGGCATCTATTGTGCTGTACGAAGCCGCGAGGCAAAGAGCTCTCTTTCACCACAGAGACACAGAGGCACAGAGAAAAACCAGGACAGCAAAATCGGAAAAGCCTGAACAAGAAGATGTTGGGCACATCTAGGCCTCCACGATGCACTCAAAGGTTCGTCACAGAATTGTCCCGCGGGTAGAGATACATCACGCTGGATTCACCCAGTTGCGAAGCGGAGGAGGTGGACCATGCGTGTGGTTGATATTTCTAAGCAAAGAGAGAACCTGGAGAGGGACTCTCGAACCGAGCCAATTATCGGCGCGGCAATCGAGGTGCATAAGCAGCTTGGCCCTGGACTATTGGAGTCGACTTACGAGGAGTGTCTCTGTCACGAACTGCATTTGCGAGGAATACAATTTCAGCGCCAGTCAGACCTGCCAGTCATCTACAAGGGCCTGAAGCTGGATTGTGGGTACCGAATTGACTTGCTTGTGGAAGAGAAAGTGGTGGTGGAATTGAAAGCTGTCGAACAGCTATTGCCTGTGCATGAAGCGCAGCTATTGACTTATCTGCGCCTGGCACACAAGACCGTCGGACTGATCATCAACTTCAATGTCCCATTGTTGAAGGATGGCATCCGGCGAAGAATCATATAACTACGCAGTTTTTTGCATTTATATTTCTTGACCTTGTCTTTCTCTGTGTCTCTGTGCCTCTGTGGTGAACACGGTTTTGAACCTCTTTCAGCCCATACCGGCCGATGAGTCCGCCGACCGCACGCGGCCACTGGCCGACCGCATGCGCCCGCGCACGCTGGAGGAGTTCATCGGCCAGGAACACCTTGTCGGCCCGGGCAAGCCGCTGCGCACCCAAATTGACCGGGATGACACGGGTTCGATCATCTTCTGGGGCCCGCCGGGAGTGGGCAAAACCACGCTGGCGAAGGTAATCGCGCGCCTCACCCGGGCGGAGTTCATCGAATTTTCCGCGGTGCTTTCGGGCATTAAAGAGATCAAGCAGGTAATGGCTGACGCCGACAAAGCGCGCCAGTACGGCACCCGCACCCTCGTCTTCATCGACGAGATTCACCGCTTCAACAAGGCCCAACAGGACGCCTTCCTGCCCTATGTGGAGAGCGGCGCCATTCGCCTGATTGGCGCCACCACCGAGAACCCGTCGTTTGAGATTATTTCCGCGCTGCTCTCGCGCTGCCGCGTGTACACGCTGAATCCGCTCAGCGAAGAGCAGATCATTACCCTGCTGCGGCGCGCCCTGGCCGACAAGGAACGAGGTCTGGGCAAAATGCAACTGCGGGTGGGAGATGAAGCGCTGGCCCGCATTGCAGCCTACTCCAGCGGGGACGCACGCAGCGCATACAACGCGCTCGAGGTCGCGGCCGGGCTGGCAATGCAGGCGAATGGCGGCAAGCCGGGCGCGGAAATCACCAATCCCATCGTGCAGGATGCGCTGCAGAAGCGCGTGCTGCTCTATGACAAGGCCGGCGAAGAACATTACAACCTGATTTCTGCGCTGCACAAGTCGGTGCGCAACAGCGACCCCGATGCCAGCCTTTACTGGCTGGGCCGAATGCTGGAAGCGGGCGAGGATCCGCTTTATATCGCGCGCCGCCTGGTGCGGATGGCGGTGGAGGATATCGGCCTGGCAGATCCCCAAGCGCTGGCGCTGACGGTTGCCGCGCGCGACGCCGTGGACTTCATCGGCATGCCCGAGGGCAACCTGGCGCTGGCCGAAGCGGCGGTGTACCTGGCCCTGGCGCCCAAGTCGAACGCGCTCTATACCGCTTACGGCGAAGTGCAGCAGGACGTAGAGCAGACAGTAGCCCAGCCGGTTCCCTTGCACTTGCGCAACGCACCTACCGGGCTTATGAAGTCCATGGGCTACGGCAAGGATTACCAGTACGCCCACAACTTGGAGAGCAAGGTGGCAGACATGCAATGCCTGCCCGACAACTTGCGCGACCGGATTTACTACCGGCCCACCACTGAGGGCGTGGAAAGGCGCATCCGCGAACGCATGGAAGAGCTTAAAAAGCGGCGCGCGGATGGCGCACAGCACAAGCCCGAGCGGGATAAAAAAGAATCTTGAGAGGCCCTCTGTAATCAAAAACAGGAGTCAGGAGCTTTTGCTGACTACTGAGTCCTGACTACTAGTTTGCGTCAGGCGCGCGATGGCCACCTTTCCCAGACCGATTGCCGAGCATATCCCCGCCCCGTTTTCGTCGGACGACAGTGAGGGCCTGCTCCTGCTGCACCGCGCCGCGCGGGAGATGGGCTCCATCCTCGATCTTGAGCTGCTCATCGAGCGCATTGTGCACGACGTTGCCCGCTGGTTCGGCATTCTCGAAGCCAACATTTACCTGCGCGAAGGCGACGACATGTCCCTGGCCGCAGTGCACGGCTGCTCGCTGCACCATAAAGGCCACACGCTGCAACCAGGAGTGGGAATAGTGGGCCACGTAGCCCTCACTGGCCGCATGCATTACGCTCCCGACGTGCGGGTTGATCCTTACTACCTGGCGTGCGAGGCGGATACGCGTTCTGAAGTCGGAATTCCGCTAACCATCAACGGCGAACTAATTGGTGTATTCACCGCCGCGCATCCGGACATTGACGCCTTCTGCAATGAGAAACTACGCCTTCTGCAGGCGCTGGGCTGCCACATTGAAGTCGCGGTGCAGAACGCGCGCCTGTTCCGCGAGCAGCGCCTGACGCGGGAGCGCGCCGACCGTGAGGCCCAGGAAGCGCGCCAGATCCAGGAGGCATTGTTTCCCAAAAGTTCGCCCCTGGTTCCCGGATACAGGATCACTGGCCTGTCTGTTCCCGCGGGCGCGGTGGGCGGCGACTGGTACGATTTTATTCCTCTGAGCCAGGGACGCTGGGGGCTGGTGCTGGCGGATGCTTCCGGCAAGGGTACGCCGGCGGCGTTAATGATGTCGGCAGGGCGCGGCATTCTTCGCTCCCTGGCGGAAAACTGCACGCAACCGGGCGAAGTGCTCGATTGT